>JBBCJM010000043.1:0-88800 GCA_037190175.1 Paracoccaceae bacterium | reverse complement strand
CCTGTCGCGGCAGGGGCCGGGGCTTTTGCTGCACGAGCTGACCGGCCGGCCAAGGGCCTCGACCCTGGCGGCGGTGGAGGTGCTGGCGGCGCTGGACGCCGATGCCATCCTGCTGACCGACATCGACTGGGACGCCGAGGGGCGCACGCTGGCGGCGCTGGCCGCGCTGCTGGCCGGGGCGGGGGCGGACTATCCCCACCGCTTCGCCCTGCGGCCCAACCGCGGGATGGCCACGGGGCTCGATCTGGACGGCAACGGGGTGGCGGGCGAGCCCGAGGATGCGCAGGGCTTCGGCCCCTATCCCGGCTGGGGCGGCATGGCGGTGCTGTCGCGGCTGCCGGTGGCGGAGGGCGAGGTGCGGGATTTCTCGGCCCTGCTCTGGGCCGACCTGCCGGGCCATCGGATGCCGCCCGCGACGGCCGAGGTCGCGCGGGTGCAGCGGCTGGCCTCCACCGGCTTCTGGGAGGTGCCGCTGGTGCTGCCGGACGGGGGCCGCCTGCGGCTCTTGGCCTGGCACGCCGCCCCGCCCATGGGGGGCGAGCGCAACCTGGCCCGCAACCATGACGAGACCGCCTTCTGGCTGCGGCTGCTGGAGGGCCGCCTGCCGTTTCCGCCGCCCGAGCCGCCCTTCGTGCTGCTGGGCGACGCCAATGCCGACCCGGCGGATGGCGACGGGCGGGGGGCGATCGCCGAGCTGCTGGCCCATCCCGCGCTGCAGGACCCCCGGCCCCGCGGCGCCCATGGCCGCGCCGAGCCCGGGCACCAGGGCGACCCCGCGCTGGATACCGCGGACTACGGCACCCGGGCGGGGATGCCCGGGGCGCTGCGGGTGGATTACGTGCTGCCCTCGGCCGGGCTTTCCGTCACCGCCGCCGGGGTGCTGTGGCCCGCTGCCGGCGACCCGCTGGCGGGTGTGCTGGCCAAAGCCTCGCGCCACCGGCCGGTCTGGGTGGAGATCGCGCTGCCCCGACCTTGACCCGGTTCCGGCGGTTCGCTAGGCGCTGGCCGACAGCGCACAGGAGACCGCCATGGCCAATCCCTCCCTCCTCATCCTCGCCGGCGACGGCATCGGCCCCGAGGTGATGGCCGAGGTGAAGAAGATCATCGCCTGGATGGGCGACCGCCGCGGCATCCGCTTCGACGTGAGCGAGGATCTGGTGGGCGGCTGCTCCTATGACGCCCACGGCACGCCGCTGACCGACGCCGCCATGGCGCGGGCGCAGGCGGCCGATGCGGTGCTGCTGGGCGCGGTGGGCGGGCCGGCCTATGACAAGCTGGATTTCTCCGTGAAGCCCGAGCGCGGCCTTTTGCGCCTGCGCAAGGAGATGGATCTCTACGCCAACCTGCGCCCCGCCCAGTGCTTCGACGCGCTGTCCGACTTCTCCTCGCTGAAGAAGGAGGTGGTGGCGGGCCTCGACATCATGATCGTGCGGGAGCTGACCTCGGGCGTCTATTTCGGCGAGCCGCGGGGGATCTTCACCGAAGGCAACGAGCGGGTGGGGATCAACACCCAGCGCTACACCGAATCCGAGATCGCCCGCGTGGCGCGTTCGGCCTTCGAGCTGGCGCGGCGGCGGGCGGGCAAGGTCTGCTCGATGGAGAAGGCCAACGTGATGGAATCCGGCATCCTGTGGCGCGAGGTGGTGCAGGAGGTGCACGACAAGGAATACCCGGACGTGGAGCTTTCCCACATGTACGCCGACGCCGGGGCCATGCAGCTGACCCGCTGGCCCAAGCAGTTCGACGTGATCGTGACCGACAACCTGTTCGGCGACCTTCTGTCCGACCTCGCCGCGATGCTGACCGGATCGCTGGGGATGCTGCCCTCGGCCTCGCTGGGCGCGCCGATGGCCAACGGCCGGCCCAAGGCGCTCTACGAGCCCGTGCACGGCTCGGCCCCCGACATCGCCGGGCAGGGCAAGGCCAATCCCATCGCCTGCATCCTGAGCTTCGCCATGGCGCTGCGCTATTCCTTCGACCTGGGCGAAGAGGCCGCGCGGGTGGAAAAGGCGGTGGAGAAGGTGCTGGCCGACGGGTTGCGCACCGCCGACCTGATGGGTCCGGCCGGCGGCACCCCGGTCTCGACCGCCGCCATGGGCGATGCCGTCGTCGCGGCGCTGGAGGCGAGTCTCTGACACCTCAGCCGGGCAGCGACGAGGCGCCGCCCATCGGCCCCCCGTCCGGTTCGCCGAGGATCGCTGCCCGCCGCGCCATGCCCACCATCAGCCCGCCCCGGGGGCGGGGCAGGCCCTCGACGCTGCGGCCCAGCCCGCCCAGCAGCGCGATCAGCGGCAGGTTGAGCCCGGACAGGCAGGCCATGGCCATGCCGCCCGACATGCGCGGGTTGATCTCCAGCACCACCTGCGCCCCGTCGCATTCCCGGGTCTGCAGGTTGTTCATCCCGTCCAGCCGATAGCGCGCGGCCAGCACCCGCGCGGCCTCGATCGAGGGGCCCTTCAGCTCGATCCTCTGGCCCCCGCCCTTCTTGACCCGGCAGACGGCGGCCAGGACCCGGCCGCGCGAGGCGGCGAAATCCACGCTGCGCTCCACCCCCGGCAGATAGGGCATCAGGATCATCCGCGGCACCTTGCGCGCACTGGCCAGCGCGGCGCGGAAGGCCCGGCGCGACAGGCGGTAGAAGTTGGCGGGGTCGGCCGACAGGATGCGCTCCAGGTCGCGGTCGTCCTCCTCGATCCGGCGGAAGCCCGAGCCGTAGATACCCCGCACCGGCTTGACGCAGAGGCCATGGGGCGCGGCGGGGCGCAGCTCCTCGGTGGCGGCGTCGAACTCGGCCACGCTGGAAAACGGGATCGCGCGGTGCCCATGCACGCCGGCGGCCATGACCTCGGGCCGGGCGAGGTCGGTCTGGAAGGCGTGCTTGTCGGCCAGGAGCGCCAGGACCTCGGGCGTGGCCGCCACGGAAAGGCCGATGCCCGCCGCCGCGAACCGCCCGCGCGCGGCCGCGACGGCGGAGGGGTGGCGCTGGACCACGACATGGCCGATCCCGCGGCGGCGGGCGGTGCGCAGCAGCCAGTCCGCATAGGCCGCGCCCTCGCGCTCGGGCTCGCGGATGAAGGCATGGGCGGCGCGCGCGACCGGATTGCCGGGATCGGTATGCCCGGCGACCAGGGTGAAGCCGGCGCCCGCCGGATCGGCGCGGATCAGGCGGATCGCCTCGGCCGTGTTGCCGAACCCCTTGGTGTACCAGATCCGCATGAGCCCCCCCTTCGCCTTCCTCCGCCCGCCGGTCAGCCCGCCCTGCGGCGGGCGGTCCGGCCCCGCCTGGGCTGCACGGCCGTTGCCGGGCCGGGCTCCCGCAATCCCCAGCGGGCCGCGGCGGCGATGATGCGGCCGGCCCAGGCGCGATGGGTGGCCGGCTCGCACATCATCCCGCCGATCTGGAACACAGCCGCCGCGCCGTCATCCAGGATCGCGCGCGCCAGGTGCAGGTCGGTCGGGTCGACCTTCAGCGCCGCGTGGATCACCGGAACCTGCGCCGGATGGATCGCGGTCTTGCCGACGAAGCCCAGCTCCACGTCGCGGGCGACCTCGCGCGCCAGGGTGTCGAGATCGTCGATCACGTCGTAGACCGGGGCGGTCACCGGATAGCCATGCGCCATCAGCCCGGTGGCGATCAGCCCCAGCGGCCAGGCCAGCGGCCCCTCGTGGCTGGTCCGCCCGCGGGTGCGGCGCAGGCCCAGGCATCGCAGCAGGTCGTTGCCGCCGATCCTGACGGCCAGGATCGCGCCGCGGCCCTCGGCGTCGAAGATGTCGCGGATCGCACCCACGCCGGCGGGGTCGAAGAACTCCGCCCCCTCCAGCGTCGGCATGATGCGGGCCGCGCGGCCGTGGGCGAAGGCCAGCCAGTTGCGGGCGTTGCCGGCGGTCATCTTGGGGATGATGAACCCGTCCAGCGAACCCGCGCCGGGAAGGTCGGCGATGCGCTGCGCCATGGCCAGGTCGCGCGGGCGGACGAAGACCATGGTCCGCGGGCGCTGCCCGGGCGCGAGATCGCCGAGGCGCGCGGCGCGCAGCGGCAGCGCCGCGCGCAGCACATCCAGCGCGCAGCCCACGTCGGCGTCGCTCAGCGCGTCTTCCAGGCAGATGACGACCGAGCCCGCGCCCCAGGCCTGCGCCCCCGGTTCGGCGCGCAGCACCGCCGCCGCGTGCCGGTTGACCGCCGGCATGTAGAGCGTCGCGCCCAGCCCCCATGCGCCTTCGCTCATGCGCCCGCCCTTCCGATCAGGGTGACGGCCCGCCACGGCCCGGTCAGCGCGCCGTCCTCGACCATCCGCACCCCGCCCCTGCGGCAGAGGTGGACCAGCCCGGCCAGGTCGGGATCCCCGGCCTCGCGCAGGATCACCAGGTCGGGGCACCGCCGCAGCACGGCGCGGGTGGCCTCGGCGATGCCGGGCTTGATGCGGTTGGGGTCCATGGGGCCGAAGCGCGCCTGCAACCCTTCCAGCGTGGCGGCGGCCCGGGTCCGCGCGGTATCCGCCGGGTCGCCGGCGGGATCTTGGGCCGGCCCGGGTTCGCGCGCCAGCCGGTCGATGTCCTCCACAAAGGCGCGCGAGAAGTCCATGTCGGCCAGATGGGCGACCGGCACGGTGCCGTGGAACCCGCCGGCCCCCGGGATCAGGATCGAGCGCGACACCAGCCCCGAGACATTGGCGCCCAGAAGCCCGCTGGGGATCAGCCAGTCCTCGCGCGAACCCGCCAGATCCGCCGCGCCGCAGGGGTCGGCCAGCACGGCCAGCAGCGCCTCGCGCCCGGCCAGCCCGCGCCAGCTGCGCCGCAACTCGGCCGCGATGACCCCCTTGCCGGTCCAGCCGTCGACGAAGACGATGCCGTCTTCCGGCCGCCGGGCGCGGATATGTTCCATCGCGGCGGCGTCGAGCCCCCGGTCGCGGATGATGGACACGCCGTAATGCGCCACGTCCACCCCGGCGGCGGCCAGCGTGCGGCGCAGCAGCACGCCCACCGGCACGCCGGCGCGCACCAGCGAGCATAGGGTGACCTGCGGCGCGAGTTCCCCACGTGCCACCCGCGCCGCGATCCCCGCCGCCAGCGCCCGCACCTCGGCTGCCAGCCGGTCGCGGTGCCGCGCCCAGGCGGCGCGGAAGATCGCCAGATGCTCCCCGTCCGGCCGCGGCTCTTCCGAGATCATCTCGGAATAATGCCGGCGGCCCGACTGGATCAGCGCCTCCTTCTCGGCCAGCCCGGTCGGGGCCAGGGTAACCGGGGTCAGCAGGAAGGTGATGTCGCCCGCCTCGTAGGACCCCGGGAAACCCGGCTCTCCGGCGCGGCAGGCGGGCGCATTCATGGGCTCACCTCTCCAGCAGGCCGAACAGGATCTCGGCGTTGCGCGTCCCGTTGGGGACCAGCACGATGTCGCAGAGCTGCATGAAGGGCAGGTCGGCGTGGCTGTCGCCGGCCCCGATCAGCGGCCGCCCGGCCAGGTCGGGCCGCGTGGCCAGCAGGTGCCGCACCGCCGCCAGTTTCGAGATGCCGGCGGGCAGGATCGCCAGCGCGTTGCCGTTGACCGCCAGCACCAGGCCCGGCAGCCGGGCGGCGAGTTGCTCGCGCAGCGGCGCCAGATGCCGGGCGGCGGCGGCGTCGTCGCCGGTATGCGGGTTCGACTTGATGGTCAGGCCGACCACCGCGTCGCCCAGGCGGTGCACCGCGTGGCGATAGGCATCGCCCAGGCCGGCGGCAAAGCCCTCCGCCTCGGCCAGCAGGGGGGCGGCGGTGGCGCAGATCGCCTCGGTCCGGCGGTGCCAGCCCCGGTCCGGGCCGCCGTCCGGCCCCAGGATCACCGCGCCGTTCGACAGCACCGCGCCATGGGCGAAGGGCAGGCGGACGCGGGCGAAGCTTTCCCGGCTGCGGGCGGTGACCGGGATCACCGTGGCCCCGGCCGCCAGCCAGCCCCAGATCGCCTGCCGCCGGCCGCACATGTAGGAATGGTTGCCGTTGCCCCCTTCGGCCACCTGCCGCAGCGACTGGGGGTCCTGCCCGCCATAGCTTTTCATGGTGGTGAAGATCGTGTCGTCCAGGTCGGTCAGGATCACCGGGCCAAGGGGGGGCGTGGCGTGCAGGGTCATGCGGGCCGCCCCCCGTCGAAGGCCACCGGGCCGGCGGCGGTCAGCGCGGTGAACCGGCCCAGGTGGGCGGCCAGCCGCGGACAGATGCGCCCCGCCTCGCCCTCCACCAAGAGCAGGATGCGGTCCCAGTCCTGCGGGACCACGTTGTGCAGATACATCTCGATCCCCAGCCCGTAGTGGTCGGCAAAGACCGCCTTGCTGCGGATCGCCGGCCCCGGCGCGACCGGCGAGCGGGTGGTGGCCAGGAATGCCGCCCCGCCGCCGATCCTCTCCGCCAGAAGGAACGCCGGCCAGACATATTCCCCCGTGCCGATGACAAGCGTGCGACGGGCGGCGGCGCCGGCGGGGGCATCCGGCGGCCCGGCGGGCAGGCCGTGGCGCCAGTTCCCCGGGTCCGCGCCCAGGTCGGCCACCGGCAGGGCGGCGCAGCCGGCGGGCAGCGCCCGGGCCGGGGCCAGGCCGCGGGGCGACCAGCTGTAGGCGCCGCTGACCAGCGCGGACATGGTGACCCTGGCCGCGCCGGCCGCCGCCGCCACGCGCCGCGCCGCCTCGCCCCCCGACCAATCGGTCAGCGTCGCCAGGTGGATCGCCCGGAACCCCCGCCCGCGGGCACGGGCCAGCGCCCCGGCCACCGCCGCGAAGGTGCGGCCGGTCGAAGCCTCGTCGTCCACCAGCACCAGCGTTTCCGCCGCCTCGACCAGCGGGCGCAGGCTGGGGTGGGGGCGCAGCAGCGCGTGGTCGGGGGCGTGGCTGTGATCCTCGCGGAACTCGACCCAGGTCTCGCCCACCCCGGTGTGGCGGGTGGAGGACAGGCAGACCAGATCGGCCCGCCCCGTCCGCCGCGCCAACTCGTCATGCACGCCGGCCCCCAGCCCCACGGCGGTCTCGGCAAAGCCCGCGAGCAGCACCGGATGCGGGGTGTCGAGCGGGACCGCCGCCGCCAGCTCGCGCAGCACGGCGCGGTGGCGTGCGGCATCGACCGGGATGTGCCGGCCCAGCACGGTGGAGACGAAGAGGAAGGGCCGCCGGGGATTGATCCGCTCGGCCACCTGCAAAAGGCCGTCCGGGTCGGCCCCGGCATGGACCGTCATCTCCAGCGTACCGCCGGCAAGCTCCCACCTCCGCCGGGTTTCCCCGCGACGGGCCGTGCAGACCGGAAAATCGGATGCCGTTGGGAGGGGCATATGCCTGAAACAACCCATTCGGAAGACAACCCAGAGGGTAAGCGACAAAGGTTTCCCGGGGAAAGCGATTCCTGCGGAGGCCCCCGGGCGCCGTGGGTCAGGCGGTCCCGTCCGCCAGCAACTCGCGCGTCGCCTTCACGCTGGCCGCGGCCCGCGCGTTGCGCCGCCGTCATTCCCCCAGGCGGATCGTCCGATCCGGCGCGAGCGATTTGAGAAAGGCCTCGTCATGGCTGATGGCCAGCACCGCGCCGTCATAGGCGGCGAGCGCGGCCTCCAGGGCGGCCATGCCGTCCAGATCCAGATGGTTGGTCGGCTCGTCCAGGATCAGCAGCTGGGGCGGCGGCGTGGCCCCGAGGGCGCAGGCGAGGCCGGCGCGCAGGCGCTCGCCCCCGCTCAGTTCGCCCGCCCGGCGCAGGGCATCCGCCGCGCGAAAGCCGAACCGCGCCAGCGCCGCATGGGCCACATGCGCATCCGCTGCAGGGTTCAGGCGCTCGAAGTTGTCGCGCAGGCTGCGCGCCGGGTCGAGCAGATCCACATGCTGGTCCAAGAGCGCGAAGGGCACCATCAGCTCCACCCGGCCGCGTTGCGGCGGGATCCGGCCGGTGACGAGGTGGACGAGCGTGGTCTTGCCGCTGCCGTTCGGCCCGGCGACGACCACCCGCTCGGGGCCGGTGAGGGTCAGCGACAGGTCGCGGATGACCGGGCGGTTGGGGTCGTGGCCGCCGGTCACGCTGTCCAGCCGCAGCACCGTCCTGCCGGGCGGAAGGCCGGTCGGGGGAATGTCCATGCGCAGGGGTTGCAGGATCTCGATCCTTTCGCGGGCGGCGGCCAGTGCCTCCTCCGCCGCCTCACGCCGGGCATCGCGCAGGCGGGCCGCCGCGCCGCCCGAGGCTTCGGCCCGGCCCTTCGCGGCATCCATCAGGATTTTCGGCTGGTCGCCCCTGGCCCGCGCCCTGTGCCCGGCGCCGTCCTTGCGCGCCTTGCGCTCGGCGGCCTGCTGCGCGCGGCGGGCGGTGTCGCTGCGGGCCCTTTCCGCATGGGCGAGATCGCGGGCCGCCGCCTCCAACTCGGCATCCTTGCGCTGCCGGAAGGCGCTGTAGTTCCCGCCGTAGCGGGTCGCGCCCAGCGAGGTGAGCTCGACGATGGCGTCCATTTCCTCCAGCAGTTCGCGGTCGTGGCTGACGACGATCGCCCCGCCCGTCCAGCCCCCGATGAGGTCGATCACCGCCCTGCGCCCGGCGCGGTCGAGGTTGTTGGTCGGCTCGTCCAGCAGCAGGAAATCCGGCTCGGCCAGGACCAGCTCGGCCAGGGCGGCACGGCTGCGCTGCCCGCCGGAGAGCGTGGCCAGCCGGGTCTGCGGCCCCGCGGAAAGGCCGCAGCGCAACAGCGCGGCCTCGATCCGCGCGGGCAGGGTCCAGTCCGCCTCGGCCAGTTCCTCGGCGCCGGCAAGCCCGGCCTCGGCCCGGTCGAGCAGGTCGAGCGCGGCCCGCACGCCGAACAGGTCGGCGATGGTGTCGCCGGGGCGCTCCATCGCCTCCTGCCGCATCATCGCGACGGTGCCGGAGACCTGCACCCGCCCCGCGGCCGGGGCGAGGTCGCCGGCGATCAGGCGCAGCAGCGTGGTCTTCCCGGTCCCGTTGCGCCCGACGATGCCGGTGCGCTCGGGGCCGAAGGCCAGGTCGATGCCGGTGAAGAGCGGCGCGCCGTCAGGCGTGGACCAGGACAGGCCGGAAAGGGAAACGGAGGCGGGCATGGAACAGGGCTTCTCGCAGCGGAACCGAAGGGGCGAAGGCGGCGAGGGTCAGGTCCATGTCGATGGCGTCTCCGGTGGGGTGGCCTGAAGGTAGGCGCGGCCGCGGGGTATCGCAAGATCGG
This sequence comes from Paracoccaceae bacterium, assembly GCA_037190175.1. Taxonomy (GTDB): domain Bacteria; phylum Pseudomonadota; class Alphaproteobacteria; order Rhodobacterales; family Rhodobacteraceae; genus JBBCJM01. Next base: position 79,640 of record JBBCJM010000043.1, on the reverse strand, counting down.
GGGCGGCCCCTTCACTCCGCGCCGACGAAGCGCGCCAGCTTGCCCAGGGTCTGCAGCCCCAGCTCCACCGCGCCGAAGCCCTTGGCGGTCTGGAACTCGGCCACGGTGGTGAAGACCATGCCGAGGGTGACCTTCGTCGTTCCGTCGGTTTCCTCGAACGCCGCCCAGGCGTCGGCGTGTTTCGGCCCGTTCTCGCCCCAGAGCAGCGTATAGCCCAGGCGTTCCTCCGGCTGGATCTGCCTGTAAAGGTGGTGGTTCGGATAGACCTTGCCGTCCGGGCCGATCATGTCGAAGACCCATTCGCCGCCCGCCCGCAGGTCGATCCGCTTGGTGCGGCAGGAGAACCCGTCGGGCCCCCACCAGCGCGGCAGCGTCTCGGGGTTCAGCCAGGCGTCCCAGACCACCGGCCGCGGCGCGCGGATCACCCGTTCCAGCACCATGGTCCGCCCGGCCACGCCGGCCAGATTGTCCAGCCCCGCGCCGAAGCCCTGGCGATAGCCGGCCTCCATGTCCTGCGCCAGCGACGACAGCTGCACCGTGACGGTGACCCGGCTGCCCTCGCCCGCCTCGGCGAAATCCGCCGTCACCAGCGCCGCGGATTGCGTGACGCCTTCGGCGGAGACCACCTCGTAGTTCACGCTGCGCCGGGCGGGCTGCAATTCCAGCCAGCCGGCCTCGCAGCGGATATCGGGCTGGCCCGCCACCTTGCAGAGCGAGACCTCGCGCCCGCCGACCCGGGTGTCGGCCTCGATGAAGTCCACCTTGACATCGGCCGAGGGCGCGGCCCAGACCGCGCGGGCGGCCGGCGCCGTCCAGGCCTGCCAGAGGGTGGCGACGGGCGCCTCCACCCGCCGCTCGAAGTCCAGCGTGGCGAAGCGGGTCATTTCATCAGACCCTTGGCATAGGCTTCCAGCTGCGTCACCACCGTGCCCCAGCCGTCGAAGAACCCCATGTCCTCGTGCGACTTGCGGGTCTCGGGGTTCCGGTGGCGAGCGATGGCGGTATAGGTCGTGCCGCCACCGGGGGCATCGCTGAGCAGCAGGATCGCGGTCATGAAGGGCTCGGGCGCGGGTTTCCAGCCCTCGGTATAGGCATCGGTGAACACCAGCTTCTCGCCCGGCACCACCTCGAGATAGACGCCCTTGTTGTCCATCACGTTGCCTTCCACGTCGAAGGTGGTATTGAACCGGCCGCCCACGCGCAGGTCGATGTCCACTGCCGTCACCTTGTGCGGCGCGGGGATGAAGAAATGCGGGATATGCTCGGGTTTCGTCCAGCAGTCCCAGACCAGCTGCCGCGGCACGTCCAGGGTGCGGGTGAAGCTCAGGTCGGTCTCGGGGTCCAGCTCGGGTTTCATTTCATGCGTTCCTTCATCAGTTTCATCACGTAGTCGTCCAGCCGGTCCAGCCGGGATTCCCAGATCGCCCGCTGTTCGTCGAGCCAGCCGCGCACCGGGGCCAGCGCCTCGGGCACCATGGCGCAGGTCCGCACCCGCCCGTCCTTCGCCGTGGCGATCAGCCCGGCGTCCTCCAGCACCGACAGATGCCGCATCACGGTGGGCAGCCGCAGGCCGGTGGGGCCGGCCAGTTCGCTGACCGGCGCCGGCCCGGCGGCCAGCCGGGTCAGGATCGCCCGCCGGGTGGGGTCCGACAGGGCGTGGAAGAGCAGCGAGAGGTCGGGGTCATGCTTAGCCATGGTGCTAACCATACCCTGCCGCCGCCCCGCGGCAAGCGGAAAGTTTGCATGTCGGCTAAGTTTCGCCGCCCGGGGGTGGTCAGCCCCGCGCCCAGGGGCCGTGGGGCAGGTCCTGCCCGTCCAGCCGCCGGAAGCCGTGCAGGCCGAAATAGTCGCGCTGGCCCTGGATCATGTTGGCGGTGCCCCGCGCGGTGCGCATCATGTCGAACCAGGCGAGCCCGGCGGAAAGCGCCGGCACCGCCAGCCCGTTCCCGGCCCCCGCCGCCACCACCCGGCGCAACGCGGGCAGGGTGTCGCGCAACAGGCCGGCGAAGCGGGGGGCGAGGATCAGGTTGCGGTCGGGCGCCTCGGCCAGGGCTTCGGCCATGTCGTTCAGCATGGCCGAGCGGATGATGCAGCCCGCGCGCCAGACCCGGGCGATGGCCGGCATGTGCAGGTCCCAGCCGAATTCCCGCGCCGCCGCCGTCATCATGGCGAAGCCCTGCGCATAGCAGAGGATCTTGCCGGCGATCATCGCGCCCTCCAGCGCGGCCAGATCCAGCTGACCGTCCAGCCGCTGCGGCGCGGGGCCGAACAGCGCCTCGCCCGCCGCGCGTTCCTCGCGCCGGGCCGAGACGTTGCGCGCCATCACCGCGGCCTCGATCACCGGCACGGGGGCGGCCAGGTTCTGCGCCTCGATGGCCGTCCAGCGGCCGGTGCCCTTCTGCCCGGCGGCATCCACGATCATATCGAGCAGGGGCCCGTCGCCCAGCGGATCGCGCGCCTTGGCCACGGCGGCCGAGATCTCGATCAGGTAGGAGCGCAGGATGCCGCCGTTCCAGCCCTCGAACACCTCGCCGATCCGCTCGGCCGGCAGGCCCAGGCCGTCGCGCATGATGCCGTAGGTCTCGGCGATCATCTGCATGTCGGCGTATTCGATGCCGTTGTGCACGGCCTTCACGAAATGCCCCGCGCCGGCCGGCCCCATGTGGTCGGCGCAAGGCGTGCCGTCCTCGGCCCGCGCGGCGATGGCCTGCAGCACCGGCGCCATGCGCGCCCAGTCCTCGGGCCCGCCGCCCGCCATGATCGCGGGCCCGTGCCGCGCCCCCTCCTCGCCGCCCGAGACCCCGATACCCATGAAGCGGAACGGCAGGCCCGCCGCCTGCCGGCGGTCGGTGTCGTGGAAATTGGCGTTGCCGGCGTCGATCACCAGGTCCTCCGGCCCCAGCAGCGGGGCCAGCGCGGCCAGCTGTTCGTCCACCGGCGGGCCGGCCGGCACCATCAGCACGATGGCCCGCGGCGGGCGGATCGCGGCCACCAGCTCGGCCAGCGTGGCGGTGGGGGTGATGCGGGGGGCCAGCGCGCCGGCATCGCGGTGGAAGGCCCGGGTGACCTCGGCCGTCCGGTTCCAGACCGCGATGGGAAAGCCCTTCTCGGCGATGTTCAGCGCCAGCGCGGCGCCCATGGTGCCCAGCCCGATCAGGCCGATGGTGGTGTCGTCGGTCGTCATGGTTCCCCCCCTTCGCCGGCCTCAGGCCGTGAAGTCGATCTGCGCCTTCATGGCCTGCCGCCGGTCCGAGGCCAGGCGGAACGCCTCCTCCGCCTGCCCCAGCCCCAGGGTATGGGTGATCAGCGGCTTCACGTCGACCAGCCCCTTCTGCATCAGCCCCACGCCCACCGCGAATTCGGAATGGAAGCGGAAGGAGCCGCGCAGGTCCAGTTCCTTCGCCGTGATCGCCATCATCGGCAGCGTCATGTCGCCGCCGAGGCCGAGTTGCAGGATGATCCCCCGCGGCCGCAAGGCGCCGATCCCCCCGGCCAGCGCCGCGGCCACGCCGGTGCACTCGTAGAGGATGTCGAAATACCCCTTGTCGGGGGCATAGGCGGCCAGCGCCTCGGGGTCGGCGCCGGTGTTGATCACGCGGTCCGCCCCGGCCTTGCGGGCCAGCGCCAGGGTGAAGTCCGACAGGTCGGTCGCTACGATCTCGGCCGCGCCGGCCCGGCGCGCGGCCAGGATCGCCAGCACCCCGATCGGGCCGCAGCCGGTGACCAGCACCCGCTTGCCCAGCATCTCGCCCGCCCGCCGGGTGGCGTGCAGGGTGACCGCCAGCGGCTCGGCCATCGCGGCCTCGCCCGGGGTCAGGCCGGTGGCATCGACGCATTGCGCGGCATCGGCCACCAGCACCTCGCGGAAGGCGCCCTGGATGTGGGGGAAAGGCATGGCGCTGCCGTAGAACCGCATGTGCAGGCACTGGTTCGGCAGCCCTTCCAGGCAATAGCGGCAGGCGCCGCAGGGGCGCGAGGGCGAGACGGCGACCAGTTGCCCGGGGGTGAGGCCGGTCACCTCGGGCCCCAGCGCCTCGACATGCGCCGAAACCTCATGCCCCAGGATCATCGGCTGCTTCAGGCGCACGGTGCCGAAGCCGCCGTGGTGGTAGTAATGCAGGTCCGATCCGCAGACCCCGCCGGTGGCCAGCCGCAGCCGCACCTGCCCGGTGCCGAGCGGTTCCTCCGGCTGATCCTCGATCCGCAGGTCATGGGCGGCGTGGATGACGATGGCCTTCATCACAGCACCGGGGTCAGCAGCGGCTGGCCCGCGAAATGCGCGGTCAGGTTGTCTCGCATCAGCTGGCCCATGGCCTTGCGGGTCTCGATGGTGCCGCTGGCGTGGTGGGGTTGCAGCAGGACGTTGGGCAGGGACAGGAAGCGCGGGTTCAGCGCCGGCTCGCCCTCGAACACATCCAGCGCGGCGGACCCTAGCGCGCCGGACTCCAAGGCGTCCAGCAGGGCGGATTCGTCGATGTTGGAGGCGCGGGAGATGTTGATCAGCATCCCCTCCGGCCCCAGCGCCCGGATCACCCTGTCGCCCACGATATGCCGGGTGGCGGCCGAGGCGGCCAGCGTCACGAACAGGAAATCCGACCGTTCGGCCAGGGCGACCGGATCGGCGATGAACTCCCAGTCCCGCGCATGGTCCTTCGGCCCCACGTCGGAATAGGCGATCTGCATGTCAAAGCCGGCCAGCCGCTTGGCGACCTCGAACCCGATGCGGCCCAGCCCCAGCACACCGGCGCGGCGGCCCCAGACCCGGCGCTTCAGTGGATAGAGCCCCCTGGACGCCCAGGACCCATCGCGCACCCAGGTCTCGGCCCCCAGCATCCCGCGCGACTGCATCAGCATCATCGCCACGCCCAGGTCGGCCACGTCGCTGGTCAGCACGTCGGGCGTGTTGGTGACGCGGATGCCGCGGGCGCGGGCGGCGTCCAGATCCACCGCATCGAAGCCCACGCCGTAGACGCTGATGATCTCCAGTTGCGGGCAGGCGGCGATCGTCGCGGCATCGGCGCCGAGCTCGCCCCGGGTGGCGATGGCGCGCACCTGCGGCCCGACCTCGGCCAGGAAGGCGGCCCGGTCCGCGGCCTCGAACCAGCGGTGGACGTGGAAGGCCTGGTCCAGCGGCTCCTGGTCCCACTCGGGATAGGGGCCGGCCTGCAATATGTGGGGCTTCGACATGGGCTGCGAACCTCGGCGCTTGACAGGTGATGTTATCGATAACATAGTCTCGCCCGGCCGGGTTTGTCCAGCCGGAATCCAGGGGGTGCGCATGGTGGTTCAACTGTTCGACCTGACGGGGCGGCGGGCGCTGGTCACCGGATCGTCGCAGGGCATCGGCTTCGCGCTGGCGCAGGGGCTGGCCGCGGCGGGGGCCGAGGTGGTTCTGAACGGGCGCGACACCGCGAAGCTGGCCGAGGCCGCCGCCCGCATTCCCGGCGCCCGCACCCTGGCCTTCGACGCCACCGACCATGACGCGGTGCGGGCCGCGGTGGACGGGTTCGAGGCGCAGGGCCTGGCCATCGACATCCTGGTCAACAACGCCGGAATGCAGCACCGCGCGCCGCTGGAGGATTTCCCGGCCGACGCCTTCCAGCGGCTCCTGCAATGCAACGTCGCCAGCGTGTTCCATGTGGGCCAGGCCGTGGCGCGGCACATGATCGGCCGCGGGCGGGGCCGGATCATCAACATCGCCAGCGTGCAGACCGCGCTGGCCCGGCCGGGGATCGCCCCCTATACCGCGACCAAGGGGGCGGTGGGCAACCTGACCAAGGGCATGGCGACCGACTGGGCCAAGCACGGGCTGAACTGCAACGCCATCGCCCCGGGCTATTTCGACACGCCGCTGAACGCGGCGCTGGTGGCCGACCCGGCGTTCTCCGCCTGGCTGGAAAAGCGCACGCCGGCGGGGCGGTGGGGACGGGTGGAGGAATTGCAGGGCGCCTGCATCTTCCTGGCCTCCGACGCCGCCAGCTTCGTGAACGGGCATGTGCTTTACGTGGACGGGGGGATCACGGCCTCGCTATGACCCGGCGGATCGTCATCATGGGGGTGTCGGGCTGCGGCAAGACTTCGGTCGGGCAGGCGCTGGCCGCGCGCCTAGGCCTGCCCTATCGCGACGGCGACGACCTGCATCCTGCCGAGAACGTCGCCAAGATGCGGGCCGGGATCGCCTTGCAGGACGCCGACCGCTGGCCCTGGCTGGACCGGGTGGCGGGCGTGCTGCGCGACGACGCGCCGGTGATCGTCGGTTGTTCGGCGCTGAAGCGGGCCTATCGCGACCGGCTGCGGGCGGGGGCGGGCGGGCCGGTGACCTTCGTGCATCTGGCCGGCGACCGGCAGGTGATCGCCGCCCGCATGGCGGGGCGCAAGGGCCACTACATGCCGCCCTCGCTGCTCGACAGCCAGTTTGCCGCGCTGGAACCGCCGGGGCCGGAGGAGGCGATCACGATCGACATCGACCAGCCGCTGGCCGCGATGATCGACCGGATCGCCACGGCGCTGGAGGGGCTGGATTCGGCCGGCAATGGCGATACCAAGGGGGCATGAGCACTCCGCGCAAGGCCCCGATCATGGCCGATGTGGCCCGCCTGGCCGGCGTTTCGCCGATGACGGTCAGCCGGGCCTTCCGCCGCGACGCCTCGGTCAGCGACGCCACGCGCCAGACCATTTTGCGCGCGGCCGAGGAGCTGGGCTATGTCTTCGACAGCACCGCCTCGAACCTGCGGTCGCAGCGCACGGATTTCGTGGCCGTCACCATCCCCTCGATCAACAACGCCAACTTCGCCGAGACGGTGGGCGGCCTGACCGAGGGGCTGAAGGAGCGCGGGCTGCAGATCCTGCTGGGCTATACCGACTATGACCTGGCCGAGGAGGAGCGGCTGATCGAACAGCTGCTGCGTCGCCGGCCCGAGGCCATCGTGGTCACCGGCGGCCAGCACACCGACCGCGCCCGGCGCCTGCTGGAAAACGCCGGCATCCCGGTGATCGAGACCTGGGACCTGCCGGCCCGGCCGCTGGGCCATGTGGTGGGCTTTTCCAACGCCGAGGCGGTGCGCGGGATGGTCGGGCATTTCACCGCCCGCGGCCTGACGCGGATCGCCTTCCTCGGCGGCGACAGCGAGCGCGATTCGCGCGGCTTCGACCGGCGGGCGGGGTTCGTGCAGGCGATGCGCGACCAGGGCCTCGACCCGTCCCGCCTGGTAGCCGCGGGCGAGCCGCCGATCTCGATGCGCGAGGGGGCGGCGGCCATGGCCCGGCTGCTGGCGGAATGGCCCGACACGCAGGCGGTGATCTGCGTCTCGGACCTGCCGGCCTTCGGCGCGCTGACCGAATGCCAGCGGCGGGGCGTGGCGGTGCCGGGCGAGATCTGGATCGCGGGCTTCGGCGACTACGAGATCGGGGAGATCGCGGTCCCCCCGCTGACCACCATCGACCCCTTCCCCCGCCGGATCGGCCAGCGGGCGGCGGAACTGATCCTGGACGTGCTGGACGGCAGGCAGACCGGCCCCGCCCGGATCGCCATCGCCCCGGAGCTGCGGCTGCGGCAGTCCACCGGCTGACGCTCAGGCGCGTTTGGCGAAATCCTGCGCCAGCCGCATGAGGTGGTCGCGGACCACGGCGGCGGGTTCGGACAGCGGCAGCTGGCCCGAGATGCAGATGGCCATCGAGACCTTCATGTTCGGCCGCCGGATGCGCAGGAGCCGGGCATCCGGGAACCGCCGCCTGACCGCGAAGGCGGCCGAGCGGGGCAGGATGGTGTCGCCCAGCCCCTCGGCCACCGCCCCGGCCAGCAGCGAGATCGACTCGGTCTCGGCGATCACCGTGGCCGAGAGCCCGGCACGCGACAGCGTGGTGTCGATCACCTGCCGGATGGTGTGGATCCGCCGCGGCAGGACCAGCGGGCCGGCCACGGCCTCGGCCAGGGTGATCTCCTCGGCAGGCTCGGCCTCATCGTCCCCGCGGCGGGTGGTGACGAAGTAGAGTTCCTCGGTGGTGATCGGCTCGAAGGACAGGCTGGGGATGCCGCCCGGGTCGAAGATCAGCGCCACGTCGGTCTTGCCGGTCATCACCTGCTCGCTGATCACGCCGCCCACGTTCTCGTTGATGTGCAGCACGATGCCGGGATACTTCTCGCGGATCGCCGCCATCAGCTGCACCGCGATCAGCGAGCCCAGGCTGAGCGGCGCCAGCGCGACCGAGACGAAGCCGGTGATCGCCTCGGAGGTGGCCGAGACGTCCAGCTCGGCCTGTTCCATCTGCTTCAGGATCCGCTGGCAGTGCCGATAGAGCACCCGGCCCGCTTCGGTCGGCACCACGCCCCGCTTGGAGCGCAGGAGCAGCGGCTTGCCGAAATGCGCCTCCAGCGCGGTGATCTGCTGGCTGAGCGCGGGCTGGGCGATGCGCAGGATGGCCGAGGCGCGGGTGATGCTGCCGATGTCGACGATCCGCACGAAGGCCTGCAGCCGCTTGGTATCCATGCCGCCCCCTCTCCCGTCCGGGGGAGGATAGAGAAGGCGGATCCCGCCGTAAACGGGCTAGCGCAGCGCGGCGCAGGCCCGTTCGATGCGGGTGCAGGCGTCCTCGAGGATCTCCATCGAGGTGGCGGTGGAGATGCGGAAATGCGGCTCCACCCCGTAGGCTGCGCCATGGATGGCCGCGACCCCTTCGGATTCCAGCAGGTAGATCACGAAGTCCAGGTCGTTCTCGATCCGCTTGCCGGCGGGCGTGGTCTTGCCGATCAGCCCGGCGCAGTTGGGATACAGGTAGAAGGCGCCGTCGGGCTTGATGCAGCTGAGGCCGGGAATGGCGTTCAGCCGCGCCCAGGCCCGGTCGCGGCGCTGGCGGTAGACCGCGACGGTCTCCTCCACCTCGGCCTGGTTGCCGGTCAGCGCCGCGGCCGCTGCGGCCTGGCTGATCGAGGAGGGGCAGGAGGACATCTGCGATTGCAGCTTGTTGATGGCGGCGATCAGGTCCTTCGGCCCGGCGGCATAGCCGATGCGCCAGCCGGTCATCGCGTGGGACTTGGAGACGCCGTTCACCACCAGCGCCCGGTCCACCAGCTCCGGCACCGCGCTGACGATGCCGGTGGCGGGGAAGTCGGCATACCAGATGCGATCGTAAATCTCGTCGCACAGTACGAAGACATGCGGATGCCGCAGCAGCACCTCGCCCAGACTGCGCAGTTCGTCCGGCGTATAGGCCACCCCGGTGGGGTTAGAGGGCGAGTTCAGCACCAGCCAGCGGGTGGCGGGGGTGATCGCGGCCTCCAGCGCCGCCGGCGTCAGCTTGAACCGCTCGGCCTCGGCGCAGGCCACGATCACCGGGGTGCCGCCGTTGGCCACCACCATGTCGGGATAGCTGACCCAGTAGGGCGCGGGGATGATCACCTCGTCCCCGGCCTCCACCGTGGCCATGAAGGCCAGGAACAGGATCTGCTTGGCCCCGCCGCCCACGCAGATCCGGTCGTGCCCGCAGTCGATGCCGTGGCGGCTGCGATAGTCGTGGCGGATCGCCTCGCGCAGCGCCGGGGTGCCGTTGACGGGGGTGTACTTGGTGTCGCCCGCGTGGATCGCCGCGATGGCGACCGCCTTGATCCGGTCGGGCGTGTCGAAATCGGGCTCGCCCACGGTCAGGTCGACGATATCGCGGCCCTCGGCCTTGAGGTCCCGCGCCTTCTGCGCCGCGGCGGTGCTGGGCGAGACGCGGATGTCGGTGACGCGGCGGGCGAGCTTCATGGCATTCTCCGGCGGATGGGTCAGAGGTCGGTGGTCAGGCCCTTGGCCTTCAGCACCGCTTCCAGGTTGCAGACATCGATGATGGTGCGGCCGGCCTTGTAGGCGGCGATATAGCCTGCCTCGGCCTCTTCCCGCGCGGCGGACTTGCGCGCCACCTCGGCCGCATCCTCGCGCCGCACCACCACCAGCCCGTCGGCATCGCCGCGGATCACGTCGCCGGGGCGGATCAACTCGCCGCCCACGATGATGTTGCCGTTGATCTGGCCCAGCGTCTCCTTCACCGTGCCCTTGATGCAGACGGAAAGCGAGAAGACCGGCAGGCCCAGCCGGATCAGTTCCGCGGTGTCGCGCACGCCGGTGTCGGTCACCACGCCCGCGATGCCCTTGGCGACGCAGGCATTGCCCAGCACGTCGCCGAAACTGCCGGCGTCCTCGTATTCCCCGGCCGAGACCACGATCACGTCGCCGGGCTGCGCATAGTGGATCGCCAGTTGCAGCATGATGTTGTCGCGGGGCGAGCTTTGCACGGTGAAGGCGGGACCGCAGAGCGACATGGCCCGGTCGATGGGCTTCAGCCGCGGGCTGAGCGCGCCCAGCCGGCCCTGCGCCTCGTGGATGGTGGCCGCGCCGAAGCGGGCCAGCGCGGCCACGTCCTGCGGGTCCGCGCGTTCGATCCTGGTGATGATATGGGGCATCTGTCGCTCCTGCCGGTCCGGCCGGAAGCATAGGGCGGCGGGGGCGGCGGGGATAACAGCCGATGGGTCTGACGTGATCGGTTTTCGCGATGGCCGCGGGCCATCCGAAACCGCTCTGACATCATCGGAATCCGCGAGTGCTAGGGTCCTTTGCAACGGGCACAGGGACGGACAATGCCGATCGGGGTGGATCAGATCATCGCCCGGCTGGAATGGGCCGCCGCGCAGGGGCTGGCGGAATGTTCCGTCACCCTCGGGGGCGTGCGCATCGACATCCGGCGTCAGGTGTCGGCGGCCGGGGGCGCTCCCACTCCGGCGGGGCCGGCCTCGGGCGCGGCGGTGGCGGTGCCGGCGGGCGAAGGCCCGGCCGAGGGCGCGGCCATCGTCGCGCCCCTGTCGGGCCTGTGCCTGCTCGCCCCCGCGCCCGGTGCGGCCCCCTTCGTGCAGCCGGGCGATGCGGTGGCCGCGGGCCAGACGGTGTGCCTGATCGAGGCGATGAAGGTGGTGACCGCGGTCGCCGCCCCCGCCGCGGGCACGGTGGATCGCGTGCTGGTCGCCGATGGCGAGGTGGTGGAGGCCGGGGCGGTGCTGCTGAGGTTGCGGGCATGACCGACACCGTGCTGATCGCCAACCGGGGCGAGATCGCCCTGCGCATCCTGCGCGCCTGCCGCCGGCTGGGCCTGCGCGCCGCCTGCGTGCATTCCGAGGCCGACCGGGGTGCTTCGTATCTGGCGCTCGCCGATGCCGCCGTCTGCATCGGCCCGGCGCCGGCGCAGAAAAGCTATCTCAACATCCCCGCCATCCTGGCCGCGGCGCGGCTGACCGGCGCCGGACTGGTGCATCCGGGCTATGGCTTCCTGTCCGAGCGCCCGGAGTTCGCCGAGGCGGTGGCGGCGGCCGGGCTGCGGCTGATCGGGCCGGATGCCGCGGTGATGCGGATGATGGGCGACAAGGTCGAGGCCAAGCGCGCCATGCTGCGCGCCGGCGTTCCCTGCGTGCCCGGCCCCGATGCCGTGCTGCCCGAGGACCCGGCCGGGGTGGCCGCCATCGCGGCGCAGATCGGCTATCCGGTGATCCTCAAGGCCGCGGGCGGCGGCGGCGGGCGCGGGATGCGGGTGGTGCGGGGGCAGGGCGAACTGGCCGATGCCTTCCTGCTGACCCGGCAGGAGGCCACGCGGTTCTTCGGCAACCCCGAAATCTACATCGAGAAATTCCTCGAACGCCCCCGCCACGTCGAGATCCAGGTGATCGCCGACCGCCACGGCAATGCGCTGTGGCTGGGCGAGCGCGACTGTTCCATGCAGCGCCGCCACCAGAAGCTGATCGAAGAGGCCCCTGCGCCGGGCATCGACCGTTCGCTGATCGCCGCCATCGGCGACCGCTGCGCCGCCGCCTGCCGCGAGATCGGCTATGTCGGCGCCGGGACCTTCGAGTTCCTGTATGAGGACGGGCAGTTCTACTTCATCGAGATGAACACCCGCATCCAGGTCGAGCATCCTGTGACCGAGTTGGTGACGGGGCTGGACATCGTGGCGCTGCAGATCGAGGTGGCGCGGGGCGCCGCGCTGCCCTTTGCGCAGTCCGAGATCGCGCGGAACGGCCATGCCGTGGAATGCCGGATCAACGCCGAGGACCCCGAGACTTTCGCCCCCAGCCCGGGCCGGATCGCGGCGATCCACCTGCCCGGCGGCCCGGGGGTCCGGGTGGACACCCATGTCGGCGCCGGCTCTGTCATCCCCGCGCATTACGATTCGATGATCGCCAAGGTGATCGCCCATGGCGCCGACCGGGCCGAGGCGCTGGCCCGCATGCGCGCGGCGCTGGCCGAGATGCGGATCGAGGGGGTGAAAACCAACATCCCCCTGCACCTGAGGATGCTCGCCGAGCCCGGCTTCGCCGCCGGCGGGGTCAGCATCCACCATCTGGAACACTGGCTGAAGGCGCAGGCCGATGGCTGACACCCGGCTTTCCCTCATCGGCAGCCGCGCGGTGGTGTTCGAGGCCGCCTGCCCCTTCGACCTGCCGCACCAGCAGCGGTTCTGGGCCATGGCCGCCGAGGCCGCCGGATGGGACGGCGTGCGCGAGGCGGTGCCGGGGATGACCAACCTGACCCTGCTGCTCGACCGGGTGCCCACCGATCCGGCCCGGCTGGAACGCGATCTGACCGCGCTGTGGCAGAGCGGCGTGCGGCGCGAGGTCGAGGGGCGGCTGCTGGAGGTTCAGGTCACCTTCGGCGGCCCCGGCGGGCCGCATCTGGCCGAGGTGGCCGAGATGACGGGCCTTTCCATCGGCCAGGTGATCCACCTGCATACCGCGCCGGTGTATACCGTCTACGCCGTGGGCAGCCATGCCGGCTATTGCTATCTGGGGGGTCTCGACCCCCGCTTGCAGACCCCGCGCCGCAAGGTGCCGCTGACGCGGCTGCCCGGCGGATCGCTGTCGCTGGCGGGGTTGCAGACCGGGGTGTCGGCCTCGGCCGGGCCCAGCGGCTGGAACACCATCGGCAGCGCCGATGTGGCCTTCTTCGACCCCGCCCGCAGCCCCGCCGCGCTGCTGGCGCCCGGCGACCGCATCCGGTTTCACCCCGCCGAGGTGCTGGCATGATCGAGGTGCTGGGCATCCCGCCGCTGGCCACGGTGCAGGATCTGGGCCGCGACGGGCATTGGCATCAGGGGCTGGGCCGGGCCGGGGCGATGGATGCGCTGGCGCATCGGTTGGCCAACCTGCTGCTGGGCAACGATGAAAATGCGGCGACGCTGGAAATCCCGCTGACCCCGGCGCGGTTCCGTTTCGCCGGGCGGCAGGCGTTCGCACTGGCCGGCGCGGGTTGCGGGGCGCGGCTGGATGGACGGGCCCTGCCGCGCTTCTGGGCGGGCGTGGCCGAGGCCGGGCAGGTGCTGGAACTCGGCCCGATGAGTGCCGGCGCGCAGGTCTATCTGGCGCTGCCTGGCGGCATCGCGGTGGCGCCGGTGCTGGGCTCGCGCAGCACCCAGCTGCGCGAGGGGTTCGGGGGGTTCGAGGGGCGGGTGCTGGCGGCGGGCGACATGCTGCGCGCGGAAAGCGCCGAAACGCCCCCCTTGCCGCCCGCCGGGTTCAGCCTGACGCCGCCGGCGCTGCGGACGGGGGAGGCCATCGAACTGCGCGCCCTGCCCTCGGCCGAGCATGACGACTTCAGCCCGGAGTCGCTGGCCGCCTTCTGGTCCGCCCCCTGGCGCGTCACCCGCGAATGCAACCGGCAGGGCTTCCGGCTGGAAGGGCAGGCGCTGGAACGGCGGGCCACGGGCGAGTTGCGCTCGCACGGGATCGTGCCGGGCATCGTGCAGGTGCCGGGCGGCGGGCAGCCGATTATCCAGCTGGCCGACAGCGCCACCATGGGCGGCTACCCCAAGATCGCCGCGGTGATCGAGCCCGACCTGTGGCGCATCGCGCAGGCGCGGCCGGGCGACAGCATCCGTTTCCTCAGGGTCGGGCTGGCCGAGGCGGCCGGGGCGGCGGCGGAGCAGGAGCAATGGCTAGCCAGCGTCCGCGCCGCGCTGGCCGAGGCAATGGCATTGCAGGGGGCCTGGGGCTGATGTTCGACGACGCCGACCTGAACCGCCTGATCGCCGCGATGCGCGCCACCGGCACCCAGCGGCTGGTGGTGCAGGCGGGGGAGGAGCGGCTGCGGCTGGTCCTCGCCCCCATGCACCATGTCCCGGCACCCCCGCCGCCGCCCCGCGCCACGCCCGTGCCCAGCCCCGCCATCGGCACCTTCCTGCCCCGCGGCGCCGACGACGGCCTGCCGCCGCTGGAGGGCCCGGTCGGCGGGGGCGAGGTGCTGGGCTATGTGCTGCACGGCCCGGTCCGCTGGGTGGTCGCCGCCCCCGCCGCGGGCGTGGCGGAACCCGTGGCCGAAGGCCCTGTGGGCTTCGGCGACATCCTCTTCAACCTGCGGGCAATCCCATGATCATCGACATCAATTCCGACATGGGCGAGGGCTTCGGCCCCTATACCATCGCCGACGACGCCGCGCTGATGGCCCATGTCAGTTCCGCCAACGTCGCCTGCGGCTATCACGCCGGCGATCCGCTGATCATGGACCGCACCATCCGCCTCGCCCGCGACCACGGCGTGGACCTGGGCGCGCATGTCAGCTTTCCCGACCGCATGGGCTTCGGCCGCCGCCGGATCGACATGCCGCCCAACGAGATCGAGGCGCATGTGCTTTACCAGCTGGGCGCGCTGGAGGGGATCGCCCGGCGGGCCGGGCACCGCATCACCCACATGAACCCGCATGGCGCGCTGGGCAACCTGGCCAGCAGCGACCCCGTCATCGCCGCGGCGGTGGCGGAGGCCACGCTGGCCTTCGACCCCACGCTCGCCTTCCTCGTGCTGCCCGGCAGCGCGCTGGAGGCGGCGGTACAGGAACGCGGCGGGCGCACGGTGCGGCTGTTCCTGGCCGACCGCGGCTATCTGGCGAACGGCCAGCTCGCCCCCCGCAGCCAGCCCGGTGCGGTGATCCATGACGTGGAACAGGTGGTCGAGCGGGTGCTGCGCGTGATCCAGACCGCCGAGATCGACACCACCGACGGCACCACGATCCCGATGCCGGTGCGCTCGATCCTGGTCCATTCCGACACGGCCGGCGCGGTGGCGCTGGCCCGACGCCTCAACCAGACCATCACCGCGCAGGGCGGCGCCGTCACCCCGCTGTCGCGCCACTGACCGCGGCCCCCGAACGAAAAGGAAGACCGACATGGCATTCTCTCCCTACAGGACCGCGCTGGTCACCGGCGCCTCGGGCGGCATGGGCTGGGCCATCGCCGAGCGGCTGCGCGCCGGGGGGCTGACCGTCCACGCCCTGGCGCGGAATGCCGGGAAACTGGCCGAGTTGCAGGACAAATGCGGGGTGGTGCCCCATGCCGTCGATGTGTCCGACACCGAGGTCCTGACCGCCATCGTCCGCGACCTGGAGATCGACGTGCTGGTCAACAATGCCGGCGTGTCGCGGCCCGGCAGCCTGCTGAACTCCAACGCCTTCGACATCGACGAGCAGATCGACGTGAACCTGCGCGCCGCGCTGCATCTGGCCCGCCTGCTGCTGCCCGGGATGATGGCGCGCGACCGGGGGCATATCGTCAACATCACCTCGATGGCCGGGCATTACGAATTCGGCGGCCATATCGCCTATCACGCCACCAAGGCGGCGATGCACACCGTGTCGCGCCAGCTGCGGGTGGATGCCTTTGGCCGCCGGGTGCGGGTGACCGAGATCAGCCCCGGCCGGGTGGAGACCGACATCTTCGCCCATGTCGAGAAGATCGACCCCGCCGAGGCCAGGCGGAAATATTTCGAGGGGTTCGAGATGCCGCAGACCTCGGACATCGCGGATGCCGTGGAATATGCCCTGGGCGCCCCGCAATACGTGAACATCGGGCTGATCGAGCTTCTGCCCACCCTGCAGGTGCCCGGCGGGCTGCGCACTGCCAAGCGGGTGGGCGACGAGGTGATCCTGACCGGCCACAAATAGCCGGCCGGGCCCATCCATAAGAATCGCCGATCACGTCAGACGCAACTGCTGTTTGCCGCCACCGCCCCCCGGCGGGTAACTTCGGAAAACCTTCAAGACAATCGGCCCCCCGGGCGATCCCGGCCAGGGCCTCCGATCCGGCCGGGCCCCCGAGGCCCCGGGCGGCCGCCCACAATCCCGGCGGGATCCAACCCCGCTGCCCCTTCACGATCCAACAGGAAAGGATGCCAGCATGATCCATGCGATGCGAACCACCCTCAAGGGCACGATGCTTGCCGCCGCCATGGCGCTGACCGCGGTGCCCGCGCTGGGCCAGACCCGGCTGAACCTGTCCGACATCCTGCCGGAATCGAACTTCATGGTCGCGAACGCGATGCGCTTCGCCGAGGAGGTGGCCAAGGCCACCAACGGCGAGGTGCTGATCTCGGTCAAGGCCGGCGGCTCGCTGGGCTTCAAGGGGCCCGACCAACTGACCGCGGTGCGCGACGGGCTGGTCGAGATGGCCGACATCAACATCAGCCAGCAGGTGGGCGTCGACCCGCTGTTCGGGGTGGAGGGCGTGCCCTTCCTGGTCGGCTCGATGGAAGAGCTGAAGGAATACCATGCCCATGTCCGCCCGGTGTTCGAGGAGCTGGCGGAAAAGCACAACCAGAAGATCCTCTACATGGTGCCCTCGCCGGCGCAGTACGTGTACCTGAAGGTGCTGGTCGACGACATCGGCGACTTCCGCGGCATCCCGGTGCGGGGTGCGGACAAGAACACCGTCGACGTGGTCTCGGCCATCGGCATGGCCGGCGTGGCGATGCCCTGGGGCGAGCTGATCCCGGCGCTGGCCTCGGGCCGGGTGGCGGGGGTGGCGACCTCGGCCACCTCGGGCGTGGACGGCAAGTTCTGGGAATTCCTGCAATACATCTATCCGACCAACCACACCTGGGGGTCGAATATGGTGACGATCAACCTCGACACCTGGAACGGCCTGAGCGACGCGCAGCGCGCCGCCATCGAGGACACCGCCAGGCGGCTCGAGCCCGAGTTCTGGGAGGTCTCGCGCCAGGGCGACCTGGACAGCCTGCAACGGATGGTCGAGCAGGGGATGACCGTGGTCGAGATCTCGCCGGACCTGCGCGAGGCGATGGTCGAGCGCGCGGCGGCGTTGCAGGCCGAGTTCGTGACGCGGGTTCCCGCCGCTGCGCCCATCGTCGACGCCTTCAAGGCGGCGCGGTGACATGCAGCCGGTGCCGCACGCCTCGGTCGGCATCCGGGATCACGGGCCGGTCGCGATGCTGGAACGCATCGCGGACGGCCTGGCCCTGGTGGCCGCGTTCCTGGCAGGGCTCTGCGTCCTGCTGCTGACCGGGCTGATCCTGGCCGAGATCGGGGTGGCGGTGCTGGCGCGGTTCATCCGGTCGGTGCCCCCGGGCATCGGCGTGGCTTGGGAATACAGCGCCTACCTGATGGGCGGCGCCTTCATGCTCGGCGCGGGGATGACCCTGCGCGCCGGGCAGCAGATCCGGGTCGAGCTGCTGCTGCGGATGCGCGGCGGGCGTTACCACCGCGCCTTCGACATCCTGTCCAGCCTCGCGGGTTCGGTGGTCACGGTCTATCTGGCCTGGATGCTGGTGGCGCTGGCGCTGCGGACATACCGCTTCGGCGAGGTCTCGCAGGACAGCTTCACCCCGCTCTGGATCCCGCAGGCGGGGCTGGCGGCGGGGGCCACGCTGCTGGCGGTGCAGATGGTGGTCAGGCTGCTGGCCAACCTTGCCGGCCGCCCGGTCGAACGGCCCGCGCTGGGCGCGGCCACGGCCATCGAGGGGTGATGCGATGCCCTTTCCTTCCTTTCCATCCGCAAGGGGGCCCCTGACATGACCGCAGTCTTCGGCGGCCTTTTCGGCCTGCTCTTCGCCTTCCTCTCGGTCGGGGTCTGGATCGGCATCGCGCTGCTGGCGACCGCGATCGTTCTGGGCATGATCTTCACCGGGCTGCCGATGGGCCGGCTGACCGCGCAATATGCCTTCAACATCCTGACCACGCCCGATCTGGTGGCGCTGCCGCTCTTCGTGCTGATGGGCGAGTTCCTGTTCCGCACCAAGCTGTCGGCGGCGCTGTTTTCCGGCCTCGCCCCCTGGGCCGGGCTGATCCCCGGGCGGCTGCTGCACGTCAACATCATCGGCTGCTCGATCTTCGCCGCCATCTCGGGCTCCTCCGCCGCAACCACGCAGGTGGTGGGCCGCATGACGCTGAAGGAGCTTCTGCGCCGCGGCTATTCGCCCGACGTGGCCATCGGCAGCCTGGCCGGGGCGGGGACGCTGGGCTTCCTGATCCCGCCCTCGACCGTGATGATCATCTACGGCGTGCTGGCCGAGGAATCGGTGCTGCGGCTGTTCACCGCCGGCTTCCTGCCCGGCGTCCTGCTGGCGGCGGTGTTCAGCGCCTGGATCATGATCCACACCACGATCCGCAAGGACCTGGTGCCCGAAAGCGAGCGCGCCCTGCGCCACATGCCGCTGTCGCAGCGCTTCGCCGCGCTGAAGGACCTGTGGGCCGCGATCTTCCTGATCCTCTGCGTGCTGGGCTCGATGTACGGCGGCCTCGCCACGCCCTCCGAGGCCGCGGCGCTGGGGGTGGTGGGGGCCTTCCTCGTCTCGCTCAGCCACCGGGCGCTCAGCTGGCGCATCCTGCGCGACATCCTTCTGGGCACGGTGCAGACCTGTTCGGTGATGGGGCTGATCATCTTCGGCGCCTCGGTGCTGGGCAACGTGACCGCGGTGCTGGGCGTGCCCGAGGCGGTGGCCGGCACGGTTTCGGGCTGGGAGCTTTCGCCGCTGATGCTGATCGTGGCGCTGATGATCCTCTACCTGATCCTCGGCACCGCGCTGGAGGGGTTCTCGATGATCGCCACCACCCTGCCGGTGGTGCTGCCCATCGTGGAGGCCGCGGGCTTCGACAAGGTGTGGTTCGGCATCTTCATCGTGCTGGTGGTGGAGATGGCGCAGATCACCCCGCCGGTGGCCTTCAACTTCGCGGTGATCCAGAACATCACCGGGCGAAGTACCGGCTATATCGCGCGGGTCACCTTCCCCTATCTGCTGATCATGATGGGCTTCGTGGTGTTCCTGGCGCTGTTTCCCGGCTTCGTCCACTGGCTGCCCAACCTGCTGCTGGGCGGGTGAGAGACGGCGCCTCAGGGCCCCGATTTCCGCGAAGCCTGCGGCCCGGCTCCTTCAAGGGGTCCGGGCCGCAGCCTTCGGAAGCCCCGCGCGCCCCAGCTGGCCGCCGCGAGCCCCAGTACCGAGCCGATCCCGGCCCCCGCGGCATCGGCGATCCAGTCGGCCAGTTCGCGGTGGCGGCCGACCCAGGGCTGCACGATCTCGATCAGCCCGCCATAGGCCACGGCCAGCCCGAGGATCAGCAGCGCCCGGCGCGGGACCAGCACGGTGGCGGGCAGGGTCAGCGCGGCGAAGCCCAGCAGGTGGTGCAGCTTGTCACTGCCCGGCGGCCCGCCGGCGGGCATCGGCAGGAGGGTGGCGAGGGCCAGTATGATGGCCACGGCCAGGGTCAGGATCACGGCCAGAAGGCGGCGGGTGCGGTGGGTCATCCGTGTCCCCTTGCCGCATCCCGGGGCCGGCCGCAACCCGTGCCCCCGCTTGAGCCCGCCTGCGCTTTCTGCGACGTTAGCGGAAACAGCCGGAACCGGCGAAGGGGCAGGCCATGGGCTCGAACACGGCGCGGGGCGCGTTTTTCTCGCTGGTCTCCTTTGCCATCTACGCCACCCATGACGTGGTGGTGAAGTTTCTGGGCGCGCATTACCACTCGGTGCAGATCATCTTCTTCTCGGTGCTGCTCAGCTTTCCGCTGGTCATGCTGATGCTGGTGCGCGACCGCAGCGACGGCAACCTGCGGCCCAAGCATCCCTGGTGGATGGCGCTGCGCACCGCGGCCTCGCTGGTCACCGGGGTCTCGGCCTTCTACGCCTTCTCGGTGCTGGAGCTGGCGCAGACCTATGCCATCCTCTTCGCCACGCCCCTGCTGATCACCATGCTGTCGATCCCCATGCTGGGCGAGCATGTGGGCTGGCGGCGGGGGCTTGCGGTGATGGTGGGGCTTGCCGGGGTGCTGGTGGTGCTGCGGCCGGGGACGGAGGGGCTCAGTCTCGGCCATGCCGCGGCGCTGACCGCGGCCGTCTGCTCCTCCTTCGCCTCGGTGGTGGTGCGCAAGATCGGGGCGGAGGAGCGGGCGGTGGTGCTGCTCCTGTATCCGATGCTGGCGAACTTCGTGTTCCTGGGCGCCGCGCTGCCGCTGGTCTATCGCCCGATGCCGATCGAGCATCTGGGGATGGTGGGCATCATCGCGCTGTTCGGCTTCGTCGCCATGCTCTTCATCATCGCCGCCTATCGCAGCGCGCAGGCGGTGGTGGTGGCGCCGATGCAGTATTCGCAGATGATCTGGGCCACGATCTATGGCGCGCTGATCTTCCACGAGACGCCCGACCGCTGGACGCTGACGGGCGGGGGGATCATCATCGCCTCGGGCCTCTACATCGTGTTGCGCGAGGACCGCGGGCATACCTCGAAGAACCGCCCGGTGCTGCGGACGCAAAGCCGGCCCGACACGGGCATCTGGCCCCGCGTCTCCACCCTCTTGGGCCGGACCGGGCGGTCGGACTGACCCCTTGCCACGGCGGGCCGGCTGGGGTAGAGCCCCGCCCACGGTCGGAGCGTAGCGCAGCCTGGTAGCGCACCTGCTTCGGGAGCAGGGGGTCGGAGGTTCGAATCCTCTCGCTCCGACCAATTTCCCGCAGATGAAGGTACAGGGGTCCGGGGCGCCGGGGCCGTGCCTATTGCCCCGTGCCGAACCCCGCCCTGGCCAGCACCAGCGGGTCGTAGTCCGGCGCCCTGGCGCGCCTGCGGTCGGGCTCCGCCTCGGTCAGCGCCACCGCGGGCGCCACCTTCTGCCCCGCCTCGATGGCCAGGCGCTGGTAGACGCCGGTGCCCTGGCGTTTCCAGGCGATCTCCTCGGCCGTCAGGTCCCGCACCACCCGGGCCGGGATGCCCGCCAGCAGCACGCCCGCCGGCACCTGCATCCCCGCCTTCACGAAGGCCATGGCGGCGACGATGCTGTTCTCGCCCACCACCGCCTCGTCCATCACCACCGCGTTCATGCCGACCAGCACGTTGCGGCCGATGTGGCAGCCATGCAGGACCGCGCCGTGGCCGATGTGCCCCTCCTCCTCCACCACCACGTCCTTGCCGGGGAAGGAATGCACCACGCAGGTCTCCTGCACGTTGCAGCCGGGGTGCAGGACGATCCGCCCGAAGTCGCCGCGCAGCACCGCGCAGGGGCCGACATAGACCCCGGCCGCCACGATCACGTCGCCGATCACCACCGCCTCGGGGTGGACGAAGGCGCCGGGGTCGATCACCGGCACGATCCCGTCCCAGGAATAAACCCTAGGCATCCGAGAGGGGCCAGGTCTTGGCCACCATGGTCAGCACGTCGTATTGCGCCACCACCGCGCCGGCCTGGTTGGTCACCCGGCAGTCCCAGCGCACCTCGCCGTGCTGGGCGTTCGCCCGCGGGTTGATCTCCTTGCAGGTCAGCCGCACCTGCAGGGTGTCGCCGAAATAGACCGGGGTCAGGAAGCGCAAGGAGTCGACGCCATAGTTGGCCAGCACCGGGCCGGGATTGGGCTCCACGAACAGCCCGGCGGCCAAGCTGGCGATCAGGTAGCCATGCGCCACGCGGTCGTCGAAGAACGGGTTCGCCTTGGCCGCGGCCTCGTCCATATGGGCATAGAAGGTGTCGCCGGTAAAATTGGCGAAATGCTCCACATCCTCGCGGGTCACGGTGCGGGCGGCGGTGATCAGCTGGTCGCCGATCTTCAGTTCCGCCAGCGACTTGCGGAAGGGATGCTCGCCCTGGCGGGTATCGGCGCCGTCGATCCAGCGGCCCGTCACCGCCGAGAGCAGCCGCGGCGCCCCCTGAACGGCGGTGCGCTGCATGTAGTGTTTCACCCCGCGGATGCCGCCCATTTCCTCGCCGCCGCCGGCCCGCCCGGGGCCGCCGTGGACCAGAGGCGCCAGCGGCGAGCCGTGGCCGGTGGAGGACTTGGCCGACAGCCGGTTGCCGATCAGCACCCGGCCGTGGAACGGGGCCACACCCAGCACCACCTCCTCGGCCACCGCCTTGTCGTCGGTGAACACCGAGGACACCAGCGACCCCTTCCCCAGCTGCGCCAGCGTGATGGCCTCGCCCAGATCGTCATAGGGCAGGACCGTCGACACAGGGCCGAAGGCCTCCACCTCATGCACGGCCTCCGCCGCGAAGGGCTTGTCGGCGTAGAGCAGCACGGGGTTCAGGAAGGCGCCCTTCGCGGGGTCGCCGGAGGCCAGCCGGATGTCGTCGGGGTCGCCCGCTACGATCTCGGCCACCGCCTGCAACTCGCGGATCCGCGCACGCACCTCCTCGCGCTGGTCCAGCGAGGCCAGCGGGCCCATGCGGGTGGCCTCATCCCCGGGCAGGCCCAGCGCGGTCTTGCCCAGCCGCTCGCGCAGCGCGGCGACCAGCGCCTGCACCTGCGCGCGCGGCGCGATCACCCGGCGGATGGCGGTGCATTTCTGCCCGGCCTTCACCGTCATCTCGCGGGCCACCTCGCGCACGAACAGGTCGAACTCCGGCGTGCCCGCCACCGCATCGGGGCCTAGGATCGAGGCGTTCAGGCTGTCGGCCTCCATGGTGAAGCGCACGGAATTGGCCACCACCGCCGGGTGCGCCTTCAGCTTGCGCCCGGTCCAGGCGGATCCGGTGAAGGTCACCGCGTCCTGCCCGGTCACATGGTCCAAGAGGTCGCCCACCGAACCGCAGATCAGTTGCAGCGCGCCCTCGGGCAGCAGGCCGGTCTCCACGATCCGCCGCACCACCAGTTCGGTCAGATAGGCGGTCTGCGAGGCGGGTTTCACCACGCAGGGCACCCCGGCCAGCAGGGTGGGGGCGATCTTTTCCAGCATTCCCCAGACGGGGAAGTTGAAGGCGTTGATATGCACCGCCACCCCATGCAGGGGCGTCAGGATGTGCTGGGCGACGAAGGTGCCGTCCTTCGACAGCGGCTCCACATCCCCGTCCGTCAGCACCCGGGCGTTGGGCAGTTCGCGGGTGCCCTTGGAGGCGAAGGTCAGCATGGTGCCGATCCCGCCCTCGATATCCACCCAGCCGTCGGCCCTTGTGGCGCCGGTGCGGAAGCTCTCGGCGTAGAACTCCTCCTTGCGCTTCATGAGCGCGAGCCCCAGCGCCTTCAGCATTCCCGCGCGCTGGTGGAAGGTCATGGCCCGCAGCGCCGGCCCGGCCGCGCGTCGGCCATGGTCCAGCACCGCGGCGAAGTCGAGGCCGGTGGAGTCGATCAGCGCCACCGGCTCGCCCGTCGCGGCGTCCAGCAGCGGCTGGCCCTCGCGCGAACCGGGGGTCCAGCGCCCGCAGACATAGCTTTCAAGACGGCGGGCCGTGGTGTTCATCGGTATTTCCTTACGTTCGTTCGTATTCGGGCGCGATGCCCGGCGGATCACAGGCCCAGCGCGGCCAGATGCTCGGCGGCCAGCTTTTCCCACCGGGCCAGCAGCTGCTCGTTGGGCGTATGGCGCAGGCCGAACCGGCGCAGGGTATCATAGCGCGCCGAGCCCGCCACGCCAAACCCCGCCGCCACCCGCGGCCGCCAATAGGCCACCGAAGCGCGGGCGGCCTCGGGGTCGGAGGCCACGATCCGCTCCAGCCCCTCCAGCCCCAGCTCGGCATGGCGCGCCTCGCGCGGCGCGATCTCGCGGAACACCTCGGCCAGCGGGCCGTAGGAGACGCGGGTCAGTTCGGTCATCTGCACGCCGGTGGCCAGCCCTTGCAGCACGTTCATCACCACCGCATCGGCCCAGCCGGTGATCGGATAGTGGAACACCGACAGCCGCATGTCCCCGCCGGTGCGCGCGGTGCCCAGGTCGGCATCCCGCGCCACCCGCGCCGCCCAGTCGTGCTGCGCCTGATAGCGGTCGGCGTCGGTGCCGAAGTCCTCCATCACCGCCAGCACCCGCCCGGCATGGTCGGCCTTTTCCAGGGTGATCCGGCTCGCCGCGATCCGCTCCTTGATCCCCGGGGCGAAGTTGATCGACGCCGCGAAGCCGGCCGAGGCCGCCAGTTCGCTGTCCACGAAGGACGACATCAGCCGCATCAGCTCGCCGCGATAGCGGGCCGGCACGTTGCCCGGCGCGGTCAGCACGCCGCCCTGGGCCAGGTAGTCCTCGATGTTCATCGTGTCGCTCATGGCCCTTCCCTCATTCGTCATAGGTCACGACCACGCGGTCGGTCAGCGGCGTCGACTGGCAGGACAGCACATAGCCCGCGCGCACCTCGTAGTCCTCCAGCGCATGGTTCACCGCCATCTCCACCTCGCCCTCCAGCACCTTGCAGCGGCAGGTGGAACAGACGCCGGCCTTGCAGGAATAGGGCGCGTCCATCTGCGCCTCGATCGCGGCCTCCAGGATGGTCTGGCCCTGCCGCGGCATGGTGAAGCTGCGGGTGGCGCCGTCCAGCGTCACCGTGGCCTCCACCCCGGCGCCCGGTGCGATGGCGGCCTTGGACACCGCCTTGGCCCTGGCCCGGCCGGGCTGGCCGGAGGCGAAGAGCTCGAACTTGATCTGCGCGTCGGTCAGCCCGTGGTCGCGCAGGGAGGCGGCGATGGCCAGCATCATCGGCTCCGGCCCGCAGATGAAGGCGGTGTCCACCGCCTTGGGGTCGATCCAGTGGGCGAAAAGGCCCTGCATCTTTTCCCCGTCGATCCGGCCGGTGAAGAGGTCGATCTCCTGCCCCTCCTGCTCCAGCACATGGATGACCGAGAAGCGGCCGAGGTAGAGGTTCTTCAGGTCCTCCAACTCCTCGCGGAACATGATCGAATTGATGGTGCGGTTGGCATAGACCAGCGTGAACTTCGACTTCGGCTCGCGCGCCAGCACCGTCTTGATGATCGAGAGAAGCGGCGTGATGCCCGAGCCGCCGGCAAAGCCCAGGTACTGCCGCGCGGCCTCCGGCTCGATGGGGGTGAAGAACTTGCCCATCGGGGGCATGGCTTCCAACTCGTCGTCGGGCGCGAGGTTCTCGTTGGCCCAGGTGGAGAAGGCGCCGCCGTCCACCCGCTTGATCCCCACCCGCAGCGTGCCCTCGTCCAGCCCGGCGCAGATCGAGTACGACCGCCGCAGTTCCTCGCCGTCGAAGTCGCGGCGGAAGGTCAGGTACTGGCCCTGGGTGAAGTCGAACAGCGCCCGGTCCTCCTCGCGGGGGACGAGGGTGACGACCACGGCATCCCGCGTCTCGCGGCGCACCTCAGTCACTTTCAGCGGATGGAAACGTGCCATCGGGGTTCGTTCCTCGTCAGATGCATTTGAAATAGTCGAAGGGTTCCAGGCAGTCCTTGCAGCGATAGCTGGCCTTGCAGGGGGTCGAGCCGAACTGGCTGACCTTCTCGGTATGGGTCGAGCCGCAGCGCGGGCAGGCGATCACCAGGTTCGAGGTGCCGGCCAGCCGCGAGATCCGCCCCGCCAGCCGCCCGTCCGCCGCGGTGCCGTCCACCGGCGGCGCGATGCCATAGGCGCGCAGCTTCTCGCGCCCCTCGGGCGTCAGCCAGTCGGTGGTCCAGGGCGGCGACAGCTGACGTTCCAGCCGCAGCTTTTCCACCCCCCGCTCGCGCAGCGCCCGCTCGATGTCCAGGTTGATGATGCTGGTCGCCGGGCAGCCCGAATAGGTGGGCGTCACCGTCACGACCAGCGTGTCATCCTCCCAGGCCACATTGCGGACGATCCCCAGGTCGGTCAGCGAAATCACCGGGATCTCGGGGTCCGGCACTTCGGCCAGCCAGCGCCAGACCTGTGCCACGTCGGCCCGAGATCCGTCAGCTTTTGTCGCGCCGTCCATGGCCCTACCAGGTCGCGCTGGGATAGGCGCGTTGCAGGAACTGCATCTCGGCCAGGATGAAGCCCAGGTGTTCCGAGTGGATGCCCTTCTTGCCGCCCTTGTGCTGGTAGGTCTCGCCCGGATGGTCCAGCGTGGCCTCGGCCAGCACCTCGCGCACGGTGCGGTCCCAGTCGGGTTTCAGGGTCGAGGGCAGGGGGGCGATGCCGGCCTTGGCCACCGCCTGATCCGTGGCATCGTCCATGAACAGCTCGCCCGTATAGGGGTAGAGCGCGTTCAGCGCCTTCTGCATCCGGGCGTGGCTTTCCTCGGTGCCGTCGCCCAGCCGGATCACCAGATCGGCCGAGCGTTCCAGATGATAGGCCACCTCCTTCTCCGCCTTCGCCGCGATCTCGGCCACCCGGGGGTCGGAGGACGCCTTCAGCGCCCGCAAGAGCTCGATGTGGTACGCATCGAACAGGAACTGCCGCATCAGGGTCTGGCCGAAGTCGCCGTTCGGGCGTTCCACCAGCAGCGCGTTGCGGAAGGCGGCGGCGTCGCGCAGATAGGCGATCTGGTCGGCGTTGCGCCCCTTGCCCTCGACCTCGGCGGCGAGGCCCAGCCACAGCTGGCACTGGCCGATCAGGTCCAGCGCCTGGTTGGCCAGCGCGACGTCCTCCTCCAGCACCGGGGAATGGCCGCACCATTCCGAGACGCGGTGGCCCAGGATCAGCACGTTGTCGCCCAGCCGCAGCAGGAATTCGAACAGAGCCTCCTGCCCGGCATCGGGGGCCGGCACCTCCACGGGATGCGATCCGGCAGCGGCCTCGCGGGCCAGTTCCGCCACGTTCGGCGTGGTCATGTCGGGAAGCGAGGGCATCACATATGCCCCACTTCTTCGGGGATGTCGAAGAAGGTCGGGTGGCGGTAGACCTTCGAGTTCGAGGGCTCGAACAGCGGCCCCTTCTCGCTGGGCGAGGAGGCGGTGATGTCGTTAGACTTCACCACCCAGATCGAGACGCCCTCGTTGCGCCGCGTATAGACGTCGCGCGCATTGCGGATCGCCATCTCGGGGTCGGGGGCGTGCAGCGAGCCCACGTGACGATGGTTGAGGCCGTGCTGGCCGCGGATGAAGACTTCCCACAGGGGCCATTGGCTGGACATGTCTTGCTTCCTCCTCCTATCTGGATGTGCTGGCCGTTGCGACGATGCCCCGCGCGATTTCCAGGGCAGTTTCGCTACCCCAGACACCGCACAGACAATTCACCGCCCAGGCAACAAGCCGCGTGTTCTCGCGGGTGTAACCCTTCGCACCCTCGATCCTGTCGATGCTGGGTGCGAAAGGTCTCGGGGCAGCGCCCGCCCCCTTGATCTCCAAGGACAAGGGCAGGCCGCTCAATGCACATCGACCTTCCTGCGTCCGGTATGCGTCAAGCATCGCCATGGGAAGATCGAGGTCATAGGGCAGTCCAACCCGCCGCGCCCGTGCCAAGGCCCCCTGCGCCGCCCTGATGACCGCCCTCTCGACATCCGTGCCCGGGTTCAGCGCATAGATCCCATCCGATGGCTCACGGCGGCGGGTCGCCCAGGCGCGCAGAGCCGGACTCTGGCGTTCGGCAGACGAAATGGGTTGGTCCGTTTCCATCACTCGGCAGCCACGCGAGCAGCGCGGCGGCGCGCCTCGGCCTTTTCGGCGTGGGCCATCAGCCCGTCGCGGAACCAGGCGCCGTCCTCCCAGGCCTTCACCCGGGCCTCCATGCGCTCGGCGTTGCAGGGGCCGTTGCCGGCGATGACGGCGAAGAACTCGGACCAGTCGGGTTCGCTGAAGTCCCAGCCGCCCTTTTCCTCGTTCCATTTCAGGTTCGGGTCGGGGATGGTGAGCCCCAGGTACTTCGCCTGCGGCACGGTCTGGTCCACGAACTTCTGCCGCAGCTCGTCGTTGGTGTTGATCTTGATCTTCCAGGCCATCGACTGCGCGGAATGCACCGAGTCCTTGTCCGAGGGCCCGAACATCATCAGCGACGGATACCAGAAGCGGTTCAGCGCATCCTGCGCCATCTCCTTCTGCTCCGGCGTGCCGGCGGCCATCTTCATCATGATGTCGTAGCCCTGCCGCTGGTGGAACGACTCCTCCTTGCAGATGCGGATCATCGCGCGGCTGTAGGGGCCGTAGGAGGTGCGTTGCAGCGGCACCTGGTTCATGATCGCCGCGCCGTCCACCAGCCAGCCCACCGCGCCGATGTCGGCCCAGTTCAGGGTGGGATAGTTGAAGATCGAGGAATACTTCATCTTGCCGCTATGCAGCGCGTCCAGCAACTCGTCGCGGCTGACCCCCAGCGTCTCGGCGGCGGAGTAGAGGTAGAGCCCATGCCCTGCCTCGTCCTGCACCTTGGCCAAGAGGATCGCCTTCCTCTCCAGCGTCGGCGCGCGGGTGATCCAGTTGCCCTCGGGCAGCTGCCCCACGATCTCGGAATGGGCGTGCTGGCCGATCTGGCGGATCAGCGTCTTGCGATAGCCCTCAGGCATCCATTCCTTGGGCTCGATCTTCTCGCCGCGGTCGATGCGCTCCTGAAAGGCGATCTCCTCGGGCGTCATCTCCTCGCGGGACTTCGCCCCTTCGGACTTGACGAGCTGCGCGTACATGGCTGGCCTCCCTCTCAGATGCGTTCGATGATCAGCGCGATGCCCTGGCCCACCCCGATGCACATGGTGCAGAGCGCATAGCGCCCGCCGGTGCGGTGAAGCTGGTACATCGCGGTCGTCACAAGCCTTGCCCCCGACATGCCCAGCGGGTGGCCGATGGCGATGGCGCCGCCGTTGGGGTTCACATGCGGCGCGTCATCGGGCAGCCCCAGGTCGCGCAGCGTCGCCAGCGCCTGGCTCGCGAACGCCTCGTTCAACTCTATCACATCCATCTGGCCCAGGGTGAGCCCCGCGCGCTCCAGCACGCGCCGCGCCGCCGGGGCGGGGCCGATGCCCATGATCCTGGGCTCCACGCCCGCCGCCGCCATGGCGACGATGCGGGCCTTCGGCGTCAGGCCCTGCTTGCGGGTGGCGTCTTCGGACAGGATCGCCAGCGCCGCGGCGCCGTCGTTCACGCCCGAGGCATTGCCGGCGGTCACGCTCAGGTCGGGGCCGTTGACGCCCTTCAGCCTGGCCAGCGCCTCGGCGGTGGTGCCGGGGCGGGGATGTTCGTCGGTGTCGAAGACGATGGGCTCGCCCTTCTTCTGCGGGATCGTCACCGGCACGATCTCGTCGCGGAAGCGCCCCGCCTCCTGCGCCGCCGCCCAGCGGGCCTGGCTGCGCGCCGCGAAGGCGTCCTGGTCGGCGCGGCTGATGCCATAGTCGGCCGCCACGTTGTCGGCGGTCTGCGGCATCGAGTCGGTGCCGAACTGCTGCTTCATCAAGGGGTTGACGAAGCGCCAGCCGATGGTGGTGTCGTAGACCGCATTGGCGCGGGAAAAGGCCGCGTCGGCCTTGGGCATCACGAAGGGCGCGCGGGTCATGCTTTCCACCCCGCCGGCCAGCACGAAGTCGCAGTCGCCGGCCTTGATCGCCCGCGCCGCCATCCCCACCGCGTCCATGCCCGAGCCGCACAGCCGGTTCACCGTGGTGCCCGGCACGCCCACCGGCATTCCGGCCAGCAGCACCGCCATCCGGCCCACGTTGCGGTTGTCCTCGCCCGCCTGGTTGGCGCAGCCGAAGATCAGGTCGTCGACCTGCGACCAGTCCACCCCCGGGTTGCGCTCCATCAGCGCCTTCAGCGGCAGGGCGGCCAGATCGTCGGCGCGGACCTGGGCCAGGGCCCCGCCATAGCGCC
Source organism: Paracoccaceae bacterium (assembly GCA_037190175.1). GTDB lineage: Bacteria > Pseudomonadota > Alphaproteobacteria > Rhodobacterales > Rhodobacteraceae > JBBCJM01. The sequence goes on along the minus strand of JBBCJM010000043.1, from coordinate 49,955 downwards.
CGACCGGCGTCCTGACCGCATCGCAGATGAATGCCTCGCGCATCCGCAGCCCTCTCGTGTTCGTGAAAGACCGGCGATTCTCCCAATTCGCCGACCGATTGGTCAGCTTATAGCGTGCGAAGAATCACATGGAAAGCAAAAATTCCGCGATTGCGTGATGTTTTTGGGCGGCGCGAGAAAGTCATTTCCAGGCAACAGGTTAGTCTAGACCAGCCCCCGCAGCCGTGCCTCGCTCTCGGGGGTTTGGGCCGGCAGCAGCCCCTCCACCCCCTCGAACCGCGCCCCGATATGGCGCTCGGCCCCCGGGGTCAGCCGCAGGTAGAGCGTGCGGAACAGCGCGCGCGCGGCATGGCCCTGCCAGCCCGCGGGCAGGCTCGCCGCCGGCAGCCGGGGGTCGCGCAACAGCACCCCGCGATAGACGTGCACCAACAGCAGCCGCCCCACCAGCGCCGCCTCGTCGGAAAAGCCGCCGCCCCGGGTGGCCTCCTCCAGCGCCCCGAACCGCGCCAGCATGTCCTGATAGCGGGAATGCAGCGCCGAGAGGTCCCAGAACCCCGCCAACCGCTCCGGCCCCACGGGGTCGGCGGCGTGCAGCACCAGCGCGCCCTCGGGCGCCGGCTGGCCGCGGTCGGGGCGGATCCAGACCGCGCCGCCCATGTGCCCCAGCCGCAGGTGGCGGGCGTCTTCGTCGCTCAGGCCGGGGGCGTGCAGCACCTGCCAGCCCCGCACCGCGGCATCGGGGGCATAGAGCAGCCGCGCCGCCTGCGCGAACTCGGCCCGCGCCGAGGCGTCCAGCCGGTAATAGCTGCGCCGCCCGGCCCGCTCGCCCCGCAGCCGGTGCGCGGCGACCAGCCGCGAGACCGCGGTGCGCACCAGCGATTCGTTGATCCCCACCCGGGCGCAGACCTCGATCAGCGTGCCGGTCCACAGCACGCCGCCGCGCGGCACCACCACGTCGCCATAGACGGTGACGATGAAGGAGGCCGAGCGCAGCTCCAGCCCCGCCAGCACCCCCGCGATCAGCCCGCTGTCCACCATCCCCGCCCCGCCGGTCCCCGTCGCCCGCTAGTACCAAGCCGCCCGCGCCTGTGCCATCCGGGACGGGGTGCTTGACCGCATACATACCATCTGGTATGTTTTACCCTGCGCCGCCCGGGAGACCCGCCATGCCCCCCGTCATCACCGCCTTCGAACGCTCGCCCGACCGCGGCCGGGGGCTGGCGCGCGACATGCGGGTGCGCTGGGCGCTGGAGGAGGTGGGGCAGCCCTACGAGGTCCGCCTGCTGTCCTTCGCGGCGATGAAGGAGCCCGCGCACAAGGCGCTGCATCCCTTCGGCCAGATCCCGACCTGGGAGGAGGATGGGCTGGCGCTCTTCGAATCCGGCGCCATCGTGCTGCACATCGCCGAGCGGCACGGCGGCCTGCTGCCGGCGGATGACGATGCCAGGGCGCGCGCCATCGCCTGGATCTTCGCCGCGGTCGATACGGTGGAGCCGCCGGTCTTCGACCGCGACCTGACCATGGTGCTGGAGCGCGACAGGCCCTGGTACGCCGACCGGCTGGCGATTCTGGAGGACAGGATCCGCCAGCGGCTGGCCGACCTTGCCGCCCGGCTGGGACAGGCCGACTGGCTGGACGGCGCCTTCAGCGCCGGCGACCTGATGATGGTCACCGTGCTGCGCCGGCTGAACGGAACCGCGCTGCTGGAGGACCACCCCACCCTCGCCGCCTACGTCGCCCGCGCCGAGGCACGGCCGGCGTTCCGGCGGGCCTACGCGGCGCAGAAGGCGGTGTTCGAGGCTTCGGGCGGGATGGCGGGATGAATCCCGCCCTACGCGGGCCGGTAGGGCGGGGTTCACCCCGCCACACGCCCGATTACCGCACCGCCTTGATCCCCTCCAGGATCAGCGTCGTCGCCACGTCGGCATAGTCCTCGCGCGAGATGCGGCCGCCGTCCTTGAACCACATGTACATCCAGTTCATCATCCCAAAGAGCGACATGGTCACCGGGGTCAGCAGCGGCCTTTCCCGGGTATTGAGCCCCGGGTTGATCCGGTCCAGCACCGCGGCGAAGCGGCGGACGATGCGGCGCTCCACCGCCAGGATCTCGGCCTTCTGCTCCTCCGACAGCGCGGCGGTGGCGTTCAGCTGCACCTTGTGCTGGTTGTCGGCGCCGCGATAGGCCTCCAGCACCGCGCCCACCAGCTTGCGCAGGCGTTGCTCCAGCGGCAGCGACACGTCGTCGGCCTCCTCCACCGCGGCGTCCAACTCCTCCAGATGCGTCAGGATGATCGCGAAGATCAGCGCGTCCTTGCTGGGGTAGTAGTGGTAGAGCAGCGCCTTGGACACCTGCGCATGGGCCGCGATCTGCGACATCGACGCCTTGTCCATGCCCTGTTCGGCAAAGACCTGCGCGGCATTGTCCAGAATGCCGCGGCTTTTCTCCTGAAAATCCTGCGCCCGGGTCCGAGCCATGGTCGTCACTTTCCTGAAAGGCAGGCGCGCCCCGAACCGGGATCCGCCTTCGCTTTAGCGGCTGCGGGCGCGGCTGTCACGCCCGGGCCGGTCATTCCTTCGGCCGGTTGTCCACCACCCGCTTGGCCTTGCCTTCCGAGCGGCCGATGCTGTTCGGATCGCGCACCTCGATCCTGGTCGACACGCCCACCACCGACTTGATGTGATGCGCCAGTTCCTTCGCCGACTTCGCGCGCGCGTCCTCGGCGGCGTGGTCCGGGGCGCATTCGACATGCACGGTCATGTTGTCCATCCGGCCCGAGCGGGTGAGTTCGATCTGGAAGTGGGGCGAGAGGCCGCGGCACTTCAGGATCTGCTCCTCGATCTGGGTAGGGAAGACGTTGACCCCGCGCAGGATGATCATGTCGTCCGACCGTCCGGTGATCTTCTCGATCCGCCGCATCGAGCGCGCGGTGCCGGGCAGCAGGCGGGTCAGGTCGCGGGTGCGGTAACGCACCATCGGCAGGCCCTCCTTGGTCAGCGTGGTGAACACCAGTTCGCCCATCTCGCCATCGGGCAAGACCTCGCCGGTCACCGGGTCGATGATCTCGGGGTAGAAGTGGTCCTCCCAGATATGCAGCCCGTCCTTGGTCTCCACGCATTCCTGCGCCACGCCGGGCCCCATGACCTCCGACAGGCCGTAGATGTCCACCGCGTGCATGTCGAAGGCTTCCTCGATCTCCTGCCGCATGGCGTTGGTCCAGGGCTCGGCGCCGAAGATGCCGACGCGCAGCGAGGATTGCCGGGGATCGAGGCCCTGGCGGCGGAACTCGTCCAGGATCGACAGCATGTAGCTGGGCGTCACCATGATGATCGAGGGCTTGAAGTCGGCGATCAGCGTCACCTGCCGCTCGGTCATCCCGCCCGAGATCGGCACCACGGTGCAGCCCAGCCGCTCGGCCCCGTAATGCGCGCCCAGCCCCCCGGTGAACAGGCCATAGCCATAGGCGTTGTGCAGGATGTCGCCCGGCCGGCCGCCGGCGGCGCGGATCGACCGCGCGATCAGGTTGGCCCAATGGTCGATGTCGGCGGCGGTATAGCCCACCACCGTGGGCTTGCCGGTGGTGCCGGAGGAGCCGTGGATGCGCACCAGCTTCGACTGCGGCACCGCGAACATGCCGAACGGATAGGTGTCGCGCAGGTCCTGCTTCACGGTGAAGGGGAATTTCGCGATGTCCTTCAGCGTCTTCAGTTCCTCGGGGTGCACGTCGGCCTCGATGAACCGCTTACGGTAGAAGGGCGAGTTCTCGTAGGCGTGTTTCAGCGACCGCTTCATGCGGTGGAACTGCAAGGCTTCGATCTCGTCGCGCGAGGCGATCTCGATGGGGTCTAGGTCCTTCGGGTTCGGGGTCAGGTCTTCCATGGTGTCCTCCCTTGGAAATGCCGGTGGCCGGGGGTCACTCCGGCAGGTGCGTGCCCTTGACGGTGCGGGAATGGCCGCGGAACTCGGCCACATGCGCGCCGTCCTGATTGGTGAGGCGGATGTCGTAGATGCCCGAGCGGCCCTTGCGCGAGACCTCGCGCGCCGTCGCGGTCAGCCGGTCGCCGATGCGGCCGGGGATCAGGTAGGTGATCGAACAGTGCTGCGCCACGACCATCTGGTTGTAGCTGTTGCAGGCGAAGGCGAAGGCGCTGTCGGCCAGGGTGAAGATATAGCCGCCATGCGCGTTGCCGTGGCCGTTCGACATGGCTTCGGTGATGGTCATCGACAGCGTGGCCTCGCCCGGTGCGATGTGGTCCAGGCTCATCCCCAGCCGCTGGCTGGCGCTGTCGTCGTTCCACATGGCGCGGGCCGAAGCTTCGGCCAGTTCCTGCGGGCTCATCTGCGAGACGGGTTTCATCGCGTTCATCATTCCCCTCGGAATTGCGCGGGCCGCTTGTCCAGGAAGGCCGCCACGCCCTCGGCATAGTCGGCGCTGCGGCCGGCGGCCTGCTGGCAGTCGCGCTCCATATCCAGCTGCCGGTCGAGGCTGTTGGTGGCGGCGGCCTGGATCAGCCGCTTGGTGAGGCCCAGGCCGAGCGTGGGGCCGGCGGCGAGGCTGCGGGCCAAGGCGCTTGCCTCCTCCATCAGCGATTCGCCGTCGACCGCCTTCCAGATCAGCCCCCAGTCGGCGGCCTTCTCGGCCGGCAGCGGCTCGCCGGTCATGGTCAGGGCCTTGGCCCGCGGCTCGCCCAGGATGCGGGTCAGGCTCCAGCTTCCCCCCGCGTCGGGGATCAGGCCGATCTTGGCGAAGGCCTGCACAAACTTCGCCGATTTCGCCGCCAGCACGATGTCGCAGGCCAATGCGATGTTGGCCCCGGCGCCGGCCGCCACCCCGTTCACCGCGCAGACCACCGGCTTTTCCAAGGACCGGATCAGCCGCAGGTTGGGGTTGTAGAACCTGTCCAGCGTCTCGCCCAGATCGGGCGTGCCGCCCTCGCCGGCGTCCACGTCGCCCAGATCCTGCCCGGCGCAGAACCCCCGGCCCGCCCCGGTCAGCAGCACCGCCCGCACCGCGCGGTCGTCATGCGCGCGCTGGAACCCCTCGCGCAGGGCAAGGTGCATTTCCTCGTTGAATGAGTTAAGCTTGTCGGGGCGGTTCAGCGTCAGCGTCAGCACGCCGTCGGCCAGCGCCGACAGAACGGTTTGCGAACTGGTCATCGTCTTTCTCCCTCGCCGCCCCAATTTCGACGGCCCTCGCAGATTCTTGTTGCATAAACCGACCGTCCGGTCAATGATAGAGCCGTGTCGGGAGGAGGATGCCCGACGGGAGGATCATATGAGCGGGTTGTTCGACCGTCATCGGCCGATGCTGGAGGCTGCGGTGCAGGCATTGCACTCGCGCGGCTTCTGGACCCCGTTCCCCGAGGTGCCGAGCGGCAGGTTCTATGGCGAATCCGCCCGGGAAGAGGGCGAGGCGGGCTATGCCGCCCTGCTGGGCCGGCCCTTCGACCTGCCCGGCCATCCCGAATCGCGCAGGCTGGGGGCCGAGGTCTCGCCCTTCGGCCCGGCGCTGGGAATCACCTATCCGGCGGCCGACCCCGCCGACCTGATCGCCGCGGCGCAGGCGGCGGCCCCCGCGCTGGCCGAGGCCACGCCCGAGGCGCGCGTCGGCGCCTGCCTGGAGATCCTCGCCCGGCTGAACCGGATGAGCTTCCTGCTGGGCCACGCCACCCAGCACACCACCGGGCAAGCCTTCGCGATGGCCTTCCAGGCCGGCGGCCCCCATGCGCAGGACCGGGCCTTGGAGGCGGTGGCCATGGCCTGGGACGAGATGACCCGTTTCGCCCGCGAAACGCGGTGGGAGAAGCCGCAGGGCAAGGCCGCGCCCATCGTGCTGGAAAAGCACTGGACGCTGGTGCCAGCGGGTGTGGCGCTGGGCATCGGCTGCAACACCTTCCCCACCTGGAACTCCTATCCCGGCATCTTCGCCAGCCTCGCCACCGGCAACCCGGTGATCGTGAAGCCCCACCCCGCCGCCATCCTGCCGCTGGCGCTGACCGTGCGGGTGGCGCGCGAGGTGCTGGCGGAGGCCGGGCTGCCCGCCGACGCGATGCTGCTGGCGGTGGACGCGCCGGGGGCTGAAATCACCAAGGCGCTGGCCACCGACCCGGCGGTCAGGCTGATCGACTACACCGGCTCCAACGCCTTCGGGGCGTGGCTGCGGGCCAACGCCACCCAGGCGCAGGTGTTCAGCGAGGAGGCCGGGGTCAATACCGTCACCATCGCCGCCACCGACGACTTCGCCGGCATGTGCGCCAACCTGGCCTTCTCGCTGGCGCTCTATTCCGGGCAGATGTGCACCGCGCCGCAGAACATCTATATCCCCGAAGGCGGGATCGAGACCGACCAGGGGCATAAGTCCTTCGATGAGGTCGCCGAAGGCATCGCCCGGGCCATCGACGCGCTCTTGTCCGACCCCACCCGCGCCGCCGGCGTCTGCGGCGCCATCGCCAATCCGGCCACGCTGGAACGCATCCAGCAGGCCCGCGCCCTCGGCCGGGTGATCCGCGACTCGGCCCCGGTGGGCGAGGGCCGCACCGCATCGCCGCTGCTGCTGGCGGTCACCGCCGGCGACCCCGCCGCGGAAAGCGAATGCTTCGGCCCCGTGGCCTTCCTGGTCTCCACCCCCGACGCCGACCACGGCATCGCGCTGGCCTCCACGCTGGCCACGCAAAAAGGCGCCATCACCGCCGCGCTCTACGACACCGACGAGGGCCGGATCGCCCGGGCCGCCCGCGCCTTCGCCCGCGCCGGGGTGAACCTGTCGGTCAACCTGACCGGCAACATCTTCGTCAACCAGTCGGCGGCCTTCAGCGACTTCCACGTCACCGGCGCCAATCCCGCCGGCACCGCCTGCCTGACCGACACCGCCTTCGTCGCCACCCGGTTCCGCCGGGCGATGTGGCGCCGGCCGCTGGCCGCCTGACCCCTTTCAAGACCACCGTTCCATGGGAGGAGCACAATGAAAAAGACCCTGACCACCACCGCCCTCGGCCTGCTGGCCACCCTGGGCCTGACTACCGCCGCGCTGGCCGAGATCAAGATCGGCGCCAGCATCTCGGCCACCGGCCCCGCCGCCTTCCTGGGCGACCCCGAGGCCAAGACGCTAGAGATGCTGGTCGAGGAACTGAACGCCGCCGGCGGCATCAACGGCGAGCAGGTGGAGCTGGTGCTCTATGACGACAACGGCGACCCCAACAAGGCGCGCACCTTCGCCACCCGGCTGATCGAGGACGACGAGGTGGTGGCCATCATCGGCGGCACCACCACCGGCACCTCGATGTCGATCCTGGCGGTGGCCGAGGATGCGGAAGTGCCCTTCATCTCGCTGGCCGGCGCCATCGACATCATCGACCCGGTGAAGCCCTATACCTTCAAGACCCCGCATACCGACCGCATGGCCTGCCAGAAGATCTTCGAGGACATGCAGAAGCAGGGCTATACCCGGATCGGCATGATCTCGGGCACCGACGGCTTCGGCGCCTCGATGCAGGCGCAGTGCAAGTCGGTGGTGGGCGACTACGGCATCGAGATCGTGGCGGACGAGACCTACAACCCCGCCGACGCCGACATGACCGCGCAGCTGACCAAGATCCGCAACACCGCCGGCATCCAGGCGGTGCTGAACCCGGGCTTCGGCCAGGGTCCGTCCATCGTGACCCGCAACTACAAGCAGCTGGACGTGGGCCTGCCCTTCTACCAGTCGCACGGGGTTGCCTCGGACGGGTTCATCGAACTGGCCGGCGCGGATGCGGCCGAGGGCGTGCGCCTGCCGGGCACCGCCCTGCTGATCGCCGACCTGATGGACGACGCCGACCCGCAGAAGCCGGTGGTGGTGGCCTACAAGACCGCCTTCGAGGGTCGCACCGGCACGCCCGTGGGCACCTTCGGCGGCTATGCGCATGACGCCTGGCTGATCATGACCGACGCCATCGGCCGCGCCGGCTCGGCCGAGCCCGCCGCCATCCGCGACGCGATCGAGGCGACCTCGGGCCTGGTCGGCACTACCGGGACGTATACCTTCTCGCCGACCGACCACCTGGGGCTGGACCTCTCGGCCTTCCGCATGCTGGAAATCAAGGGCGGCAAGTGGGCGCTGGTCGAGTGACCTGATCCCTTCGGCCCCCGCACCCCGCGGGGGTCGACCTCACCCCGGACAGCCCCGCATCGCCAGCCCGGAGGCCCCATGTCGGAACTGCTGCAATTCATCTTCTCGGGGGTGACGGTCGGCGCGGTCTATGCGCTGGTCGCGCTCGGCTTCACCATCATCTACAACGCCTCGGACGTGGTGAACTTCGCCCAGGGCGAGTTCGTCATGCTGGGTGGGATGATCACCTGGTTCGCCCATGCCGCGGGCCTGCCGCTGCCGCTGGCCGCGCTGATCGCCATCGCCGCCACCGCGGCGCTGGGCGTGACGATGTACAAGCTGGCCATCGAGCCCGCCCGCGGCGCGCCGGTGGTCTCGCTCATCATCATCACCATCGGCGCCTCGATCTTCATCCAGGGCGCGGCGCAGCTGGTGTTCGACAAGCAGATCCACAGCTTCCCCGCCTTCTCGGGCGATGCGCCGCTGCGGGTGGGCGGGGCCACGATCCTGCCGCAGAGCCTGTGGGTGATCGGCGGCGCGCTGGTGATCTTCGTGGGGCTCTGGCTGTTCTTCACCCGCACCCTCTTGGGCCGGGCGGTGCTGGCGACCTCGAACAACCGGCTGGCGGCGCAACTCGTCGGCATCAACACCACCTTCGTGATGACTCTCTCCTTCGCGCTCTCCGCCGGGATCGGCGCCCTGGCGGGCGTGCTGGCCACACCGATCACGCTGACCGCCTACAGCGTCGGCATCGGCTTCGCGCTGAAGGGCTTCGCCGGCGCCATGCTGGGCGGGATGGGCAATCCCAAGGGCGCGCTGGCGGGCGGCTTCCTGATCGGGCTGATCGAGGCGATGACCGCGGGATACCTGTCCTCCACCTACAAGGACGCCGCGGCCTTCGTGGTGATCCTCTTGGTGCTGTTCTTCATGCCGCAGGGCCTGTTCGGCCGCAAATCCACGGATCGGGTGTGACCATGCGGCTGACCCCGAAAACCGCCACCCTCCTGGTGCTGGCCCTCCTCGTGGCGCTGTCGCCCTTGTTCTTCCCCTCGGCCTTCTACTACCGTGTCGGCGCGCTGATCTTCGTCAACGGCATCGCGGTGACCGGCATCGTGATCCTGACCGGCTATGCCGGGCAGATCAGCCTGGGCCATGCCGGTTTCGCCGGGATCGGCGCCTATGCCTGCGCGCTGGCGCCGGTGCACTGGGGCATCCACCCGGCGCTGGCCGTGCTGCTGGGCGCGGCGATCTCGGCCGTGCTGGCCTTCCTGGTCGGCCGGCCCATCCTGCGGCTGAAAGGCTATTACCTGGGCGTGGCCACGCTGGGCCTCGGCATCCTCGTCTCGATGATCCTGAACAACGAACGCGACCTGACCCGCGGGCCGGACGGGATCCAGGTGCCCGAGCTGGGCCTGCGGGCGCTGCTGGCCGACTGGGGGCTGAGCCTCTCGAACGGCCAGTTCTGGTACTTCTTCTGCGGCATCTGCCTGCTGGTCGGCGCCTGGCTGGCGTTGAACCTGCATGACAGCCCCACCGGGCGGGCGCTGCGCGCGCTGCACGGATCCGAGGTCGCCGCCCGCACCGTGGGGGTCGACGTGGCGCGGCTGAAGCTGCAGGCCTTCGTGATCTCGGCGGTCTATGCCTCGGTCTCGGGCTCGCTGCTGGCACTTCAGAACCGCTTCATCACCCCCGACGTGGCCGGCTTCATGCATTCGATCGAGATGGTGACCATGGCGGTGCTGGGCGGCGTGGGCTCGGTGCTGGGCGCAATCCTCGGTGCCGGGGTGCTGACGCTGCTGCCGCAGGTGCTGACCGTGTTCGCTGAATACGAGCAGCTGGTGCTGGGCCTCGTCATGATGCTGGTGATGATCTTCCTGCGCGAGGGGCTGCTGCCCTCGATCCTGCGCTGGCTGAGGGGGAGGGGCGAATGACGCGCGACACCCAGGGCGTCCTGCTGTCGGTCGAGGGGCTGGGCATCACCTTCGGCGGGCTGAAGGCGGTGCACGACGTGAGCTTCAACGTCCGCCCGGGCGAGATCGTCTCGGTGATCGGCCCGAACGGGGCGGGCAAGACCACGCTGTTCAACATGATCTCGGGCATCTACCAGCCCGGCGCGGGCCGGGTGAAGCTGATGGGCGAGGACGTGACCGGGATGGCACCGCATTTGCTGGCCCGCCGCGGCATGAGCCGCACCTTCCAGAACCTGCAGATCTTCCAGTCGATGAGCGTGCTGGACAATGCCGTGACCGGCTATCACCTGCACGAGAAGGGGCCGGTGGTGGCCGACCTCCTCGCCCTGCCCTCCTCCCGCGCCCGGGCGCGGGCGGCGCGGGAGGGCGCGCGGAAGCTGCTGGCCCGGGTGGGGCTGGAACGCGCGGCCGAGCGCGAGGCGGGCAACCTTTCCTACGGGTCGCTGAAGCGGCTGGAGATCGCCCGGGCCCTGGCGCTGGACCCGAAGATCCTGCTCTTGGACGAGCCCGCCGCCGGCTGCAACGCGGTGGAAACCGAGGAGATCGACCACCTGATCGCCGAGGTCGCGGCGGCCGGCGTGGCGATCCTGCTGGTCGAGCACGACATGAAGATGGTCATGCGCATCTCCAACCACATCGTGGTGCTGGACCATGGCGAGAAGATCGCCGAGGGCGACCCGGCCACGGTCAGCCGCAACCCGGCGGTGATCGCCGCCTATCTGGGGGCCGAGAATGCTGACCGTTGAGGGGCTGCGCTCGCGCTACGGGCGCATCGAGGTGCTGCACGGCATCGACCTGCATGTGGATTCGGGCGAGATCGTCACCGTGGTGGGCGCCAACGGGGCGGGAAAGACCACGCTCCTGCGCTGCCTCTCCGGGGTGCAGCCGGTCACCGGCGGCTCGATCACCTTCCGCGGCGAGACGCTGAACGGCGTGGCCGCGCACCGCCGCCCGGCCCGCGGCCTGACCCAATCGCCCGAGGGGCGGCAGATCTTCACCAACCTGACGGTGGAGGAGAACCTGCGCCTCGGCGCCTTTCTCTTCACCGACGAGCGGGTGGAGAAGGACATGGACGACGCCTTCCAGATGTTCCCGATCCTGAAGGAGAAGCGGAACCTCGCCGCAGGCGGGCTGTCCGGGGGCCAGCAGCAGATGCTGGCCATGGCCCGCGCGCTGATGGGCCGGCCCTCCTGCCTGCTGCTGGACGAGCCCTCGATGGGCCTGGCCCCGATCATCGTCCAGCAGATCTTCGACGTGGTGAAGGGGCTGAAGGCGCTGGACGTGACCGTGCTTCTGGTCGAGCAGAATGCCTTCGGCGCCTTGAAGATCGCCGACCGCGGCTATGTGATGGAGACCGGGCGGATCACCATGTCGGGCGCGGCCGAGGAGCTGATCGCCGACCCGCGCATCCGCGAAGCCTATCTGGGGATCTGATATGCCTGTGACCATCGCCCGCGAGGGGGATATCGCCATCGTCACCGTGGACAACCCGCCGGTCAACGCGCTGGGGCAGGCGCTGCGGCAGGGGCTGTGGGACGCGGTGGGGACGCTGGACGCCGATGCGGAGGTGCGGGCGGCGGTGCTGATCTGCGCCGGGCGCACCTTCATCGCCGGGGCGGACGTGACCGAGTTCGGCAAGCCCCCGGTGCCGCCCCACCTGCCCGATCTGGTGGATCGGATCGAGGGCGCGGTGAAGCCCTGGGTCGCCGCCATCCACGGCTCGGCCCTGGGCGGCGGGTTCGAGGTGGCGATGGGCTGCCGGTTCCGGGTGGCGCTGGACAGCGCCTCGGTCGGGCTGCCGGAGGTGGGGCTGGGCATCGTGCCCGGCGCTTCGGGCACCGTGCGCACCCCGCGGCTGGCCGGGGTGCCGGCGGCGGTGGAACTGGTGACCGGGGGCAAGCCGGTGAAGGCGGCCAAGGCGCTGGCCATGGGGCTGGTGGACGCGGTGGTGAGCGGCGACCTGCGCGCCGGTGCGGTGGCCTTCGCGCGCGAGGCCCTGGCGCGGCCCCTGCCCCTGCCGGTGTCGCAGCGGCCGGTGGAGGCCCCCGACCCGTCCTTCTGGGCCGAACAGGAGGCTGCCATCGCCAAGCGGGCCAGGGGCGAGGTCGCGCCGCTGCGGGCGCTGGCCTGCCTGAAGACGGCCACCGAGATATCCTTCGCCGAGGCCATGGCCTTCGAGCGGCAGACCTTCCTGGAACTGCGCGCCTCCGAGCAGGCTGCGGCGCTGCGGCATGTGTTCTTCGCCGAACGCGCCGCGCCGCGCCCGGCGCATCTGGCCGGGGTGGAGCCGCTGCCGCTGCGCAAGCTGGGCGTGGTGGGCGGCGGCACCATGGGGGCGGGGATCGCCGCGGCGCTGCGCGACGCCGGGCTGCCGGTGGTGCTGATCGAGCGCGACGGCGAGGCGGTGGCGCGCGGCCTCGGCAACCTGAAGGGCATCTTCGACGGCGCGGTGAAGCGCGGCCGGCTGACCGAGGCGCAGGCGGCGGCGCGGATGGAGGGCGTGACCGGCACCACCGACTATGCCGCGCTCAAGGACGCCGACCTGGTGATCGAGGCGGTGTTCGAGGAGATCGGGGTGAAGCGCGCGGTCTTCGCCGAGCTTGGCCGCGCCTGCCGGCCCGACGCGGTGCTGGCCACCAATACCTCCTACCTCGACCCCCGCGCCATCGCCGAGGGGCTGCCGAACCCCGCCCGCTTCATCGGGCTGCATTTCTTCAGCCCGGCCAATGTTATGAAGCTGCTGGAGATCGTGCCGACGCCCGAGACCTCGGCCGCGACCTTGGCGACCGGCTTCGCCCTCGGCCGCAGCTTGGGCAAGATCCCGGTGCAGGCCGGGATCTGCGAGGGCTTCATCGGCAACCGCATCCTGAAACGCTACCGCGCCGCGGCGGAAACCCTGGTCCGCCAAGGCGTCCCCATCGCCGGGATCGACGCGGCGATGCGCGGCTACGGCTTTGCCATGGGGCCGTTCGAGGCGCAGGATCTGGGCGGGCTGGACATCGCCTTCCTGCAACGCGAGGGGGCGCGGGCGGCGGGGCAGGAGGTGGCCGAGACGCTGGGCGACATTCTGGTGCGCGCGGGGCGCAAGGGGCAGAAGACCGGCGGCGGCTGGTACGACTATGCCCCCGGCGACCGCCGGCCGCAGCCCTCGGCCACCACCGCGGAGCTGCTGGGGCTGGGCGCCCCGACCGTCATGGACCGCGAGGCCATCGCCGGACACCTGGTCGCCGAGATGGCGGCCGAGGGGCAGGCGATCCTGGCCGAGGGCATCGCCCGCCAGCCCGCCGACATCGACCTGGTGGAAATCCACGGCTACGGCTTCCCCCGCTGGCGCGGCGGCCCGATGTTCGCGACCCGCAGCTAAGCGCGCTCCAGCCTCGCCCCGCCCCCCGCCACCGCCAGCCGGTGGGTGGCGTTGCGGCGCACGAAGCCCTCGTCGTGGCAGACGAAGAGCACCGCGGCCCCGGCCTGCCGCCGGGCGCGGATCAGCCGCTCCAGCCGCGCCAGATGGTCGGCGTCCAGCCCGCGCTGGGTCTCGTCCAAGATCAGCAGGCGCGGCTCGTGCGCCACGGCGGCGGCCACCGCGGCCAGCCTTCGGGCGCCGTTGTGCAGGTCGAACGGATGCCGGCCCGCGGCCTCCTCCAGCCCCGCAGCCGCCAGCGCCCGCCGCGCCGCCCCCTGCGGATCGGCCATCCCGTGCAGGCGCGGGGCCATGGCGGCCTCGTCCAGCAGGGTGGCGGCGGTGAACTGGCGGTCGGCGTTCTGGAACACCATCCCCAGCGCCGCCGCCAGCTGTCGCGGGGGCGTGGCGGCGGTGTCGAGCCCGGCGAGCCGGATCGTCCCCGCCGAGGGACGGCTCAGGCCCGCGATCAGCCGCATCAGCGTGCTTTTCCCCGCCCCGTTCGGCCCGGTCACCGCCACCGCGACGCCGGCCGGCACCTCGAACCCCACGCCCGAGAGCAGGGGCCGGTCATAGGCGAAGGCCACGCCCCGCACCGAAAGCAACGCCGCGCCGCCCTTCCATGCGGGGGGCTCCGGGGCCGGGACGGCCTCGGGCAGCACCGGATGCAGCCGCCCGCCCTCCAGCCGCCAGAGCGCATCCATCCCCGGCCAGTGCGCCGCGGTCACGTCCAGCGCGACGACCGTCAGCCCGGGGTCCAGCGCGGCCAGCCGCGCCATCAGCCCCTCGCGCGCGGCGTGGTCGAGGTCGGTCACCGGCTCGTCCAGCACCAGCAGCCGCGGGCGCATCGCCAATGCGGCGGCCAGCACCAGCCGCTGCGTCTCGCCCCCCGACAGCCGCCGGGGGTCGCGGCCGGCCAGCCCGGCGAGGCCCATCAGGTCCAGCGCCGCCTCCACCCGCGCCGCGATCTCGGCCCGCGGCAGGGCCAGGTTCTCGGGGCCGAAGGCGACCTCGCCCCGCACCGTGGCCGCCCGGCCGGACAGATGCAGGTCGGGCCGCTGGCCCACCAGCTGCACCAGCCCCGCCCGCTCGGCCCGCGGCAGCGCCGCCAGCGGACGGCCCTGCCACGCCACGCCCTCGGCCGGCAGGATCCCGGCCAGGCAGCGGGCCAGCGTGGACTTGCCGCTGCCGTTGGCCCCGACGATCGCCACCCGCCTGCCCGCGGGAATGTCCAGCGTCAGCCCCTCCAGCACCGGCTGGCCGGGGAAGCCGAAGCGCAGGTCGGCGAGCGTCAGCCCCACAGCAGCCCCGCCAGCAGGATCAGCGGCACCGCGGCCGCGCAGGCCAGCCGCAGGCGGGCCTGCGCCGGCGTGTCGGCGGGCGGGGAGAGCAGCGCGCGCCGCGGCAGGGCGCGGAAGCCGCGGGCCTCCAGCGCCTGGGCGCGGGGGGCGGCCTCGACCAGTTGCACCCGCACCAGTGCGATCACCAGATGCCACAGCACCCGCAACCGGCGGAACGGATTGCCGGCAAACGGCAGCCCGCGCACCTGCAACGCATCGCGCAGCGCCGCAGCCTCCTGCGCCAGCCCTTCGGCGAGGGACAGGGGCGCGGTCAGCAGATAGGCGGCGCCGGGGGGCAGGCCCTTGTCCTCCAGCCCGTCGGCCAGCGTCCCGGGCGGGGTGGAGATCACGATCAGCAGCCCCGCCGACAAGAGCGCCGCAAGCCGCAGCAGGATCATGCCGGCACGGGCCAGCCCCTCGGGATAAAGGGTCAGCGGGCCCAGCGGCACCCCGGGGCCGCGCGCGATCAGCAGGCCGTGCACCACCGCCAGCGCCAGCGCCACGGGCAGCAGCACCACCGCCATCCGCCGCACCATCACCCCGCCGATGCCCGAGGCGAAGCCCCAGCCCAGGAAGCCCAGCGTCGCGCCCGCCAGCGGCCAGGGCCCGGCCACCGGCAAGAGCGCCACCACCGGCGCCGCCAGCATCAGCCGGGTGACCGGATGCAGCCGGGTGAGCAGGCCGTATCCGGGCCGGGCCAGCAATCCGGGCTCAGGCCGGGCGGCTGTGGCCGAGGAAGGGCCAGTCCGACACGATCCGCAGCGGCAGCCCGCGCAGGATCGCCCAGGCCAGCAGCGCGGTCACGATCTTGTCGGCCAGGTTCGAGGTGATCACGGTGACCAGCGTGGCGCTGACCAGGCTCTGCCCGGTCTGCAACAGCCAGCCGGTGATGAAGTCCGCCCCGCTGCCGGTCACCCCGCCGAACAGCCAGACCCGGATCGGCACCGCCACGAAGGCCAGCGCCACCGCGATGATCGCGCCCGAGATCGCGGCGCGGATCGGATCGCGGAACATCCCGGCCTGCGCCAGCAGCCCGGCCACCAGCCCGATCACCCCGGCGACCGGGGCGAAGGCCGCGGCGGTGGGCGACATCACCAGACCCCAAATCAGGTTGGTCGCCACCCCGGTGATCAGCCCGGCCAGCGGCCCGGTCATCACCGCCACCACCATGGTGCCCAGCGAGTCGAGGAAGATCGGCAGCTTCACCAGCTGCGCCAGCTGCCCCAGCGCGATGTTCACGGCGATGCCGATGGCCATCAGCACCAGTACGCGGGTCGACAGAAGTGTACTCATGTCCGTGCTCCTTGCCGTGGTGGAAGGGGGGTGACGACCAGTTCGTCATAGCCGGAGGCCGCGCAGGGCGCGCGGGCGAACCGCAGGCCGGGCAGGGCCAGCACCACGATCTCGGCGGTGGTATAGACGGCCGAGCCTTCGGGCATCAGGTGCCCGCCGAAGGCGCGGCCCTCGCCATCGCTGATCGTCAGGTGCAGGTGCTCGCCGCCCGGGTCGATGGTGCCAGTGAGCGAGGTGATCTCGAAATGCCCGGCATAGCGGGTGGGGACCGGCCGGTTGGCGTGGCGGATCAGCACCTCGGTCAGGCTGCCCACGCAGGTGACGACCGCCATCGCCCGGACCCCGCTGGCCGAGAACGCCGCCCGCAGCCCCGCGGTGAGGTTCTCGCCCGGTTTCAGGCGGAAGGCGTGGAACACCCCCTGCGACGCCGGCGCTGCCATCCTGGCCATCTGCCCCCCGCTTCCTCTGGCCGGCAGTATTGCGGATCGCCGCCGCCTTGTCACCATTCCGTGAAGGCGAGGAGGGTGGCGGAGGGGAGCGGGAGTCGAACCCACCCGGGACAGGCTCGCTGCCCCAACCGATTTTGAAGACCGGCCGCCCCACCGGGGACGATTCCCTTCCAGACCTTCCTATCCGTTAACGCGGGATCGGGCCTGACGGAAGCGCCGTGGATGCAGGGGGCGGGGCCGCTCATCAAGCCTGACGGCTTTCTTCGCTGTGTCCTGCCGAGCGAAGAAAGCCGTCAGGCTTGATGAGCGTCAAGGCCGGGCGGCTTGACTGTTAGCGCCAAAAGCGGGACGATCCCCCTTACCCATCGTATTGACAGGCAAAAGGGAGGTTACGGTGAACATCGACCTTTCGCGCCGCAGCTTTCTGAAGCTGGCGGGTGCGGGGGTGGCGGCGACGTCGCTCGGGGCCATGGGCTTCGGGCAGGCAGAGGCGGCAGTGGCCGCGCATGTGCGCGACTTCAAGCTGGCCACCACCACAGAGACCCGCAACATCTGCACCTATTGCTCGGTCGCCTGCGGCATCATCATGTATTCCAAGGGGGATCTGGCGGCCGGCGAGACGGCCGAGCTGATCCATATCGAGGGCGACGCCGACCATCCGACCAACCGCGGCACGCTGTGCCCCAAGGGCGCGGCGCTCAAGTCCTATGTCAGGGCCGAGACCCGGCTGACCCGCCCGCGCTATCGCGCCCCCGGCGCCGACCGCTTCCAGGATATTTCCTGGGACGAGGCGCTGGACAGGATCGCCCGCGCGGTCAAGGACGACCGCGACGCCAACCTGGTCGCCGCCAATGCCGCCGGCACCCCGGTGAACCGGCTGCTGTCGACCGGCTTCCTGGCCGCCTCGGCCACCACCAACGAGACCGCCTGGCTGACCTACAAGGTCGTCCGGTCGCTCGGCATCGTAGGATTCGACAACCAGGCGCGCGTTTGACACGGCCCCACGGTGTCCAGTTTGGGCCCGACCTTCGGCCGTGGAGCGATGACGAACTCCTGGACCGACATCAAGAACACCGACCTCGTGATCATCATGGGCGGCAATGCCGCCGAGGCGCATCCCTGCGGCTTCAAATGGGTGACCGAGGCCAAGCATCACCGCGGCGCCAAGCTGATCGTGGTGGACCCGCGCTTCAACCGTTCGGCCTCGGTGTCGGACTACTATGCGCCGATCCGCCCGGGATCCGACATCGCCTTCCTGATGGGGGTGATCCGCTGGTGCATCGAGAACGACAAGGTGCAGTGGGACTATGTCCGCAACTACACCAACGTCTCCTACCTGGTGCGCGAGGACTTCGGCTGGTCCGACGGCATGTTCACCGGCTATGACGAGGCCACGCGGAACTACGACCAGACCAGCTGGGAATACCAGATCGGCGAGGACGGCTTTGTCCTGACCGACGAGACCCTGCAGAACCCGCGCTGCGTCTGGAACCTGCTGAAGGCGCATGTCGATCCCTATACGCCCGAATTCGTGGAAAGCGTCTGCGGCACGCCGAAGGACCGCTTCCTGAAGATCTGCGAGATGATCGGGGAATGCTCGTCGCCGACCAGGACGATGACCTCGATGTACGCCCTGGGCTGGACGCAGCATTCCAAGGGGTCGCAGAACATCCGCGGGATGGCGATGCTGCAGCTGCTGCTGGGCAACATCGGGGTGCCGGGGGGCGGGATGAACGCGCTGCGCGGGCATTCCAACATCCAGGGCCTGACCGACGTGGGGCTGATGTCGAACCTGATCCCCGGCTATCTGGCGATGCCGCGGGAGGGCGAGACCGATTACGCCACCTACATCTCCACCCGCGGGAACAGGCCCCTGCGCCCGGGGCAGATGAGCTACTGGCAGAACTACGAGAAGTTCTTCGTCAGCTTCCTGAAGTCGATGTGGGGCGACAATGCCACCGCGGAGAACGGCTGGGGCTACGAATGGCTGCCCAAGCTGGACATCGCGCAATACGACGCGATGCGGATGTTCGAGAAGCTGAACAACGGCGAGGTGAACATCTATTTCTGCCAGGGGTTCAACCCGCTGCTGTCCTTCCCCAACCGGGGCAAGCTGACCGAGGCCTTCTCGAAGCTGAAGCTGCTGGTGGTGATGGACCCGCTGGAGACCGAGACCGCGGCCTTCTGGGAAAACCACGGGATCTACAACGACGTGAACCCCGCGGCGATCCAGACCGAGGTGCTGGAACTGCCCACCACCTGCTTTGCCGAGGACGAGGGCGCCACGGTCAACTCGGGCCGCTGGCTGCAATGGCACTGGCCGGGGGCCACCCCGCCGGGCCAGGCCAGGACCGACATCTGGATCATGGCCAACCTCTACCAGCGGATCCGCAAGCTCTATGAGGAGGAGGGCGGCGCCGTGCCGGAGCCGGTCCTGAACCTCAACTGGGAATATGCCGACCCGCTGCACCCCACCCCGGCCGAACTGGCGATGGAGCTGAACGGCCGCGCGCTGGAGGACATTCCCGACCCGGCCGATCCCACCAGGGTGCTGCTGGCCGCGGGGCAGCAACTGGCCAGCTTCGGCCAGATGCGGGCCGACGGGAAGACCAACGGCGGCTGCTGGATCTATACCGGCTGCTGGACGCACGAGGGCAACATGATGGCCCGGCGCGACAACGCCGACCCGGCCGGCATGGGGACGTTCCAGAACTGGGCCTTCTCCTGGCCGGCCAATCGGCGGGTTCTGTACAACCGCGCCTCCTGCGACATGGACGGCCGGCCCTGGGACCCCGAGCGCGTGCTGATCGAGTGGAACGGCGAACGCTGGGTCGGCACCGACGTGCCCGACATCGCGGTCACCGCCCAGCCGAGGGAGGTGCAGCCCTTCATCATGAACCCCGAGGGGACTGCCCGGTTCTTCTCGCGCAAGCTGATGCGGGACGGGCCCTTCCCGACCCACATGGAGCCGTTCGAGAGCCCGGTGGCCAACCCGCTCAACCGCGAGATGGTGGGCAACCCTGTGGCGCGGATCTTCCCCGGCGACCTGGCCACGCTGGGAAGCAGCGCGGACTTCCCGCTGGTGGCCACCACCTATCGCCTGACCGAGCACTTCCACTACTGGACCAAGCACAACTACACCAACGCGGTGACCCAGCCCGAGTTCTTCGTCGAGATCGGCGAGGAACTGGCGGCCGAGAAGGGCATCGCGAAGGGCGACATGGTGCGCATCTGGTCCAGCCGCGGACAGATCTGGGGCAGGGCGGTGGTGACCAAGCGGATCCAGCCGCTGACCTGCGACGGCAAGACCGTGCATATCGTGGGGATCCCGATCCACTGGGGCTTCAAGGGCGCGGCGCGCAAGGGCTTCGGTCCGAACACGCTGGGTCCCTTCGTGGGCGACGCGAACATCGAGACGCCCGAGTTCAAGGCCTTCCTGGTGAACATCGAACGGGCAACGGGGGATGCGGTGTCATGAGTACGGAAAGAGCACCCCAACCGACCACGGCTGTCGCCAATCCGCCGGTGCAGCCCATGGCCTCGAACCTGCTGCCGGGCGACGTGATGCGGGCCTCGGCCACGCCGAACCTGCCGCCGCCCGAACGGCAGCTGGAGAAGGTGGCCAAGCTGATCGACGTGTCGAAATGCATCGGCTGCAAGGCGTGCCAGACCGCCTGCGTCGAGTGGAACGACACCCACCCGGCGCTGGAGGAGAACGTGGGGGTCTATGATAACCCCCACGACCTGACCCCGGACATGTTCACCCTGATGCGGTTCTCGGAATACGAGAACCCGGTGACCAACGACCTCGAATGGCTGATCCGCAAGGACGGCTGCATGCATTGCGAGGATCCGGGCTGCCTGAAGGCCTGCCCGGCGCCCGGCGCCATCGTGCAGTACACCAACGGCATCGTCGACTTCATCTCGGCCAACTGCATCGGCTGCGGCTATTGCGTTACCGGATGCCCCTTCGACGTGCCGCGCATCAGCAAGGTCACCCACAAGAGCACCAAGTGCACGCTGTGCTCCGACCGGGTGGCGGTGGGGCAGGGGCCGGCCTGCGCCAAAGCCTGCCCCACGCAGGCCATCGTCTTCGGCACCAAGGATGACATGATCGCCCATGCCGAGGAGCGCATCGCCGACCTGAAGTCGCGCGGCTACGACAACGCCGGGCTCTACGACCCCGCCGGCGTGGGCGGCACGCATGTGATGTATGTGCTGCACCACGCCGACCAGCCCTCGCTCTACGCCGGCCTGCCCGACGACCCGCGCATCTCGCCGCTGGTCGAGGGGTGGAAGGGGCCGGCCAAGACGGTGGGCCTGGCCGCGGCCGGGCTGGCGGCGGTGGGCGCGGTGCTGCACGGCGTGTTTGCCAAGCCCAACGCGGTCACCCCGCACGAGGACCACGAGGCCGAGGCGCTGGTGCAGGAGGCCGACCGCGACGGCGGCAGGGAGGCGTGATGGCGAAGCTTGTCCATTCCGAACCCGGCGACCGGATCGAGTCGAAGAAGCCCGTCCTGGTCAGCCGCTATCGCGGGATCACCCGGCTCAATCACTGGGTGACCGCGGCCTGCATGATCGTGCTGTTGCTGACCGGCTTCGCCTTCTTCCACCCCTCGCTCTACGGGCTGACCGCGCTGTTCGGCGGCGGCCCGACGGCGCGCTGGCTGCACCCGATCGTGGGGGTGGTGCTGTTCTTCAGCTTCCTGCTGCTGTTCATCCAGATGTGGCGGCTGAACCTGCCGCGGCGCGAGGATGCGCAATGGGTGGCGCAGATCGGCGACGTGGTGCGCGGCAACGAGGAGAAGCTGCCCGAGTTCGGCAAGTACAACGCCGGGCAGAAGCTGGTGTTCTGGGCGATGACGGTGCTGATCCTGGTGCTGATCGCCTCGGGCATCCTGATCTGGGAGCAGCAGGTTCCGCTCTGGGCGCCCTATGCGCCGGAGCTGGCCGCGATCCCCGTGCGGCGGGTGGCGGTGGTGGTGCACGCGCTGGCGGCGGTGGCGATCATCCTGGTCTTCATCCTGCACGTCTACGCGGCCTTCTGGGTGCGCGGCACCTTGCGCGCCATGGCGCTGGGCACGGTGACCGGTGGCTGGGCCTGGCGGCACCATCGCAAATGGCTGCGCGAACTGGCTGGACGGCAGCGCGGCACCCCGGCAGAATAGCCCTGTCGCAAGGCCGCATGTGAAACCGGACCCTTCGCTGCCCGCGAGGGGTCCTTTCTTCTCCAAGGCCCCGGAGGGACGATGACCGACACCCTGCAACCCGACCCTTCGATGATCGGCGGCGTGCCGCAGGCGCCGCTGGCCCTGCTGCCCGCGCCGGTGGCGCTGTTCCAGGCGCGGGGCAGGCGGTTCGCCTTCCTGGCCGAGAGCAGCGAACTGGCGCCCTATCTGACATTCCTGGCCGACCTGTCCGCCTTGCAGGCCCGGCTCTGCGTCACCCTGCCGCCGGTCGCGGCGCCGCCGGTACGGGCGGCCGGGATGCCCCCCATCGACCGGCTGGCGCTGGTGCGCGACCCGGCGCTGGCCGCCACGCTGACCGCGCTGGCCGACGGGGCGCGGGAGTTGCAGATGCCCGAGCCCGCGCGGCTGGCGCTTTCCGCCGTGCGGGCGGCGGACGAGGCGGATCGGCATTGGCTCTTGTCCAACGTGCTGTCCGACACCATCCCCGAGGACAGCACCGCGCCGCATCTGTTCGTGGCCGCCGCGGTGCAGGTTCACCTGGTCCGCCTCGCCGCCGGGCTGGACGCGGGCGCGCTGGTCGCCGTGGGCACCGGCCTCTGCCCCGCCTGCGGCGGGCGGCCCGCGACCTCCTCGGTCACCGGGGCGCAGGGGATCGAGAACGTGCGCTATGCCTCCTGCGCCGGCTGCGGCACGCGGTGGAACGAGGTGCGGGTGAAGTGCCTGTGCTGCGGCTCGACCAAGGGCATCACCTACCGCTCGGCCGAGACGCACGAGGCCACGGTCAAGGCCGAGTGCTGCCGCGAGTGCAATTCCTGGGTGAAGATCTTCTACCAGGTGAAGAACCCCAGCCTCGACCCGATAGCCGACGACGTGGGCAGCCTGGGGCTGGACATGCTGATGAAGGACACCGGGATGCGGCGGGGCGGCTTCAATCCCTATATCGTCGGCTACTGATGGACTTCCGCGCCCTGCCCTCGGCGGATCAGTTCCTGCTGTCGCCCACTGGCCGGGGGCTGGTGGATCAGCACGGCCGGGCCCCGGTGCTGGCGGCCCTGCGGGCACGGCTGGACCTGGCGCGCGCCGGCATCCGCGATGGCGAGGACGGCGCGGCGCTGGCCGAGCAGTTGCCGGGGCTGGTGGCCGGCGATCTGGCGGCGGCGGCGCGCACGGGGCTGCGGCCGGTGCTGAACCTGACCGGCACGGTGCTGCACACCAACCTGGGCCGGGCGGTGCTGGCGGAGGCGGCGATCACGGCGGCAGCGCAGGCGATGGCGCATCCGCTGGCGCTGGAATTCGACCTGGGCGGCGGCAGCCGGGGGCAGCGCGACGACCACCTGCGCGGGCTCCTGTGCGAGTTGACCGGGGCCGAGGACGCCACCGTGGTCAACAACAACGCCGCCGCGGTGCTGATCGTGCTGAACACTCTGGCGCAGGGGCGGCAGGCGGTGGTCTCGCGCGGCGAGCTGATCGAGATCGGCGGGGCGTTCCGGATGCCCGACATCATGGCGCGGGCGGGGGCGCGGCTGGTCGAGGTCGGCACCACCAACCGCACCCACCCGCGCGACTATGAGGGCGCGCTGACCCCCGAGACCGGGGTGATCCTGAAGGTCCATACCTCCAACTACCGCATCGAGGGCTTCACCGCCGAGGTGTCGGCGCCCCGGTTGGCTGGGATCGCCCGCAAGGGGGGCGTGCCGCTGGTGAACGACCTCGGCTCCGGCTCGCTGGTGGATCTGGCGTTGTACGGCCTGCGGCGCGAGCCCACGGTGGCCGAGGCGGTGGCGGAGGGCGCGGACCTCGTGACCTTCTCGGGCGACAAGCTCTTGGGCGGGCCGCAGGCGGGGTTCATCGTGGGGCGCCGCGACCTGATCGCCGCGATCAACAGGAACCCGCTGAAGCGCGCGGTGCGGCTGGACAAGATCCGCATCGCCGCGCTGGAGGCCACGCTGCGGCTCTACCGCGACCCCGACCGGCTGGCCGAACGGCTGCCGACCCTGCGCCACCTGACCCGCCCGCAGGCCGAGATCGCCGCGCAGGCCGCCCGGCTGGCCTCTGCGGTGGATGCCCTGCTGGCCCCGCTGGGCTATGCCGCCGCCCCCTGCGCCTGCGACAGCCAGGTCGGCTCCGGCGCCCTGCCCACCGACACCATCCCCTCGGCCGGGCTGAGGCTGACGGGCGAGGGCGGCGATGCGCCCGACCGGCTGTCGGCCCGGCTGCGCGCGCTGCCGGTGCCGGTGATCGGCCATATCCGGGACGGTGCCCTGATCCTGGACCTGCGCTGTCTGGACAGCGACCAGGCCCTGCTCGACGCGCTCGCATGATCGTCGGCACCGCTGGGCATATCGACCACGGCAAGACCGCGCTGGTGAAGGCGCTGACCGGGGTGGATGCCGACCGGCTGGCCGAGGAGAAGGCGCGCGGGATCACCATCGAACTGGGCTTCGCCTATGCCGACCTGGGCGGCGGCGCGGTGACCGGCTTCGTCGACGTGCCGGGGCACGAGCGGCTGATCCACACCATGCTGGCCGGCGCGGGGGGGATCGACCTGGCGCTCTTGGTGGTGGCCGCCGACGACGGGGTGATGCCGCAGACGCGCGAGCATCTGGCGATCCTGAACCTGCTGGGCCTGACCCGCGGCATCGTGGCGCTGACCAAGGCGGACCTCGCCGACGAGGCGAGGCGCGCCAAGGTGGCCGCCCGGATCGGCGACCTGCTGGCGGGCACCGGGCTGACCGGGGCGCCGGTGATCCCGGTCTCGGCCCTGACCGGCGAGGGGATCGACACCCTGCGCGCTGCCCTGATCGCCGCCGAGGCCGCGACCGCCGCGCGGGCCGCCGAGGGGCCGTTCCGGCTGGCGGTGGACCGCAGCTTCACCCTGACCGGGGCGGGGACGGTGGTCACCGGCACCGTGCTGTCGGGCCGGGTGGCGCTGGACGATGCGGTGGTGATCAGCCCGCTGGGCCTGCCCGCCCGGGTGCGCGGCATCCATGCGCAGAACCGCAAGGCGGCCGAGGGGCTGGCGGGGCAACGCTGCGCGCTGAACCTGGCGGGCGAGGGGGTGAGCAAGGACGCGATCCACCGCGGCGACGTGATCGTCTCGCCCGTCCTGCACGCCCCCGCCGCGCGGATCGACGCGGAACTCACTGTCCTGCCCGGCGAGGCGCGGGCGGTGGACCTGTGGCAGCCCGTCCACCTGCACAGCCACGCGGCCGAGACCGCGGCCCGGGTGGTGCCGCTGGAGGGGCCGGTGGCGCCGGGGCAGCGCGGGCTGGTGCAGCTGGTGCTGGACCGGCCGCTGGCCGCGGCGGTGGGCGACCGCTTCGTGCTGCGCGACGCCTCGGCCAGCCGCACCATCGGCGGCGGCCGGTTCCTGGACCTGCGCGCGCCCGCCCGCAAGCGCCGCACGCCCGAGCGGCTGGCGCTGCTGGAGGCCGCGGCGCTGCCCGACCCCGCCGCAGCGCTGCGGGCGATGCTGGCGGTGGCGCCGGTGGACCTGCCGGGCTTCGCCCGCGAACGGGCGCTGGCCGACGCTGCCAAGCCCGCCATCGCCGCCGTCGCGGGCGCGCAGATCATCGGCCCGCTGGCGCTGTCGGAGCCGCGGCTGCGAGGCCTGCGGACGGGGCTGGTGGAGACCCTGGCCGGCTTCCACGCCGAGAACCCGGATCTGGCCGGGCTGGGGCGCGAGAAGCTGCGGCTGACGCTCACCCCCCGGCTGCCCAAGGAGGTGTTCCTGACCTTCCTGCGCGCCGAGGCCGCCGCCGGCCGCATCGTGCTGGACGGCGCCTTCCTGCGCCTGCCGGGGCACGAGGTGCGGCTGTCGGCCGGGGACGAGGCGCTTTACGCCCGCATCCTGCCCGCGCTCCTGGGCCCCGGCCGGTTCCGCCCTCCGCGGGTGCGCGACTTCGCCACCGAATTCGGGGTGGACGAACGCGAGGTGCGCCGGGTCATGCGGCTGACCCAGAGGCTGGGCCGCACCGACCAGATCGCGCATGACCACTTCTTCGCCCGCGAGGTGACGGCCGAGATGGCGGGGATCGTGCGCGACCTGGGCTTGCAGTCGCCCGACGGCTGGTTCACCGCCGCGGCTTTCCGCGACCGGGTGCAGAACGGCCGCAAGGTGGCGATCGAGATCCTCGACTTCTTCGACCGGCTGGGCCTGACCCTGCGCCGCGGCGACCTGCGGCGGATCAATCCGCACCGCGCCGACCTCTTCGGCTGAACGGAACGCCGCCCGGCCCCCGCGCGTTGGGGCCGAAGGGGGCAGGACATGGATCGCCGAGAGGAACTGACCGGGGCCGTCCACCTCTGCATCGACATGCAGCGGCTGTTCGGCCCGGGCTCGCCCTGGGCGGTGCCCTGGCTGCCGCTGGTGCTGGACCCCATCGCCCGGCTGGCCCGGCACCGGCCGGCGCGCACCGTCTTCACCCGCTTCATCCCGCCGCGCGCGGCCGGGGACATGCCGGGCACCTGGCACGACTATTACCGCAAATGGTCCTCGCTGACGCGCGAGCGGCTGGACCCGGCGTGGCTGGAGCTGGCGCCGGAGCTGGCGGATCTGGCCCCGCCGGCCAAGGTGCTGGACAAGGCGGTCTATTCCCCCTGGTCCGAGGGCGGGCTGGATGCGCTGCTGGCCGGCAGCGGCGTCCATACCCTGATCGTCGCGGGCGGCGAGACCGACATCTGCGTGCTGACCACCGTGCTGGGCGCCATCGACCGCGGCTATCGCACCGTGCTGGCGGGCGACGGGCTGTGCAGCGCCTTCGACGCCACCCACGACGCCACGATGACCCTGTTCCGCACCCGCTTCTCCCTTCAGGTCGAGATCATGGAGGTGGAGGAGATCGTCGACCGCTGGCGGGAGTGACGCCGCTGCGGCAACCGCCGGATGCGCTTGACGGAATCTGCGGTTCGTGAGCGAGTTGCGCTGGGAACAGCGCAGATCGGCGTGCACGGGGCAGATGTCGGAAACGGACTGGGACGGCGACCCCATCCTTCAGGGTGGCGGGGAATGCGGCGCGCTCATCCGCGCCATGGACTGGCATTCCCACCCGCTGGGCCCGCCCGCGGACTGGCCGGCCGAGCTGCGCACGGTGGTGGGCATCGCGCTGGGCTCCAGCCAGCCGATGCTGATCGTCTGGGGGCCCGGGCAGACCACGCTCTACAACGACGGCTATGCGGCGATGTGCGGGCTGCGCCACCCGGCCGCCATGGGCAATCCGTTCCGCGACCTGTGGTTCGACATCTGGGACCAGGTGGATCCCATCATCACCGCCGCTTACGAGGGCATCCCGACCTCGATGGACGACATCCAGTTCCTCATGCACCGCAAGGGCTATCCCGAGGAGACGCATTTCGCCTTTTCCTACACCCCGGTGCGCAACAGCCGCGGGCAGGTGCTGGGCATGTTCTGCGCCTGCAGCGAGACCACCGGCGAGGTGCTGATGCGCCGCCGGCAATTGCGCGAGCGCGAGCGGTTCCTGCAGGTCTTCGGCAATGCGCTGGGCGCGGTGGCGATCCTGGAGGGGCCGCAGCACGTCTTCGTCTATGCCAACGAGGACTACCTGACCCTGAGCGGCAGGCGCGACCTGCTGGGCCGGACGGTGGCCGAGGCGCTGCCCGAGATCGTGGGCCAGGGCTACGTCGCCCTGCTGGACCGGGTGTTCTCCACCGGCCAGCCGCATGTCGGCAAGCACGTCGCCGTCAGCCTGCAACGCCGGCCGGGGATGCCGGCCGAGGAACGGATCCTCGACTTCCTCTACCAGCCCATCGCCCGCGCGGACGGCAGCCCGGACGGCATCTTCGTGCAGGCCATCGACGTGACCCGGCAGGTGGAGGCCGAACGCCAGCAGCGGCTGGTGAACCGCGAGATCGGCCACCGGCTGAAGAACCAGCTGGCCGTGGTGCAGTCGATCATCAACCAGACCCTGCGCAACGCCCCCGACCTCGGCGCGGCCTCCGCCTCCATCGCCGGCCGGCTGGCGGCGCTGTCGCGGGCGCACGACCTGCTGCTGACCGGCAATACCGGCGGGGCCACGCCGCGCGAACTGGTCGAGACGCTGCGGCAGTTGCACGACCCCGCGGGCAGCCGCTTCACCGCCGGGGGGCCGGAGATCACGCTGTCCTCCCGCCCGGCGCTGGGGCTGGCGCTGATCCTGCACGAACTGGCCACCAACGCCACGAAATACGGCAGCCTCTCCACCCCCGAGGGCCGGGTGGCGATCCGCTGGGGGGTGGAGGGCGACCGCTTCGTGCTGCGGTGGAGCGAGAGCGGCGGCCCGCCAGTCGGCACGCCCGAGCGCACCGGCACCGGCACCCTGCTGATCCGCGCCGCCCTGGCCAGCGCGGCCGAGAACGAGGTCTGCCTCGACTACCGGCCGCAGGGGCTGGAGTTCCGGCTTTCGGCCGACCTGGCGTCCCTGCAGAAGGACTAAGCTCGGCCGCCCTGTTTCAGCAGCCGGGCCTTCTGCCGGTCCCAGTCGCGCTTGGCCGAGGTGTCGCGCTTGTCGGCCAGCTTCTTGCCCTTGGCGACGCCGAGCTTCAGCTTCACCACCCCGCGGTCGTTGAAATAGAGCCGCAGGGGCACCAGCGTCATCCCCTCGCGCGCCGTGGCGGACCACAGGCGGGCGAGTTCCTTCTTCGACACCAGCAGCTTGCGCTTGCGGCGTTCCTCGTGCCCCCAGGTCTTGGCCTGCGCATAGGGCGCGATATAGCCGTTGATCAGCCACAGCTCGCCCCCCTCGACCGAGGCATAGCTGTCGGCGATGTTCGAGCCGCCCTGCCGCAGGCTCTTCACCTCGGAGCCCATCAGCACGATGCCGGCCTCCAGGTCGTCCTCGATGTGGTAATCGAAGCGCGCGCGGCGGTTCTCGGCGATCAGCTTGCTGTTGGGGTCGGACTTGGGTGCCATGATCGGCCCGAGAGAAGGGGCCGGGCCGGGCCTGTCCAGCCCGGCCCGCGGAGGTCAGCCCGCCTCCTGCGCCCGCGCCGCGATCAGCCGGCGGGCGGCGCCGGGGTCCAGCCGGGGGAACACGCCCTCGCGCTCGGGCAGCGAGCCGGGGCCGTCGGCGACCGAGGGGCAGCGGAAGATCAGCCCGGCGGCGGCCCAGACGTATTCCTCTTCCGCGAAGAGGGGGGTGACCACCTGCACCGGCGCCCCGATCCGCCGGCCGACCGCGCCCGGCAGGGCGGCGAGCGCCATGGCCGGCAGCAGCACGGCCAGCGCATCGGGCAGCCCGCCCACCCCGGCGTCGGCGCGGGTCAGGTCGGTCAGCAGGTACTGGCCGGGCAGCAGCGTCACCGCATCGTCGTTGCCGAAGGCGCCGCCGGGCAGGGCAATCGCCTCGACCCCCATCAGCCAGAAACGGTCCACCGCCAGCACCGGCCGCAGCCCGCCGTCCAGCGTGTGGACCAGGTCGCCGCGGCGCAGGCTTTCCACCGGGCGCCAGCCCCCGCGGGTCTCGACCGGGGTGCCGGCGGCCAGGCCGCAGGTCAGGGCGGGCGCCGCGACGGGGACGGCGGGGGCGAGGCGGGTGATGTCCTGCATGAACATGGTGGGTCTCCTCGGGGTTAAGTCCTGTGGCGGGATCGCCGCCTTGCTGCCCACAAGGCACCCCGATTTCGCCTTTTTCCCGACACGATGATGGCAAGGGTCCGGCATTGTCCCGGCCTGGGAAACGGCGCGGCCGCGGCCTGGTCAACCGGGCGTCAATGCCGGGGCCGTCAAGGGCTCGTTAGGGGTTTTCCGGTGCGATTCCAGCCGCTTGCGGGCGTCCGACCCGGGCCGAGCGAATCAGCGTGTAGACTCCCGAGCCCACCACCAGCGCGCAGCCGGCCAGCATCGGCGCGTCCAGCCCCTCGCCCAGCGCCAGCACGGCCAGCGCCAGCGCGAAGACCAGGCGGGTATAGCGGAACGGGGTGACGACCGAGACCTCGCCGGTCCGCATGGCGATGGTCAGCGACTGGTAGGCGCCCACCCCCACCAGCACCGCGGCGGCCAGCAGCGCCGCGGTGGCGGGGTCGGGCCACCGGGCGCCGCCGGTCCAGATCAGCATCCCCACCCCGGCCGGCACCATGGCCAGGAAGCCGCAGACCCCCAGTACCAGGTTCGAGAGCATGGGCGGCGCCGCCCGGGTGGCCAGATCGCGCCCCGCGAAGCCCAGCATCCCGGCCACCGCCAGCAGCGACAGCGCCGAGAACCCCTCCACCCCCGGCCGCAGGATGATCATCACGCCTAGGAAACCCACGCCGATCGCGCTCCACCGCCGCCAGCCCACCCGCTCGCCGAAGATCAGCGCCGCGCCGGCCACCACCACCAGCGGCGTGGCCTGCAGGATGGCGGATGTGGTGGCGAGCGGCGTCAGCGCCAGCGCCAGGACATAGAACACCCGCCCCGCGACCTCGAACCCCGCCCGCACCGCCATGGGGCGCGACAGGATCGCCGGGTGCCAGGGACTTTCGCCCCGCCGGAGCGCCAGGAGGGCAAAGACCACGGCGCCGGCCAGCCCGAAGACCACCAGCACCTGCCCCACCGGCAACTGCCGCGAGACCAGCTTCAGCAGCAGGTCCTCCACCGCGAACCCGGCCATCGCCAGGGTCATCATCGCGCTGCCGCGCAGGTTGTCGGTCATCACGCGCCCCTCGTTGCCCCTCTTGTCGGGCCGGGGCGGGGGGAAGGCAAGGCGGTGGTCATGCCGCCAATATAGGGCGTTACCTTTATTCTTGACCGCGCGAATAAAAGGCACTACTTTTATCCTATCGCGGGAAGGGGCCGGCCCATGCGCATCGAATGGGACCAAGCCAAGAACGCCACCAACCGCGAGAAGCACGGGCTGGGCTTCGAGGCGATGGAGCGGTTCGACTGGGACTTCGCCGCGCTGCTGGACACCAAGACCCTGGACACCAAGACCCTGGACGGCGAGGCGCGCGAACTCTGGGCCGGCCCGGCGGACAGCCTGCTGGTGGCGGTGGTCGTTGCCGAACGCGAGGGGGAGGACGAAATCGTGCTGCGCATCATCTCGCTGCGCCGCGCCACCAATGCCGAGAAAGCCCTCTGGCGACAGGAGTTCCACCATGGCCAGTAAGCCGCCCCCCGTGATCCCCGACAACTCCCCCGAAGAGGAGGCGCAGATCCGCCGCGGCATCGCCGCCGATCCCGACACCTGGGAGGCCGGCCCCGACGCGCGGGTGATCCGCCGCGGCCGCCCCGCGGGATCGAACAAGAGCCAGGTCACCGTGAAGATCGACAATGACGTGCTGGAACGCCTGCGCGAGGGCGGGCGCGGCTGGCAGACCCGGCTCAACGCCACCCTGCGGCAGGCGCTGGGGCTGTAGCGCCCTACGCCGCCGCCGCGAAACTGTCCGCCCGGGCCAGCCGCCAGGGTTCCGAGTAGCGGGCGGAGGAGCGGGGGTCGGAGAGCAGCTGCCCGGGCGCCAGGAACTCGTACTGTTCCGCGAAACTCGCCACCCGTTCCGAGGACAGCCGGCGCAGGAAGTGCTGCGGCCGGAACTCCCCGGGATGGGTCAGCCCCGCCGCCGCCACCAGTTCGGCCAGCGCGTGGATGGTGTTGTCGTGGAAGTTCCTCACCCGCTCGGCCTTGTCCGGCACCACCACGGCGCGCGAGCGCAACGGGTCGGGGCTGGTCACCCCGGTGGGGCAATGGCCGGTATGGCACGCCTGGGCCTGGATGCAGCCCACCGCGAACATGAAGCCGCGCGCGGCGATGCACCAGTCGGCCCCCAGCGCCATCACCCGGGCCATGTCGAAGGCCGAGATGATCTTTCCGCTCGCCCCGATCCGCACCCGGTCGCGCAGCCCGGCGCCGACCAAAGCGTTGTGCACGAAGGTCAGCCCGTCGCGCAGGGGCATCCCGATATGGTCCATGAACTCCAAGGGTGCCGCGCCGGTGCCGCCTTCCTTGCCGTCCACCACGATGAAGTCGGGGGTGATCCCGGTTTCCAGCATCGCCTTGACCAGCGCCATGAACTCCCACGGATGGCCGATGCAGAGCTTGAACCCCGCCGGCTTGCCCCCCGACAGATCCCGCATCCGCGCGATCAGTTCCATCATCTCCACCGGGGTGGAGAACGCCGAATGCCGGGCGGGCGAGTTGCAGTCGACCCCCATCGGGATGCCGCGGATTGCCGCGATCTCGGGCGTGATCTTTGCCGCCGGCAGCACCCCGCCATGGCCGGGCTTGGCGCCCTGGCTCAGCTTCAGCTCCACCATCCTGATCTGCGGGTCCGCCGCCGTCTCGGCGAACCGCCCGGGGTCAAAGCCGCCGTCCCGCCCGCGGGCGCCGAAATAGCCCGAGCCGATCTCCCAGATCAGGTCCCCGCCATATTCGCGGTGATAGGGCGACACGCCCCCCTCGCCGGTGTCATGGGCGAAGCCGCCGAGCTTCGCCCCCTTGTTCAGCGCCCGCACCGCATTGGCCGAGAGCGAGCCGAAGGACATGGCGGAGATATTTAGCAGCGAGGCCGAATAGGGCTGGCCGGCCGAGGCCCCCACCTCCACCCGCATCGCCGCCATGGCCGGCGGCTCGGTCGGGCACAGCGAATGGTGCAGCCATTCGAAGTTGGGCTGGTAGACGTCGTACATCGTGCCGAAGGGCCGCTTGTCCAGCTCCTTCTTGGCGCGCTGATAGACGATGGCGCGCTGGTCGCGGGGGAAGGGCATCCCGTCCTTGTCGCTTTCCAGGAAATACTGCCGGATCTCGGGCCGCACCTTCTCCAGCAGGAACCGCAGCCGGGCCGAGATCGGATAGTTGCGCAGGATGGCGTGGCGGGTCTGCATGAGGTCGCGCAGCCCCAGCCCCGCGACCCCGGCGCAGACCAGCGCCAGCAGGATCAGCAGCGCCCGCCCGCCGGGATAGGCCCCCGCCAGCACGGCGAAGAGCGCCGCCAGCAGCGCCGCGACCGTCAGCGGCAGGTAGCGGTACTGGAACGCCGCCAGCAGGATGCCCATGGATGTCCCCCTCGCCCTCGTCGATGCGCCCTCGGCATCTGCCAACGACCATCCGCGGCAGGCGTCAAGGTTTGATGAAAGGGTCAGAACGGGCAGGGGGCGGCGAATTCCACCCGCTCGCCGGTCACGGGGTGGGCGAAGGACAGCCGCTCGGCGTGCAGCATCAGCCGGGGGTGGGCGGCGGCCGCGCCGGTCGCGTACAGTGGATCGCCCAGGATCGGGTGGCCCAGCTCCATCATGTGCACCCGCAGCTGGTGGCTGCGCCCGGTGCGGGGCATCAGCCGTATCCGCGTCTCGCCGGGGGCGCGGCCGATCACCTGCCAGTCGGTCACCGCCGGGCGGCCGGTTTCGTGGTTCACGTGCTGGCGGGGGCGGTTGGGCCAGTCCACCACCAGCGGCAGGTCCACGGTGCCGCGCTCGCCCTCCACCTCGCCCTGCACCCGGGCGACATAGTCCTTCCCCGTCTCCCGCCGCTCGAACTGCCCGGCCAGCGCGGCCTGCGCCGCCGAGGTGCGGGCGAAGACCATGACGCCCGAGGTATCGGTGTCCAGCCGGTGCACCAGCAGCACCCGGGGATAGAGCCGCTGCAGCCGGGCGATCAGGCAGTCGGCCTTCTCCGGCCCCTTGCCGGGAACGGACAGCAGCCCCTCGGGCTTCGCCACCACCAGAAAGGCCGGATCCTCGTGCAGGATCACCGGCGGGCCGGGGGGCGGGGCGTAGACATAGCTCATGCGGCGCTCATCGGAAGGCGGGCGAAGGTGGCCCCGGCCCGGCGCGAAGTCAACCGGAGGGGCGCGCCTACACCCGCCCGGTCGGCCGACACCCCACGGGGATCTCCCCCACCCCGCTTCTCTTTCGAGCTACAAATACCCTGCGGGGGTTCCGGGGGTGCAAAACCCCCGGGGGCAGCCACCAGCGCCACGCCGACAGGACAGGCGACGGCGGGGGGTCCAAGGGGGGCGGCAGCCCCCCTTGCCCGGCCCAACGCCCGCAGGCCGAAGGCCGAGGGGGGCGGGAGGGCCCCGGCGCCCGGGATCTCGGCGGCGCGTCGCCGGGGGGCCGCGGGGTGGCTCGACACCGGGGGCGGCGGCACTATGTTCTGTCCATGCGCATCGCCCCGCTTCTCGCCCTCCTCCTGCTCGCCGCCTGCGAGGCCGGGCCCGTGCTCGGCACCCGGCTCGTCTTCGGCGCCGGCGGGGCGACCGTCCGGGCGGGCGCCTCGGGCAATGTCGGCGGGATGGACGTGATCGTCGTCTCGCCCCCCATCCGCTGAGGTTTTCCATGTCCCGCGCCCTGATCCTCGCCCTCTTGCTGGCCGCCTGCGGCGCCGACGCCCCGCCCGAACCGCCGGGCGGCGCCATCTCGGGCGAGGCGCGGTTCGGGGTGGTCATGCGCTGACCCGTTGCGCGCGGCCTTGAACCTGCTAGATCCGCGCCGGATCGCAGGGGGCGGACGATGGACCATTTCCTTTACCGGGGCGGCATCCTCCATGCCGAGGACGTGCCGCTGTCAGACATCGCCGCCACCGTGGGAACGCCCTTCTACTGCTATTCCGCCGCCACGCTGACCCGGCACTATCACCTCTTCACCGAGGCGCTCGCGCCGCTGCCCCACCTCGTCTGCTTCGCGGTGAAGTCGCTGTCGAACGTCGCGGTGCTGAAGCTGCTGGGCGACCTCGGTGCCGGGATGGATGTGGTCTCCATCGGCGAGTATCTGCGGGCGCGGGCGGCGGGTGTCCCCGGCGAGCGGATCGTGTTCTCCGGCGTCGGCAAGACGCGCGAGGAGATGCGGGTGGCGCTGACCGGGGGCATCCGGCAGATCAACCTGGAATCCGAGCCCGAGATGCTGGCGCTCTCCGAGGTCGCCGCCTCGCTGGGCGTCACCGTGCCGGTCACAGTCCGGGTGAACCCGGATGTGGACGCCAGGACCCATGCCAAGATCGCCACCGGCAAGTCCGAGAACAAGTTCGGCATCCCCATCGCCCGGGCGGCCGAGGTCTATGCCCAGGCCGCCCGCCTGCCGGGGCTGCGCGTGGTGGGGATCGACGTGCATATCGGCAGCCAGCTGACCGACCTCGCCCCCTTCGAGGCCGCTTACAAAAAGGTCGCCGACCTGACCGTGGCGCTCAGGGCCGTGGGGCATTCCATCGAACGGCTGGACCTCGGCGGCGGCCTGGGCATCCCCTATACCCGTTCCAACGAGGCCCCGCCGCTGCCCACCGACTACGGCGCGCTGATCAAGTGCACCCTGGGCCATCTGGGCTGCGAGATCGAGATCGAGCCGGGGCGGCTCATCTCGGGCAACGCCGGAGTGCTGGTCTCGTCGGTCATCTACGTCAAGCATGGCGAGGGGCGGGATTTCCTGATCCTCGACGCCGCGATGAACGACCTCGTGCGCCCCTCGATGTACGACGCGCATCACGACATCGTGCCGGTGGTCGAACTGCCGCCGGGCGAGCCCACGCATCCCTTCGACGTGGTGGGCCCGGTCTGCGAGACCGGGGACACCTTTGCGCGAGGCCGCGAATTGCCGCTGCTGGCCGCCGGCGATCTGGTGGCTTTCCGCTCGGCCGGGGCCTATGGCGCGGTGATGGCGTCGGAATACAACTCGCGCCCTCTGGTGCCCGAGGTGCTGGTGCGGCAGGATCACTTCGCCGTCATCCGTGCGCGCCCGACGTTTGACGAGATCATCGGACGCGATACGATCCCGGCATGGCTGTGATGTGACGGCACCCTGCTGCGCGCTCGGCCCGACAAAGGCGCGACCCACGGCATGACCGACGCCCTCAACCGCCAGACGCTCGACCGGCTGAAATGGCCGCTGCGGGCCACGCTCGCCGGCCTCTGGGCCGAGCGGATGGCGCGCTCGTTCTGGCCCCTGTGGACCATCATCCTCGCCGCGCTCTCGGCGCTGGCCTTCGGGGTGCAGGACACCGCGCCGATCGAGGCGGTCTGGGCCGGGCTGGTGGCGGCGGTGCTCGGCGGGCTCTGGGCGCTGGTGGCCGGGCTGCGGTCGTTCCGCCGGCCGCGGCTCCCGGAGGCGGTGGCCCGCGTGGACGCCACCCTGCCGGGCCGGCCGCTGGCCGCGCTGGCCGACACGCTGGCGGTGGGCCGGGGCGATGCGGCCTCGGCCGCGGTCTGGGCCGCGCACCGGACGCGCATGGCCGACCGGGCGCAGGGGGCGCAGCCGGTGGCGCCCGACCTGCGGCTGGCGCGGCGCGACCCCTATGGCCTGCGCTACATGGCGCTGACCGCCTTCGTCATGGCGCTGATCTTCGGCTCGCTCTGGCGCGCGGCCAGCGTGGCCGGGCTGGGCGCCGGCCCGGCCGAGGCGCTGGCGGTGGGCCCCACCTGGGAGGGCTGGGTGCAGCCGCCCCCCTATACCGGCAAGCCCGCGCTCTACCTGAACGACATCGACCGCGAATCCTTCGAGGTGCCGGCCGGCGCCCGGGTGCAGGTGCGGCTCTATGGCGAGATCGGGCAGCTGACCCTGGCCGAGACCGTCTCCGGCCGCGCGGGGGTCGAGGTGCCGCCGGCCTCGGATCCGGCGCAGGACTTCACCGTCACCCGCTCGGGCCAGATCGAGATCTCCGGGCCGGGCGGGCGGCTGTGGCAGGTGATCGCCCTGCCCGACGCCCCCCCCCAGGTACGGGCCACCGCGGCGGCGACGCGCGAGCGCGACGGGTCGATGCGCCTGCCCTTCGCGGCCGAGGACGACCACGGGGTGACCGCAGGCCGGGCCGAGATCGCGGTGGACCTGGCCGCGCTGCCCCGCCGCTACGGGCTGGAGATCGACCCCGAGCCGCGCGAGGCGCTGGTCCTGGACCTGCCGATGCCGATCCGCGGCAACCGGGCGTCGTTCGAAGAGGCGCTGATCGAGGACGTGTCCAAGCATCCCTGGGCCAACATGCCGGTGCAGGTGCGCCTCAGCGTGGCCGACGCCGCCGGCCAGTCGGGCATGGCCGAGCCCATCGAGATGGTGCTGCCCGGCAAGCGGTTCTTCGACCCCCTTGCCGCCGCCATCATCGAGATGCGGCGCGACCTCCTGTGGAACCGCGACAACGCGCCGCGCACGGTGCAGCTTCTGCGCGCGGTGACCAACCACCCCGAGGGCTTCATCCGCAACGAACGCGCCTGGCTGCACCTGCGGGTGCTGATGCGCCGGCTGGATGTCGAGAAGGCCAGCCTCTCGCCCGAGGTGCGCGACGAGATCGCCGAGGCGCTGTGGGAAATCGCCCTGATGGTCGAGGAGGGCGACCTCGCCTCGGCGCTGGAGCGGCTGCAACGCGCGCAGGACCGGCTGGACGAGGCGATCCGCAACGGCGCCGACCCCGCCGAGATCGACCGCCTGATGCAGGAGATGCGCGAGGCGCTGGACGAATACATGC
Organism: Paracoccaceae bacterium; assembly: GCA_037190175.1. Classification (GTDB taxonomy): domain Bacteria; phylum Pseudomonadota; class Alphaproteobacteria; order Rhodobacterales; family Rhodobacteraceae; genus JBBCJM01. Next base: position 12,880 of record JBBCJM010000043.1, on the reverse strand, counting down.
GCCGGCTGGCCGAACAGGCCGAGCAGCAGGGCGACGGCACCGACCAGCCGCAGCAGGACATGCAGGGGATGCAGTTCTCGGGCAACCAGTTGCAGGAGATGCTGGACGAACTGCAGCGCCTGATGGAGGAGGGCCGCACCGCCGAGGCGCAGGAACTGATGGAGATGATGCGCCAGCTCATGGAGAACATGCGCGTGACGCAGGGCGAAGGCGGCCCGGGCCAGCAGGGCAACCAGGCCATGCGCGATCTGGCCGAGACCCTGCGCGACCAGCAGAACCTCTCCGACGACGCCTTCCGCGACCTGCAGGAGGGGCCGCAGGGCCGGCAGGGCCAGCAGCAGCCCGGGCAGGAGGGCGAGGGGCAGGAGGGGCAGGAAGGCCAGCAGGGGCAGGGCCAGGGCTCGTTGGCAGACCGCCAGCGGCAGTTGCGCGACCGGCTGGGCCGGCTGGGCGACAACGACCTGCCGGGGCCGGGCACCGATGCCGGCGAGGCCGGCCGCCGGGCGCTGGACGAGGCCGGCCGGGCGATGCGCGAGGCCGAGGAGGCGCTGCGCGACGGCGACCTGCCCGGCGCGCTGGACCGGCAGGCCGAGGCCATGGAGTCCATGCGCGAGGGGATGCGCAACCTGGGCGAGGCGCTGGCGGAAGAGCAGCGCCGCCAGCAGCAGGGCCAGGGCCAGGACGGCGAGGCCTTCGGCCGCGCCGAACCCCGCAACCCGCGCGATCCGCTGGGCCGCGAGCCCGGCGAAGGGGCGCGGATCGGCTCGGACCGCAACATGCTGCGGGGCGAGGATGTGTACCGCCGGGCCGAGGAACTCCTGGGCGAGATCCGCCGGCGTCAGGGCGAACAGGCCCGCCCCGAGGCCGAGCGCGACTACCTGCGGCGGCTGCTGGACCTGTTCTGAGCCGGGCTTGGCGGGGTGAACCCCGCCCTACCATGGCTACGTAGGGCAGGATTTATCCCGCCGCCGCGCTTCTGTTCTGGAAACCGCTCGCCAGGCCTGCCGGCTTTCCTCGCTGCCGCAGCGAAGAGGTCCGTCAGGGCTGATGAGCGCCCCCGACCCTCGGCGCGGCCGCCCTGCGCAGGCGGTCGTTGATGGCGCGGCCGAGGCCGGTCTCGGGGATCGGGGCGAAGGCGATGGTGCCCTGCGGCCCGGCCAGCGCATCGGCCTCGCGCAGCATGACGAACAGGCGGGCGGCGGCTTCGGTCAGGTCGCCCTTCGGCGAGAGGTTCAGCGCCGCATCCCCCGGGCCGAAACCCACCCAGATCTCGCCGGGCTCCGGCGCGGTCACCCCCAGCCGCACCCGGGCACCGGGGGCGTAGTGCGAGGCGAGCTGCCCCGGTGCGGTCAGCGGACCCGCCCCGGGGGCGGCGAGGGCCGCACCCAGCACCGCCTCGACCGCCTCCGCCGGCACGCCCCCGGGGCGCAGCAGGCGGGCGGGGCCTTCCAGCCCGATGATGGTCGATTCCACCCCCACCGTGCAGGCCCCGCCGTCCAGCACCGCGGCGATCCGCCCCTCCAGCCCCTGCACGACATGCTCGGCGGTGGTGGGCGAGACCCGGCCGGAAGGGTTGGCCGAAGGCGCCGCCAAGGGGCCGCCGAAGACCGCCAGCAGCCGCCGCGCCAGCGGATGTGCCGGCACCCGCAGCGCCACCGAAGGCAGGCCGTTCGTCACCAGCGTCGACAGCCCCGACCCCTGCCGCACCGGCAGCACCAGCGTCAGCGGCCCGGGCCAGAAGGCCGCCGCCAAGCTACGCGCCCGGCCGTCGAACACCCCATAGCGCCCCGCGGTCGCCTCGTCCGGCACATGCACGATCAGCGGGTTGAACCGCGGCCGGTCCTTCGCCGCGAATATCGCCGCCACCGCCGCGTCCGACCTTGCATCCCCGGCCAGGCCGTAGACCGTCTCGGTCGGCAGCGCCACCAGCCGGCCCTCGCGCAGCAGCGCCACCGCCCGCGCGATCCCCGCCTCGTCAGCCGCCAGCCGTTCCATGCCCACCCCGTGACGCAGCGTTGGACTTGCCGGGCGGGCGCCACCCGCTAACCTGCCGGCAGATCAAGGCGCATAGCCGCCGCCGCCGCGCTTGCCAAGCCGGCCGGATCGCCGGAGGAAGAACCCATGCCCTATCGTGCCCCCGTCGCCGAGCACCTGTTCCTGCTGGAACACGTCCTGGGCTTCGACCGCGTGGCCGCCACCGACCTCTTCGCCGAGGCCACGCCCGAGACCGTGGCGGCGGTGCTGGCCGAGGCGGGAAAGCTGGCGGAGGCGGTTCTGGCCCCGCTGCAACGCCCCGGCGACCTGCATCCGGCGCGGCTGGAGAACGGGGTGGTCCGCACCTCGCCCGGTTTCCCCGAAGGGTATCGGGCCATCGCCGAGGGCGGCTGGGTGGCGGTGTCGGCGCCGCAGGAGCATGGCGGCATGGGCCTGCCGCTGACCGTGACCTCGATCCTGAACGAGATGCTGGGCTCGGCCTGCCTGTCCTTGCAACTGAACCCGCTGCTCACCCAGGGGGCCATCGAGGCGCTGGAACACCATGCGACCGAGGACCTCAAGGCGCTCTACATCCCCCGCCTGATCGCCGGCGACTGGACCGGCACGATGAACCTGACCGAACCGCAGGCGGGCAGCGATGTCGGGGCGCTGCGCACCCGGGCGGAGCCGGCGGGCGACGGCACCTACAGGGTGACGGGGCAGAAGATCTTCATCTCCTGGGGCGACCATGACGTGGCCGAGAATATCTGCCACCTGGTGCTGGCCCGCCTGCCGGACGGCGCGCCTGGGACCAAGGGGATCAGCCTGTTCCTGGTGCCGAAGTTCATCCCCGACGCCGAGGGCCGGCCGGGCCGGAGGAACGCGGTGCAGGTGGTCAGCCTGGAGCACAAGCTGGGCCTGCACGGCAGCCCGACCTGCGTGATGCAGTTCGACGGCGCCACGGGCTGGCTGGTGGGCGAGGCGCACAGGGGCATGGCGGCGATGTTCACCATGATGAACAACGCGCGCCTGGGCGTGGGCATCCAGGGCGTCTCGGTTGCCGAGGCGGCGTACCAGCAGGCGCTGGCCTTCGCGCAGGAACGCCGGCAGGGGCCGACGCCGCCCGGCGCCGGGCCGGGAATCGCCGGCCACGCCGACGTGCGCCGGATGCTGGCCGAGATGAAGGCCGAGGTGCAGGCCGCCCGCGGCATCGCGCTGATGTGCGCGGTGGCGCTGGACATGGCCCGGGCCACGGGGGCGGAGGACTGGGCGGCGCGCGCGGCGCTGCTGACCCCCATCGCCAAGTCCTTCGGCACCGACACCGGCATCCGCGTGGCCTCCGAGGGCATCCAGGTGCATGGCGGCATGGGCTTCATCGAGGAGACCGGCGCGGCGCAGTTCCTGCGCGACGTGCGGGTGACCGCGATCTACGAAGGCACCAACGGCATCCAGGCCATGGACCTGGTGGGCCGCAAGATGATGGACGGGGGCGAGGCCGCCTTCCGCCTGATCGACGAGATCGAGGCGGGGGCCGAGGCCGCCCGCGGCCAGCTGCCCGCGCTGGCCACCCCGGTCTGGCAGGCGGCCGAGGCGCTGCGCGAGGCGACCGAGCATCTGCTGGCGCAGGACATGCAGGACCGATTCGCCGGCGCCGTGCCCTATCAGCGCGGCTTCGCCCGGGTGCTGGCCGCGCATGTGCATCTGGCCGCCGCCCTGGCCGAGGCCAGGACCGCCCCGGGCCCCCGTCAGGCGCTGGCCGCGGTGGCGATCCTGCGGCTGCTGCCCGAGCACGCCGGGCTCTTCCAGCAGGCGCGCGAGGGGGCGGCGGGGCTTTATGCCCTTTCCGATGCCGATCTGGCGGCGTAAGCGGGGGCATGACCTCGCACCGCGCGCTGCATCACCCCTTCACCGAACCGCCCGAACCTGGGGCGGCGGTGGAGGTGGCGCCGGGCGTGCTGTGGATGCGGCTGCCGCTGCCGATGGCGCTGGAACATGTGAACGTCTATGCGCTGGAAGACGCCGACGGCTGGACGCTGGTCGATACCGGGGTGAGTTCCGCCCGCGCCCGCGAGGTGTGGGAGGCGCTGCTGGCCGGCCCGCTGGCCGCCCGCCCGGTGGCGCGGCTGATCGTCACCCACCACCACCCCGACCACATCGGGCTGGCCGGCTGGTTCCAGTCGCGCGGGGTGGAGCTGATCACCACCCGCACCGCCTGGCTCTATGCCCGGATGCTGACGCTCGACGTGCAGGAGCGACCCCCGCCCGAGACGCTGGCCTTCTGGCGCCGCGCCGGGATGCCGGCCGAGATGCTGGCGGCGCGGGCGCAGGAGGTGCCGACGAACTTCGCCCGGCTGGTGGCGCCGCTGCCCCTGGGCTTCACCCGCATCGCGCAGGGCGACGTGCTGCGGCTGGCCGGGCGCGACTGGACGGTGCATTGCGGCGGCGGCCATGCGCCGGAGCACGCGACGCTCTGGTCCGGCGACGGGCTGGTGCTGGCGGGCGACCAGGTGCTGCCCGGCATCTCCTCCAACATCGGGGTCTATGCGACCGAGCCCGAGGCCGATCCGCTGGCCGACTGGCTGGAAAGCTGCGCCCGGCTGGAGGCGCTGGCCGGCCCCTCGCATCTGGCCCTGCCCGGCCACCGGCTGCCCTTCACCGGCCTGCCCCTGCGGCTGGCGCAGTTGCAGGCCGGCCACCGCGAGGCGCTGGACCGCCTGCGCGCCGCGCTGGCCGAACGGCCGCGCACCGCCTGCGACTGCTTCCCCCTGCTCTACCGCCGCAAGATCGGGCCGGCGGAATTCGGGCTGGCGATGGTGGAGGCGGTGGCGCATCTGAACCACCTGAAGGGCCGCGGCGAGGCGGTGGCGGAGCCCGATGCCGCAGGCGCGCTGGTCTGGCGCCCGGCCTGAGATGTTACGGCGGCTTCCCCCCTTCGTGAAACGCGTGGGGGTGCAAGCCCGGCGCGGCGCGGCTATATCGGGGGGCATGGATCGTCGCACCCTCCTCCTCTCGCTGCCCGCGCTGGCGCTGGCCCCCCGGATCGCGCTGGCCGCTCCCATCCCGCTGGCCGAACTGTCGCGCTATCTCAACAGCCTGACCACGGCCGAGGCCGACTTCACCCAGGTGAACGCCGACGGCACGATCTCCACCGGCCGGGTGTTCATCCGCCGCCCCGGGCGGGTGCGGTTCGAGTATGCCGCGCCCGACCGCACGCTGGTGATGGCCGGCGGCGGGCAGGTGGCGATCTTCGACGCCAAGTCGAACCAGCCGCCCGAGCAATATCCGCTGCGCCGCACGCCCCTGAACCTGATCCTGGCCGAGCGGGTGGATCTGGGCCGCGCCCGCATGGTGGTGGGCCACCGCGAGGTCGAGGGCACCACCCGCGTGCGCGCGCAGGACCCCGAGCATCCCGAATACGGCACCATCGAGCTGGTGTTCACCGGCAATCCGGTGGAGCTGCGCCAGTGGATCATCCGCGACGACGCGGGCGAGACCACGGTGATCCTGGGCGAGATGAAGAAGGGCGGCGACTTCCCCTCCTCGTACTTCAACATCACGCTGGAGGCCAACGCCCGCGGCTTCTGACCCCGGGCCGGCCGTCACCCGCCGGGCACAGCGCGGCAGTTTTCAGGCCGCCCAAGGAACAATCGCGATTTTCGCGCTATTGTCCGTTTCATGGGCGGTTTGCGAACATGGGCGCTGGCGGTCCTGCTGCCGGTGCCGGCGGCGGCGGAGGATCCCCTGCGGCTCATCCCGGACTGCGCGGGGCGCTATTCCGCCACGGTGGAGCATCTGTGGCTGGTGGACGGCGCGGCGGCCGACCGCGCCGCCCTGCGCCGCGGCCAGTTCCTGGACCTGATCGCCGCACTGCCGGGCGACGACCGTGCCGCCCTGCACCGCCGGGTGGAGGCCAAGGCGGCGCAGCGGGCGCTCTTGGACCGCGGGCTCTTCGGTCCCGATCCCGGCGCCACCCGCCGGGCGATGGCGCTGCTGGCCGTCTGCGACCGGCTGCTGGCCTCCGGCTGACCGGCCACGCCGCGGCAACAGATTGTTGATGTGGCCCGGGAACGCCGCCCGGATGTTGCCTTTCTTTGGCCACAAGCCATGCTTGGCCCATGACCGACTCGCGCCTCACCCTCCCCGCCCTCGCCCTGTGGCTCACCGCCGCGCTGCCCGCCGCCGCCGATCCGCGCGACGCCACCGCCTGGTGCGCCGCCTTCTGGCTGGGCTGGACCGACGTGGCCTCGGCCACCTCCTACCTGCCCAAGGACCCGGCCGACGCCGCCCTGGCCGAGGCGTTCCGCACCGCCGCGGTGGCCGAAGGGGCCGAGGCCGGCCACCTCGACCGCTGGCTTAAGCGCGAACGCCGCAGCATGGCGACCATGGTCAAGGCCGCGATCCGTGGCGACGGCCAGAGCCGCGAGCTGATGGAGCAGATGGCCCGCCGCTGCGAGGACGACGCCCGGCGGCGGGGGCTGCTCTAGCTCACGCCGCCTGCGCCTGCGCCGCGGCCCGCGCGGCCATGGTCGCGCGGACCCACCAGACCAGATCGTCCAGCGAAGCCTTCGCCGCGGGCAGCAGGTTGCCCTCCACCGTCTCGATCGGCTGGTGGCCGCCCATCGGGTGCACGGCGAAGAAATCCGCCCCGCCGATATGCACCGCGTTGCGGGTGGGCACCATCTGCAACTCCACCCCGATCAGCCGCAGATGCTCCAGCGCCCGCGCCCCGCCGGTGGCGCCATAGGCGATGGCGGTGAAGGGCTTGCGCGCCCATTCGACATAGGCCTGGTCCAGCGCGTTCTTCAGCGCCCCGGTGATCGAGCGGTTGTATTCGGCCACCACGAAGATGTAGCCGTCGAACTCGCCCACCTTCCGCTGCCACGCCTGCGCCGCCGCCGACTGCGAGGGCGCCCAGGCGTTGGAGGACACCTCGTCGAAGAAGGGCAGCGGGTGGTCGCGCAGGTCGACCAGCTCCACCTCGATGTCGTCGCGGGCCTGCGCCTGCTTCAGCATCCACTGCGCCGGCACGTCGGCAAAGCGGGTCGGCCGGGTGGAGCCCACGATCAGGGCGATCCGGGGTTTCGTGGTCATGGTATCCTCGCGTAGCATGGTTCCGATTCGTTACCACGGCAATCTCGGAAAGCACCGATGCAGGATCAAGAAGGCACTTTCGGGTTACCTTGTGAGGCCGTGGATACCGCCGCCTGCGAACACATCAGCCGGATGCTGGCGCGGATCAGCGACAAGTGGACGCTGCTGGTCGTCCGCACGCTGGGCCGCGGGCCGATGCGGTTCAACGCGCTGCGCCGCGAGGTGGGCGAGATCAGCCAGAAGATGCTCTCCTCCACCCTGCGCGACCTGGAGGAGAACGGCTTCGTCACCCGCAGGGTCACGCCGGTCAGCCCGCCGCAGGTGGAATATGCGCTGACCGACCTGGGCCGCGCCTTCCTGACCCCGGTGCAGGGGCTGGCCGAATGGGTGATCGCCAACTCGGCCAGCATCGAGGCCGCCCGCGCCCGCTACGCCGCCCGGCTGGCGGCGGAATAGGGGCCGGCTGCCCGGGCTCCGCGGCGGGGGGCTGCCGCAGGGCCGGTCCGTCATGCAAGTTTCACCCTGCCGCAGGGGCTCCGTCACATTCCGCTTCTAGGAGGGGCCGGCAACCTCCCGGAAGGACCTGCGATGCTGGAAGTCAGGGCCGTGACGCGGCTGTTCGGCCAGAAGGCCGCGGTGGACCGCATCAGCTTTGCCGTGGACCGCCCGGCCTTCGTCGGCATCATCGGCCGCTCGGGCGCGGGGAAATCCACCCTCCTGCGGATGATGAACCGGCTGACCGAGGCCACGTCGGGCGAGATCCTGGTGGACGGGCGCGACATCCTGGCCCTGCGCGGCGCTCAGGCCCGCGCCTGGCAAAGCCAGTGCGCCATGATCTTCCAGCAGTTCAACCTGGTGCCGCGGATGGACGTGGCCTCGAACGTGCTGCACGGCATCCTGAACCGCCGCTCGACCCTCTCGACCCTGTTCAACCTGTGGTCCCGCGCCGACATCCTGCGCGCGCTGGACATCCTCGACCGGCTGGGCATCGCCGAACAGGCCCCGAAGCGGGCCGAGGCGCTGTCGGGCGGCCAGCAGCAGCGCGTGGCCATCGCCCGGGCGCTGATGCAGGACCCGCAGATCATCCTGGCCGACGAGCCCATCGCCAGCCTCGACCCGATGAACGCGCAGATCGTGATGGACACGCTGAAGCGCATCAACGTCGAGGACGGGCGGATGGTGATCGCCAACCTCCACACGCTCGACACCGCGCGGCGCTATTGCGACCGGGTGATCGGGATGCGCGACGGGCGCATCGTGTTCGACGGCACGCCCGACCAGCTTTCCACCGGGGTGGCCCGCGACATCTACGGCGCGGGCGACGGTTTCAACGAGACCGCCACCTCGACCGCCATCCCCGCCGATACCGCGGCCGATGCGGCCTATGCCGACCGGCTGCTGGCCTGACCCCTGCCAAACCTGACCCATGGAGAGACCATGAAAACCCTCGCTCTGGCCCTTGCCGCCACCACCGCGCTTGCCACCGCCGCCCAGGCGCAGCAGATCACCGGCTTCAACATCGGCATCCTGGGCGGCGAGAACGCCCAGGACCGCCTGACCAACCAGGAATGCTATCGCGCCAAGATCGAGGCCGAGCTGGGCGTGCCGGTCAAGGTCTTCACCCCGGCCGATTATGACGGCGTGATCCAGGGCCTGCTGGGCGGGACGCTGGACATGGCCTGGCTGGGCGCCTCGGGCTATGCCAAGATCCACCTGACCGACCCCGAGGCGGTCGAGGTGGTGCTGACCAAGCAGAACATGGACGGCTCGACCGGCTACTACTCCATCGGCTTCGCCCGCAAGGACAGCGGCATCGCCTCGATCCAGGAGGCCAAGGGCAAGTCCTTCGTCTTCGCCGAGCCCAACTCGACCTCGGGCTATCTGGTGCCGGGCGCCGAGCTGATGGAGCTGGTGGGCCCGCTGGACCAGTATTTCAGCGAGGTGAAGTTCTCGGGCGGCCACGAGCAGAGCATCATCGGCGTGGCCAAGGGCGACTTCGCCGCGGGGGTGAGCTGGGCCGACGGCCTGGGCGACTGGGAAGACGGCTACAACTCGGGCGCCTTCCGCCGCGCCTCGGACGCCGGGCTGGTGGACATGAACGACCTGGTGGAGATCTGGAGATCGCGGCTGATCCCCGAGGGGCCGATGGTCGTGCGCAAGGCCCTGCCGCAGGAGGTGAAGGACAAGGTGGTCAGGCTGACCGCCGACCTGCACGAGACCGACAAGGCCTGCGCCTATGGCGTGGCCGCGGGCGATGCGCTGGACTTCGTGCCGATCACCCATGACGCCTATCTGGGGATCGTCGCCGCCCGCCAGCTGCAGGAATCCACCCAGTAGGACCGCCCCGCACATTCCGCCCGTGCCCCCGCCTCCCCGCGGGCACGGGCGATCGCCTGTCCCGGCCGCCGACGCAGGACGCCCATGTTCGAGCTTGCCTACGGCCCCGAAAGGGGCGACCGCCCCGACCCTGCCGACAAGGGCGCGGCCTATCTGGACCTGGTGCGCCGCCGGCGGCTTTACGGCGGCATCATCCTGGCGCTGTTCCTGATCCTGATGGTCTCGGGCTTCCGTCTGGCCGAGCACCGCAACGCGGGCGGCCTGATCGACGGGCTGCCGAATGTGCTGGCCTTCCCGTCCGAGGTGCTGGCCGAGGCGTGGGAGAAGCGCGCCAACCTGCCAAGGCTGATCCGGGCGCACATCCCCTCGCTGGTCGAGACGGTCAACATCGCCGCGGTCTCCACCCTGCTGGGCGCGCTGGCGGCGATGGTGCTGGCGCTGCTCTCCACCCGCGGGCTTGCGCTGTGGCCCCGGGCGACCGGCCTCTTCCGCCGCCTGATGGACGCCAGCCGCGCCATCCCCGAGATCGTGATCGCGCTGGTGCTGATCTATATCCTCGGCGGCGGGCCGGTGCCGGCGGTGGCGGCCATCGCGCTGCATACCGCGGGGGCGCTGGGCAAGCTGTTCTCTGAAGTCGCCGAGAACGCCGACCTGAAGCCGGTCGAGGGGCTGGCCTCGGTGGGGGCGAGCTGGGGCCAGCGGATGTGGCTGGGGGTGATCCCGCAGGTGGCGCCGAACTGGCTGTCCTATGCGCTGCTGCGGTTCGAGATCAACGTGCGGGCCAGCGCGATCCTGGGCTTCGTGGGCGCGGGCGGCATCGGCTATGACCTGAAGATCGCCATGCAATGGGGGCAGGGGCGATACGACCTCGTGGTGTCGATCTTCCTGTTGCTGTTCCTGACCATCGTGGCCATCGACCGCCTGTCGGACCATGCGCGCCACCGTATGGTGAAAGGCTGATCCCATGACCGCGCTCGCCGCCGCCCCCGCCAGCCTGCCGCAGGAGGTGCTGGCCCGCTTCGCCCGCCGCCGGCTGGTCGCCTTCGCGGTGCCGCTGGGGATCCTGGCCTATCTGGCCTATGCCGCCGTGGCCTTCGATCTGGCGGGCCTCGCCAGCCGGGCAAGGATGGACAACGCGCGCATCCTCCTGGCCGATTTCGTCAGCTACAAGACCCATGTCACCCGCGACAACCGCTCGGGCGAGCTGCGCATCGCGGTGGAGGGCGAGGGGAAGGGCACCTATCCCCCCGGCCGCCTGCCCGACTGGGTGGCCCATGCCGAGGGCGCGACCACCATCGACCTGCAGAGCGGCCATGTCGTCACCTACGATGCCGAGGGGGCGCGCTATGTGGTGCCGGGCTACGGCACCATCGCCATCCGCCCCGCCGATGACGGCAGGCTGGTCCTCTCCGCCCCCGAGCCGTTGCCGCCCTGGATCAACGCCTCGGACACCCGCGTCTCGGTCACCACCGAGGCCGGGCGCTTCGCCTATACCCGCGCCAAGGTGGAGACCTTCCGCTATTCCCCCGGCTGGCCGCTGTTCTTCTTCACCCCCGAAAGTCCCTTCGCCTGGATGTCCTGGGCCGAGATCCTGACGGCGGTCGTCTCCGGCCCGCGGCTGGACCCCGCCCTGCCCAACATCGCCGCGGTGGGGCGGGATTTCTGGACCAACCAGATGTGGCGGCACGGCGACGTGGCCTGGGCCATCTTCGAGACGGTGCTGATGGCCTTCCTGGGCACCTTCGGGGCCGCCGTCGTCGCCCTGCCGCTGTCCTTCATGGCGGCGCGGAACATGATGCCGGTGGCCCCGGTGCGGTTCGGCATCCGCCGGGTGTTCGACTTCATCCGCGGGGTGGACGGGCTGATCTGGACCATCGTGCTGGCCCGCGCCTTCGGCCCCGGCCCGATGACCGGCGCGCTGGCCATGATGCTGACCGACACCGGCAGCTTCGGCAAGACCTTCTCGGAAGCCCTGGAGAACATCGACGAGAAGCAGGTGGAGGGCGTCCGCTCCACCGGGGCCAACACCATGCAGCGCGCGCGGTTCGGGGTGATCCCGCAGGTGATGCCGGTGCTGCTGAGCCAGGTGCTCTACTTCCTCGAATCCAATACCCGCAGCGCCACGGTGATCGGCGCCATCGTCGGCGGCGGGATCGGCCTTCTGCTGACGCAGGCGATCCAGACCCAGAAGGACTGGGAGGACGTGGCCTGGTACATGGTGCTGATCGTGCTGATGGTGATGGCGATGGACAGCTTTTCCGGCTGGCTGCGCCGGCGGCTGATCCGGGGCGGCTAGCCGGCATCCTCGGGCCGCACCGTCAGGGTGACCCGCTCGCCCGCGAACCAGGCGGTGCCGTATTCCACCGGCACCCCCGCCGCATCGACGTTCACCGCCACCGACCGCAGCAGCGGCGCGCCCTCGCGCAGTTCCAGCGCCAGCGCCAGGATCGCGGGCGCGGTCATGGCGGTCAGCCGGGTTTCGGCGCGGGTGTAGTCGGTCAGCCCGCAGGCCGCCAGCGCCGCGGTGACCGAGTTCTGCCGCCGCAGATGCTCCAGCAGCCCGGGAAACCGCAGCGCATCGAAGACCGAGCGGAACACGGACAGCGGCTGGCCGTCGACCAGCGAGACGCCCTCCATCACCTGCACCGGCGCGCCGGGGGTCAGGCGCAGCGCCGCGGCCTCGCGCGCATCGGCGCTGCGGGTTTCCAGCAGGGTGATCCGGCGCGACGGCGTGCGGCCCGATCCGGCGAGGTTCTGGTGGAACCGCACCCGGCGGCCCAGGGCATAGTCGGTGGGCCGCGCGGCGACGAAGACCCCGGCCCCCCGGCGCGACCGCAGGATGCCGCCCTCGGCCAGCGCGGCCAGCGCGTGGCGCACCGTGTGGCGGTTCACCCCGAAGCGCGCCGCCAGTTCGGCTTCGGTCGGCAGGCGGTCGCCGGGGCGATAGTGGCCGGCGGCGATCTCGGCCGACAGGGTGTCGGCGATGGATTTCCAGATGGCGGCGCGCATCGCCTCCTCCGTCACCAAAAATTCACGAGCCCGCGCTTGCGCCGGACCGGGGCGAAGGGCTATCACTTGTCTAGTTGTATAGTATGCTAGACAAAACCGCAAGTTGTCGAGGCCCGCATGTCCCACCCCCCCGAAAACCCGCGGCGCGACTGGATGTCGGTGCTGGCCAAGGCCCCGCCGGCGCGGCTGGCCGCGCTGATGCCGGACCTGCCCGCGCACGACCTGCTGCGCGGCCCGGAAACCGGCGCCGTGATGCTGCAGGGCCGCACCGGCGCGACGGGCGCGCCCTTCAACCTGGGCGAGATGACGGTGACGCGCTGTTCGGTGCGGCTGGCGGAGGGCGCGGTCGGCCATGCCATGGTGCAGGGCCGCGACAAGGGCCACGCCACCCGCGCCGCGCTGGCGGACGCGCTGATGCAGACCGAGCGCGCGCCGCGGATCGAGGCCGGGGTGCTGGCCCCCCTGCGCG
>JBBCJM010000042.1:0-19571 GCA_037190175.1 Paracoccaceae bacterium | reverse complement strand
CCCGCCCCCCGGGCCGGACCAAGGGGGGGTTGAATCCCGCCCAACGGCCCCGGCGCCGTCAGCAGCCCGTCGGTCCACACGCCTTCGGCCACTTGCCCGCTGGCGTAGGTCAGCTTGCCCGGGCCGTTGCGCTTGCCGGCGCGGAAGCCGCCCTCGTAGATGTCGCCGGTGGCATAGGTGGCCAGGCCCTGCCCCTCCATTTCGCCCGCCGCCCAGTCGCCGGTATAGCGGAAGCCGTCGGGCATGGTCAGCTCGCCCCTGCCCTGCCGCAGCCCGCCGGCGAAGGCGCCGCGGTAGGTCGAGCCGTCGGGATAGGTCGCCACCCCCTCGCCCTGCCGCTCGCCGTCCACCCAGGCGCCGCTGTAGGTGGTGCCGTCCGGCCAGGTCATCTCGCCCTGCCCGTGCGGCCGGGCGGCGCGGAACTCGCCGTCGTAGACCTGCCCCGAGGCATAGACCGCCCTGCCCCGGCCCTCGATGGTGCCGCCGGCCCAGGTGCCGGTGAACTCGGTGCCGTCGGGATAGCGGATGGTGCCCGGCCCCTCGGGCTCGCCGTCGCGGAACTGGCCCTCGTGCACCGCGCCGTCGGGGTAGGTCACGCGGCCCTGCCCCTCGATCCGCCCCTCGACCCAGGCGCCCTCGTAGGTGTAGCCGTCCGGCCCCTTGAAGATGCCGGTGCCGTGGCGCTTGTCGGCCTGGAACTGGCCCTCGTAGCCGTCGCCGTTGGCATAGCTGACCCGGCCGGTGCCGCTGCGCTCGCCGTTGACGAAGCCGCCCTCGTAGACGTCGCCGTTGGCCTGCTGCAGCCGGCCTTGGCCGTTGATCTGCCCCTCGGCCCAGTCGCCCTCGTAGACCAGCCCGTCGGGCGTGCGCAGGCTGCCGGTGCCCGACCGCTGGCCGCGCACCAGATTGCCCTCGTAGACCGCGCCGTCGGGATAGGTGATGCGGCCCTGCCCCTCCATCACCCCGGCGGTCCAGCTGCCTTCGAAGCGGGTGCCGCCGGCGGTGGTCATCACCCCCTCGCCCTCGGGCACCCCGTCGCGGAACATCCCGGTGTGCACGGTGCCGTCGGCATAGGTCGCGGTGCCCTGCCCGGTCATCCGCCCGTCCACCCAGGCCCCCTCGTAGGTGCCGCCGTCGGAATGGGTGATCTTGCCCTGCCCCTCGGGCTTGCCGGCCGCGAAGGCGCCCTCGTAGACCGAGCCGTTGGGGTATTTCGCCCGGCCCTGGCCGACGATCTGCCCCCCGCTCCACTCGCCCTCGTATTCGAAGCCGTTGGGCAGGCGGTAGGTGCCGCGCCCGTCGGGCTTGCCGTCGACGAAGGTGCCCTCGTAGACCGAGCCGTCGTCGTACTGCTTGGTCTGCACTTCCTGCGCCACAGCCGCCGCCGCCGTCAGCGCCAGCGCCAGCCCGGCCGCCCGGGCCTGCGTTCCCATCCGTTGCATCCTCGCCTCCGGCCAGCCCTCGAACCGGGCGGAAGGCTAGCGCCGCGCCCCCCCGGCTGGCAAGCGTTCCCGCGCCCTTTCCCCCGGCCGAGGTTCTGTTAAGTCTCGCGAGGCACCCCGCCGACAGGAGCCCGGCCATGGCCCAGAGATTCCGCCTGACGCTGGCGCAGCTGAACCCCGCGGTGGGCGATCTGGCCGGCAATGCCGCATTGGCGCTGGACGCCTGGCGGCAGGGCAAGGCCGCGGGCGCCGGGATGGTGGCGCTGACCGAGATGTTCCTGACCGGCTACCAGACCCAGGACCTGATCCTGAAACCCGCCTTCGTGGCGGCGGCCGAGGCGGAGCTGGAACGGCTGGCCAGGGCCACCGCCGACGGCCCGGCGCTGGGGATCGGCGGCCCCTGCCGGCGCGACGGGCGGCTGTTCAACGCCTATCACATCCTGCAGGGCGGCCGGGTGGCGGCCACGGTGCTGAAGCACCACCTGCCCAACGAGGGCGTGTTCGACGAGAAGCGGGTGTTTTCCTCGGCCGATGTCGCGGGGCCGGTGGCGGTGGGGCCGCTGCGCATCGGCATCCCGATCTGCGAGGATTCGTGGCACCCGGACGTGGCCGAGACCCTGGCCGAGACCGGGGCGCAGATCCTGCTGGTGCCCAACGGCTCGCCCTATCACCGCGGCAAGCTGTCGGTGCGGCTGAACCTCATGGTCTCGCGCGTGGTCGAGACCGGGCTGCCGCTCGTCTACCTCAACATGACCGGCGGGCAGGACGACCAGGTGTTCGACGGCGCCTCGATCGTGCTGAACCCCGGCGGGCGGCTGGCCGCGCAGCTGCCGCAGTTCGACGACTGCGTGACCCATGTGGACTTCGTGGAGGGCGAGGAGGGCTGGCGGGCCGAGACCGGGATGATGGCGCCCATCCCGCGCAGCCACGAGGCCGACTATCGCGCCATGGTGGTGGGGCTGGGCGACTATCTGCGCAAGTCGGGGATGGGCCGGGTGGTGCTGGGCCTCTCGGGCGGGGTCGATTCCGCGCTGGTGGCGGCGGTGGCCTCGGACGCCCTCGGGCCCGGGAACGTGCGCTGCGTGATGCTGCCCTCGCGCCATACCTCGGCGCATTCGCTGGAGGATGCGGCGGGGGTGGCGCGCGCCCTGGGCTGCCGGCTGGACACCCTGCCGATCACCGGCCCGCAGGAGGCGGTGGGCGAGGCGCTGGCGCCCCTGTTTGCCGGGCTGGAGGAGGGGATCGCCGAGGAGAACATCCAGAGCCGGCTGCGCGGGCTGCTCCTCATGGCGCTGTCGAACAAGTTCGGCGAGATGCTCTTGACCACCGGCAACAAGTCCGAGATGGCGGTGGGATACGCCACGATCTACGGCGACATGGCGGGCGGCTACAACCCCTTGAAGGATCTCTATAAAACCCGGGTCTTCGACACCTGCCGCTGGCGCAACGCCAACCACCGGCCCTGGATGAAGGGCCCCGCGGGCGAGGTGATCCCGCCCCGGGTGATCGACAAGGCCCCCTCGGCCGAGCTGCGCGAGGGGCAGAAGGACGAGGATTCGCTGCCGCCCTATCCGGTGCTGGACGCGATCCTGCACGGGCTGATCGACCGGGATCTCTCCGTGGACCAGGTGGTGGCCGAGGGGCACCCGCGCGCCACGGTGATGAAGGTGCAGGGCCTGATCTACGGCGCCGAATGGAAACGCGCGCAGAGCGCCCCGGGCACGAAACTGACCACCAAGGCGCTGGGCACCGACCGCCGCTATCCCATCGTGCAGCGGTGGCGGGACGGGTGAGGCGGTGGCGGGGTGAACCCCGCCCTACCCGGCATGTAGGGCGGGATTCATCCCGCCATCCGTCCCCTCACACCTCGCTCACCACGCATTCGTGCAGCAGCCGCATCACGTCCTCCGCCCGGCAGAGCTGGGTGGCATCCGACATCACCGCGGCGCCGGCGGCGGCGGAGCCCATGGCCAGCGCCTCGCCGTCCGACTGGCCGCGGGCCATGGCCAGCACCAGCGCGCCCACGAAGCTGTCGCCCGCGCCCACGGTGGATTTCACCTCCACCCGTGGCGCCCGGGCGAAGAGCCGCCCCTCCGCCGTGGCCAGCACGTTGCCCTCGGCCCCCCGCGCCACCACCACCCTGCGCGCAACGCCCCGCCGCACCAGCCCTTGCGCGAAATCCGCGGTCTCGGCCAGCGTGGCGAGCCCCCGCCCGGCCAGTCCCTCGGCCTCCTCCCCGTCCATCCGCAGGACCTCCAGCCCCGGGATCGGGCGCGCCACCGCCTCCACCAGCGCGGGGCCGGAGGTGTCCAGCACCACCCGGCTTTCCGGCATCGAGGCGGCGAGCTGCGCGGGGAAGTCCTTCGGCACCCCCGGCGGCTGGCTGCCGGAGATCACGCTGAACCCGCCGGGCCGGGCTGTGGCGGAGAGCAGGGTGAACACCCGCGCCCGCTCCGCCGCGCCCCAGACCGGCCCCGGCAGCATGAAGCGGTACTGCCGCCCGCTGGCCTGTTCGGTGACGGTCAGCGACTGCCGCGTCTCCCCCGGCCCCAAGAGCGACAGGAAGGTCACCCCATCGGCCCGGATCAGCCCTGCCAGCCGGTCGCCGGTCAGCCCGCCCAGCGCCACCAGCGCCAGCGAGTCGCCGCCCAACCCCTTGATCGCGCGCGAGACGTTCAGCCCCCCGCCGCCCGGGTCCAGCATCGGTTCGGAACAGCGCAGCTTGTGGCCAGGCAGCAGTTCCGGCACCTCGGTCGCCATGTCCAGCGCGGGGTTCAGCGTCAGGGTCAGGATGGGGGTCTGGGCCATGGGGGCACTCCGCGCCTGTTCGCGCTAACGCTTGCCCCATCCGCCCCGCCCCCGCAAGGGCCGGGCTTTTTCCCGCTTCCCTTCCGCGCGAATCCCCCTATAGTCCGCCCCCATGACACGGGAGCCCCATATCCGGCATCTGGCCGGCGCCGCGCGCGCCGCCCCCGCGGGCATTCTCCTTCTTAGCCGCCTCTGAGCGTGCCCTCGGGCGCGACCGCTCGGAGGTGACCAGCGCCCAGGAAACGCGAACCGGCTAACGAGGACACCCCATGACCGCCCAAGACACGCAACCCCGCGTCCTGATCTTCGACACCACCCTGCGCGACGGCGAACAATCGCCCGGCGCCACCATGACCCACGACGAGAAGCTGGAGATCGCGGGCCTGCTGGACGAGATGGGGGTGGACATCATCGAGGCGGGCTTTCCCATCGCGTCCGAGGGCGACTTCGCCGCGGTCAGCGACATCGCCCGGGCCGCGAAGAACGCCACCATCTGCGGGCTGGCGCGGGCGAACTTCAAGGACATCGACCGCTGCTGGGAGGCGATCCGCCACGCCAAGTCCCCGCGCATCCACACCTTCATCGGCACCTCGCCGCTGCACCGCGCCATCCCGAACCTGACGATGGACGAGATGGCCGAGCGCATCCACGAAACCGTCACCCACGCCCGCAACCTGTGCGACAACGTGCAATGGTCGCCGATGGACGCCACGCGGACGGAACACGACTATCTGTGCCGGGTGGTGGAGATCGCGATCAAGGCCGGGGCGACCACCATCAACATCCCCGATACGGTCGGCTACACTTATCCCTTCGAGTCCGCCAAGATCATCCGCATGTTGCTGGAACGGGTGCCGGGGGCGGACGGGATCGTCTTCGCCACCCATTGCCACAACGACCTGGGCATGGCGACGGCCAACTCGCTGGCCGCGGTGGAGGCCGGGGCCCGGCAGATCGAATGCACCATCAACGGGTTGGGCGAACGCGCCGGCAACACCGCGCTGGAAGAGGTGGTGATGGCGATGCGGGTCAGGAACGACCTGCTGCCCTACCGCACGGGGATCGACACCACCAAGATCATGCATCTGTCCCGCCGGGTGGCCACCGTCTCGGGCTTCGTGGTGCAGCCCAACAAGGCCATCGTGGGCAAGAACGCCTTCCTGCACGAAAGCGGCATCCACCAGGACGGGGTGCTGAAGAACGTGCAGACCTTCGAGATCATGCGCCCCGAGGACATCGGGCTGAACGCCAAGAACATCGCGATGGGCAAGCATTCGGGCCGCGCCGCGCTGCGCGCGAAGCTGCGCGAACTGGGCTATGAACTGGCCGAGAACCAGCTGAACGACGTCTTCGTGCGGTTCAAGGCCCTGGCCGACCGCAAGAAGGAGGTCTACGACGACGACCTGCTGGCGCTGGTGGCCGACGAGCAGACTTCCGACGCCCATGACACGCTGGTGCTGAAGAAGCTGCGGGTGGTCTGCGGCACCGAGGGGCCGCAGGAGGCCGAGATGGTGCTGGCGATCGACGGGGTGGAGCATTCGATCGACGCCACCGGCGACGGGCCGGTGGACGCGGCGTTCAATTGCGTGAAGATGCTGTTCCCGCACAAGGCGCGGTTGCAGGTCTATCAGGTTGCCGCCGTCACCGAGGGCACCGACGCGCAGGCCACGGTTTCGGTCAGGCTGGAGGAGGACGGGCGGATCGTCACCGGATCCTCGGCCGATACCGACACCATCGTGGCCTCGACCAAGGCCTATATCAACGCGCTGAACCGGCTGGTGGTGCGGCGGCAGCGGGGCGCGCCGGGCGAGGATACCAAGCAGGTCAGCTACCGCGACGCGGGCTGAATGGTGGAGGCCCCTGCCCTGCCCCCCGAGGTGGCGGCGGTCTTCGCCGGGCTCCCGCAGCCGGTGCGGCAGCGGCTGCTGGAGGTGCGGGCGCTGGTCTTCGCCACCGCCGCCGAAACGCCGGGGGTCGGCCCGCTGACCGAGGCGCTGCGATGGGGCGAACCGGCCTATCTGACCGCGGCCACCGGCAGCGGCAGCACCATCCGGCTGGGGCGACCGAAGGCGGCGCCGGGGATGGCGGCGGTGTTCTTCAACTGCCGCACCGCGCTGGTCGGCACCTTCCGCTCCCGCTTCCCCGAGGCCTTCGGCACTCTCGGCGACCGGGCGATCCTGCTCGATCCCGCGGCGCCTTTGCCCGCCGCGCCGCTGGCGATGTGCCTGGCGACGGCGCTGACCTGGCACCGCAGAGGCCGCGGCGAAATTTCGCTGGGATGACCTTTTCCGATCTATCCACAAGGTGAAGCTGCGGCATTCGCCCGACTGGCAGCACTTTCACCACATTTCCGGGGATTTCATGCCCCTTGCGGGCCTCCCGGTGCCCGGCCCGCCCCCTTCCCCGCCCCTCGCCCGCGGCCTATAGGGGATCGCCCGCCCGGAACCCCCGAGTCGCGGGCCTGGACCCCGTGCGATGCAGGAAGGCATTCCATGTCGATACTCTCCGGCCTCTTCTCCTCCGACATGGCCATCGACCTCGGCACCGCGAACACGCTGGTCTATGTGCGCGGCAAGGGGATCGTGCTGAACGAGCCCTCGGTGGTGGCCTATCACGTCAAGGACGGCAAGAAGCAGGTGCTGGCGGTGGGTGAGGACGCCAAGCTGATGCTGGGCCGCACGCCCGGGTCCATCGAGGCGATCCGCCCGATGCGCGACGGGGTGATCGCCGACTTCGACACCGCGGAAGAGATGATCAAGCACTTCATCCGCAAGGTGCACAAGCGGACCACCTTCTCGAAACCCAAGATCATCGTCTGCGTCCCGCACGGCGCCACCCCGGTGGAGAAACGGGCGATCCGCCAGTCGGTGCTCTCGGCCGGGGCCCGCCGGGCCGGGCTGATCGCCGAGCCCATCGCCGCGGCCATCGGCGCGGGGATGCCGATCACCGACCCCACCGGCAACATGGTGGTCGACATCGGCGGCGGCACCACCGAGGTGGCGGTGCTGTCCCTGGGCGACATCGTCTACGCGCGGTCGGTGCGGGTCGGCGGCGACCGGATGGACGAGGCGATCATCAACTACCTGCGCCGGCACCAGAACCTGCTGATCGGCGAATCCACCGCCGAGCGGATCAAGACCGGCATCGGCACCGCGCGGATGCCCGACGACGGGCGGGGGCAGGCCCTGCACATCCGCGGGCGCGACCTTCTGAACGGGGTGCCGAAGGAGACCGAGATCAACCAGGCCCAGGTGGCCGAGGCCCTGGCCGAGCCGGTGCAGCAGATCTGCGATGCGGTGATGCAGGCGCTGGAGGCGACGCCGCCCGACCTCGCCGCCGACATCGTGGACCGCGGCGTGATGCTGACCGGGGGCGGTGCCCTGCTGGGCGACCTCGACCTCGGGCTGCGCGAACAGACCGGCCTGTCGATCAGCGTGGCCAACGAGTCACTCAATTGTGTTGCGCTGGGCACCGGCAAGGCGCTGGAATACGAAAAGCAGCTGCGGCACGTGATCGACTACGACAGCTGACCTGCGGGGGACCGATCCGGTGGCGAAGAACCGCACGACGCCAGAGGATTACGCAAGGCCCGTGCGCCGCATCCTGATCGGCGTGCTGGTGGTGGTGCTGCTGGGCCTGTTCCTGCTGTGGCGGATCGACAGCCCGCGGGTGGAACGCTTCCGCGCCGCGCTGGTGGATACCGTAGTGCCCTCCTTCGACTGGGCGCTGGTGCCGGTGACCAAGGTCATGAACATGGTCGCCGACTTCCAGTCCTACGCCCGGATCTACGAACAGAACCAGGAGTTGCGGCGCGAGCTGCAGCAGATGAAGGCGTGGAAGGAAGCCGCGCTGCAGCTGGAGCAGAAGAACGCCCGGCTGATGGACCTGAACCACGTGCGGCTGGACCCCAAGCTGACCCATGTCACCGGCGTGGTGCTGGCCGATGCCGGCAGCCCCTTCCGGCAGTCGGTGCTCTTGAACGTGGGCGCGCGCGACGGGATCCGCGACGGCTGGGCCACCATGGACGGGATCGGGCTGGTGGGGCGGATCTCGGGCGTGGGGCAACGCACCGCGCGGGTGATCCTCTTGACGGATTCGAACAGCCGCATCCCGGTGACGGTGCAGCCCTCGGGGCAGAAGTCCTTGCTTTCGGGCGACAATACCCCTGCCCCGCTGCTGGAGTTCCTGGAGAATCCCGACCTCGTGCGCCCCGGCGACCAGGTGGTGACCTCGGGCGACGGGGGGGTGTTCCCGGCCGGGCTGCTGGTCGGCACCGTGGCGCAGGGCACCGACCGGCGGCTGCGGGTGCGGCTGGCCGCTGACTATGGCCGGCTGGAGTTCCTGCGCGTGCTGCGCAGCCACGAGATCGAGCCGATCCGCGACCCGGGATCGCTGGTGGCCGAGCCGGTGACCCCGCCGGTCCCCGAGGCCGGGCCGGAGACGGGCGAGGAGGCGCTGCCCGAACCCGAAGCGGGCACGGGATTGGGCACCGAGACGCGGGCGGAGGCGGGCGATGGTTGACCCGATCTCGGCGCGGATCTGGGTCTATCGCGGGCTCTTCGTCGGGCTGGCGGTGCTGATCCTCTTCGTCCGCCTGCTGCCCACGGGCACCGAGGCCGGGCGCTGGCCGGGGCCAGACCTGATGCTCTGCGTCATGCTGGCCTGGGTCACCCGGCGGCCGGACTATCTGCCCGCGCTGCTGATCGCCGCGGTGGTGCTGGTGGAGGATCTGATCCTGATGCGCCCGCCCGGCCTCTGGGCCGCCATCGTGGTGCTGGCCAGCGAGTTCCTGCGCGCCCGGGCGCCGCTGACGCGCGAGCTGGGCTTCCTGCCCGAATGGATCATGGTCTCGGTCGTCATGGTGGCGATGATGCTGGGCAACCGGCTGGTGCTGGGGGTAGCCTTCGTGGACATGCCGCCCTTCGGCCCGGTCTTCGCGCAGACCGCGATGACGATCCTGTGCTATCCTGTCGTGGTCGGCCTGCTGTACCTGGCGCTGCATCTGCGCAAACCCTCGGCCGGCGAGGTGGATGCCTTCGGGAGGCGGCTGTGAGACGTTCGACCCGCGACACGGAGGAAAGCGCGCGCACCGTCACCCGGCGGGCCCTGCTGATGAGCGGGGTGATGACCGCGGTCGTGGGCGTGGTCGGCCTCAGGATGCGGCACATGCAGATCGACCAGGCCGACGAGTTCCGCCTGCTGGCCGAGGACAACCGCATCTCGATCCGGCTGATCCCGCCCGCCCGCGGCCTGATCCACGACCGCAACGGCAAGCTGATCGCCGGCAACGAGCAGAACTACCGCATCGTCATCAGCCGCGAGGACGCGGGCGACGTGGAGGCGGTGCTGGCCCGGCTGGCCTCGATCGTGCCGCTCTCGCCCGACGACCTCGACCGCGCGCTGAAGGAGGCGCGCAAGCGTTCGCCCCTGCCCATCATCGTGGCCGACCGCCTGCCTTGGGAGGACGTGGCCAAGGTCGCGGTCAACGCCCCCGCGCTGCCCGGGGTGACGCCCGAGGTCGGGCTTTCCCGCGCCTATCCGCGCGACACCGACTTCGCCCATGTGGTGGGCTATGTCGGCCCGGTCAGCGAGGCCGACCTGGCCAAGCTGGACGCGCCCGATCCCCTCTTGCAGACGCCGAAGTTCCAGATCGGCAAGGTGGGGGTGGAAACCTGGATGGAGGGCGACCTGCGCGGGCGGGCCGGCAACCGGCAGGTGGAGGTCAACGCCTCGGGCCGGATCATGCGCGAGCTGGGCCGGCAGGAGGGCGACGCGGGCGCCAACCTGCGGCTGACCATCGACGCCGACGTGCAGAACTACGTCCAGGTGCGGCTGGGCGAGGAAAGCGCCTCCTGCGTGGTGATGGACGTGGAGACGGGCGACCTGATCGCCTGCTGCTCCTCGCCCAGCTTCGACCCCAACCTCTTCGTGCGCGGGATTTCCCACAAGGATTTCAACGCGCTGATGGAGAACGACCACCGCCCGCTGGCCAACAAGGCGGTGCAGGGCGCCTATCCGCCGGGCTCGACCTTCAAGATGGTCACCGCCCTGGCCGCGCTGGAGGCGGGCAGCATCACCACCCAGACCTCGGTCCGCTGCCCCGGCTATCTGGAGGTCGGCGGGCGCCGGTTCCACTGCCACAGCTCGCACGGGACGGTGGACCTGCAACGCAGCCTGGGCCAGAGCTGCGACGTCTATTACTACGACGCCTCGCTGAAGGTGGGGATCGACAGGATCGCCGAGGTGGGGCGGATGCTGGGCCTCGGCCACCGGCACGACCTGCCGATGTCGGCCATCGCCGAGGGGATCATGCCCGACCGCGCCTGGAAACAGGCCCGGCACGCGCAGGAATGGCGGATCGGCGATACGGTCAACGCCTCGATCGGGCAGGGCTACGTGCTGGCCTCGCCGCTGCAGCTGGCGATTATGACCGCGCGGATCGCCACCGGCCGGGCGGTCTCGCCCCGGCTGGTCCACATGATCGACGACCGCGAGGTGCCGGTGGCCCCCGCCCCCGACCTGCCGCTGAACCCCGCCCACCTGAAGGCGGTGCGCGAGGGGATGTTCGCGGTCACGAACGTGCAGCGCGGCACCGGCTACAGCAGCCGGATCGAGGACAAGACCATGCTGATGGCGGGGAAAAGCGGCACCAGCCAGGTGCGCAACATCACCGCCGACGAACGCCGGCGCGGGGTGATCTCGAACGACCAGCTGCCGTGGAACCGCCGCGACCATGCGCTTTTCGTGGGCTATGCCCCCTATGACAAGCCGCGCTATGCCTGCGCGGTGGTGGTGGAGCATGGCGGCGGCGGCGGTTCGGTGGCCGGCCCCATCGTGCGCGACGCGCTGTTGCGCGCGCTGACCGGGGGGATCCCGCCGCTCTCGGCCTATCCGCAATCGCAGCGCAACACGATCGAGCACCGGCACCGCAACATGTCGCTGCGCGAGCCCGAGGGCGGGCCGCCCGTGGCCACCCGCGCGTGAGGGGCCGATGAGTTTCCTCGAATACCGGGTCAAGACCGCGCCCACCGGGTTGCGCAAGGTGCTCTACATCAACTGGGCGCTGGTCCTGCTGGTGGTGGCCGCCGCCTGCATCGGCTTCCTGATGCTCTATTCGGTGGCCGGCGGGCGGCTGGAGGTCTGGGCCGAGCCGCAGATGAAGCGGTTCGCGGCGGGCTTCGTGGTCATGTTCGTGGTGGCCTTCGTGCCGATCTGGTTCTGGCGCAACGTCTCGGGCGTGGCCTATCTGGTGGCGCTGGCCCTGCTCCTGGCGGTGGAGTTCCGCGGCGACATCGCCAAGGGGGCGCAACGCTGGATCAACCTGGGCTTCATCCAGCTGCAGCCGTCCGAGCTGATGAAGGTCACCCTGGTGATGCTTCTGGCCAGCTATTACGACTGGCTGGACACCAGGAAGACCTCGCGCCTGCTCTGGGTGCTGATCCCGGTGGCGCTGATCCTGCTGCCCACGGGCCTGGTGCTGATGCAGCCCAACCTCGGCACCGCGCTGATGCTGGTGGTCGCCGGGGCGGCGGTGATGTTCTGCGCCGGCGTGCACTGGGGCTATTTCGCCGCGGTGGGGGCGATGGGGGCGGGCCTCGTGACCTCGATCTTCACCCTGCGCGGCACGCCCTGGCAGTTCCTGCACGACTACCAGTACCGCCGGATCGACACCTTCCTCGACCCCTCCACCGACCCGCTGGGCGCGGGCTACAACATCAGCCAGGCCAAGATCGCGCTGGGCTCGGGCGGCTGGTCGGGCCGCGGGTTCATGGAGGGCACCCAGTCGCGGCTGAACTTCCTGCCCGAGAAGCACACCGACTTCATCTTCAACACCCTGGCCGAGGAGTTCGGGCTGATCGGCGGGCTGTCGCTGCTCACCCTCTACGTGCTGGTGCTGGCCTTCTGCATCGTCTCGGCGATCCAGAACAAGGACCGCTTCGCCTCGCTGGTGACGCTGGGGATCGCGGTGAACTTCTTCCTCTACTTCGCCATCAACATGCTGATGGTGATGGGGCTGGCCCCGGTGGTGGGGATCCCGCTGCCGCTGGTCAGCTACGGCGGCTCGTCGCTGCTGGTGCTGATGGGCGCCTTCGGCATCGTGCAGAGCGCGCATGTCCATCGGCTCCGATAGGCACCGGCACGGGCGCTTCGCATGGGCCTTCGCCATCGGGGTCGCGGTGGCGGCGGGGGCGGCGGTCCCGCTGGGGCCGGCCGGGGCGCTGCTGGCCGGGACGGATGCCTTCTTCGTCGCCTATCTGGCGCTGATGCTGCATTTCGCCCGCATCACCGGGCCCGAGGACCTGCGCCGCCGCGCCGCACAGGCCGACGAGGGGATGGTGCTGATCCTCGCCCTTTCCGCGCTGGCGGTGGGGGTCAGCCTCTCGGCCATCGCCTGGGTGCTGAACCGCGGGCAGGCCGCCACCGGGGCGGAAGTGGCGCTGTCGCTGGCCGCGGTGCCGCTGGGCTGGGCCATGGTGCAGGTGCTGGCATCCTTCCACTACGCGCATCGCTACTACACCCCGCAGGGCGGGGGCGACCGCGGCGGGCTGGCCTTTCCGGGCGGGGGCGAGCCCGGGCCGTGGGATTTCCTCTATTTCGGCTTCGGCATCGGGATGACCGCGCAGGTCGCCGACGTGGCGGTGACCGATACCGGGGCGCGCAGGGCGGTGCTGGCGCAGTCGCTGGCGGCCTTCGGCTACAACACCGTGGTGGTGGCGCTGGCGGTCAATGCGGTGGCGGTGCTGGCGGGCTGAGCTTGTGTCCGCCGGCGGGGCCGCTTAGCCATGGTCCCGCATCCCCGGGGGACCCGCGCATGACCAACATCCTCTTCGCCGCCTCGCCCGAACTGTGGGCCAGCTATTCCCCCCACCTGCGCGCCGCGCTGGCCGAAGCGGGGGTCGCGGCCCGCCTCGCCCCCGGCCCGCTGGAGCCGGCGGAGGTCGACTACATCGTGCTCTCCCCCGGCGGGACGGTGACCGACTTCGGCCCCTATACCCGCACCAAGGCGGTGCTGAACCTCTGGGCGGGGGTGGAGGGGATCGTGGGCAACCCCACCCTGACCCAGCCGCTTTGCCGCATGGTGGACCCGGCGATGACCGCCAGCATGGCCGAATGGGTGGCCGCGCATGTGCTGCGTCACCACCTGGGCACCGACGATCACGTGCTGGGGCAGGACGGGGTCTGGCGCCACGACAACCAGCGCATCCCGCTGCTGGCCCGCGAACGGCCGCTGACCATCCTGGGCTTCGGCGAACTGGGGCAGGCGGTGGCCCGCGTGCTGATGCCCTTCGGCTTTCCGCTGACGGGGTGGAGCCGGGGGGCGACCGCGATGGAGGGCGTGCACTGCCTCGCCGGCGCGGCGGGGCTGCAAGAGGCGCTGAGCGGGGCCGCGGGGGTGATCCTGCTCCTGCCGCTGACGCCGGCCACCGCGAACATCCTGAACGCCCGTTCCCTCGCCTGGCTCGCGCCCGGCGCCTTCGTCATCAACCCCGGCCGCGGCGCGCTGATCGATGACGCGGCGCTGCTGGCGGCACTGGACCGCGGGCACCTGGGCCACGCCACGCTCGACGTGTTCCGGCAGGAACCCCTGCCCCCCGCGCATCCGTTCTGGAGCCACCCGCGGGTCACCGTCACCCCCCATATCGCCGCCTATACCCGCCCCGACACCGCCTCGCGGGTGATCGCCGAGAACATCCGCCGCGGCGAGGCGGGCGAACCCTTCCTGCACCTGGTGGAGCGCGGCCGCGGCTACTGAACCCCCTGCTCCAGCGGAGAGCGCCGGGGGGCCAGCCCCCCGGACCCCCCGGGATATTTGGAACACCAAAGAAAGCAGGTCGAGGTCCCAGAGATCCAGAACGGCTTTCTTTGGTGTCCTAAATATCCTGCGGGGGTCCGGGGGTGCAAAACCCCCGGCGCTTTCCGCCAGCCCAACGCCAACGCAAGGGCCCGCGGGGGGGGGCCAAGGGGGGCGGGAGGGCCCCCGGCCCGTTCGCGCCATGGCCGCGCCGCGAACAGGACAGCCGGGGCGGCAAACCCCTGCCAGAACCCGGCCATGCGCTATTCCACCGGCCTCCTCCTCGTCGCCACCGCCGCCACGCTCTGGTCGCTGATCGCCCTCGCCATCCGCCTGATCGAGGCGGCCGATACCTGGGCGGTGCTGTTCTGGCGTTCGGCCGCGATGATCCCGGTGCTGGGGCTCTTCATCCTCTGGCGCTCGGGCGGGCTGGTCGGCCCGGTCAGGGCTGCGGGCTGGGCGGGGCTCGTCGGCGGGTTCGGCCTCGTGCTGGCCTTCGCCGGCGCGATCTTCGCCATCCGCACCACCACGGTGGCCAATGCGGTCTTCCTCTTCGCCGCCTCGCCCTTCCTCGCCGCGCTGCTGGGCCGGCTGCTGCTGGCGGAAAGGGTGCGCCCGGTCACCTGGGGCGCCATCGGGCTGGCCATGGCGGGGATGTTCCTGATGGTGCGCGAGGGGCTGAGCCTGGGCATGGGGCCGGGCAATGCCGCGGCGCTCCTCTCGGCGCTGGGCTTCGCCACCTTCACCCTGGCTTTGCGCTGGGGGCGGCTGGCGGACATGTTCCCCGCGATCCTGATCGGCGCCGCGCTCTCCTGCGCCGTCGCCGCGCTCGTCTCCGGCTGGCAGGGCGGTACATTGGCCGTGCCGGCGAGGGACATCGCCATCGCCGCCGGCATGGGGGTCTGCCTGCTGTCCTTCGGCATGATCCTCTATACCCTCGGCAGCCGGGTGGTGCCGGCCGCGGAACTCACGCTGCTTTCCATGATCGAGGTGCTGCTGGCCCCGGTCTGGGCCTGGGCGGTGCTGGCCGAGACCGCCAGCCGCGGCACGCTGGTCGGGGGCGCGGTGGTGCTGGCGGCGGTCGCCATCAACGCGCTGGCCGGCCTTGCCCGCCCCGCGCCCGCGCCTTCACCTGACGCCCCTTGGCGGCGCCGGGCCGGCGGTGCAATCTGCGCGCCGGGACAACAGGGACGGAAAGAGAGGCATGGATGCCCGGGAACATGACCTATGACACGCTGAAGGCCGAGGTGGCCGCGGGACGCATCGACACGGTGATCGTGGCCGCGGTCGACATGCAGGGCCGGCTGATGGGCAAACGCTTCCACGCCGCGCATTTCGTCGAAAGCGGCCACGCCGAGACGCATTGCTGCGACTACCTGCTGGCCATCGACATGGAGATGAACCCGGTCCCCGGCTACAAGTCCGCCAGTTGGGACAAGGGCTATGGCGATTACGTCATGAAGCCAGACATGGCGACGCTGCGTCTGCTGCCCTGGCTGCCCGGCACGGCCTTGGTGCTCTGCGACCTGCTCGACCACCACACGCATGAGGAGGTCGCGGTCAGCCCCCGGGCGATCCTGAAGCGCCAGATCGCCCGCGCCCGGGCGATGGGATTCGAGCCGATGATGGCGACCGAGCTGGAATTCTATCTGTTCGAGAACAGTTTCGAGTCGCTGCGCGACAGCCTTCAGGCCGAGGGCGCCATCCGCGGCCTCAAACCCATCAGCGCCTATAACGAGGACTACCACATCTTCCAGACCACCAAGGAAGAGGAGGTGATGCGGGCCATCCGCAACGGGCTCTACGGCGCCGGCATCCCGGTCGAATGCACCAAGGGCGAGGCGGATTCGGGGCAGGGCGAGGTCAACGTGCGCTATTCCGATGCGCTGGACACCGCCGACGGCCATGTGCTGACCAAGGCGGGGGTGAAGGAGATCGCCTGGCAGAAGGGCCGTTCGGTCACCTTCATGGCCAAGTACCATACCGCCAAGGCCGGATCCTCGGCCCATGTCCACCAGTCGCTGTGGACGGACGGCGCGCCGGCCTTCCTCGACCGGGATGCCGACCACGGCATGTCGGCGGTGATGCGGCATTTCCTCGCCGGGCAGCTGGCCCATGCGCAGGACATCGCGGCCTTCCTCGCGCCCTACGTCAACAGCTACAAGCGGTTCTGCGTGGGGCTCTTCGCGCCCACCAAGGCGGTCTGGAGCCGCGACAACCGCACCGCGGGCTTCCGCGTGGTGGGCGAGGGGACGAAGGCGATCCGCATCGAATGCCGGATCGGCGGGGCCGACCTCAATCCCTATCTGGCGCTGGCCGGGCTGCTGGCGGCGGGGCTGGACGGCATCGAGCGCAAGCTGGAGCTGGAGCCCGAGCAGAGGGGCGACCTCTATTCCGCCGCCGACATCCGCGAGATCCCCAAAACCCTGCGCGAGGCCGCCGACCGGCTCGACGCCTCCGCCATGCTGCGCGCCGCGCTGGGCGACGAGGTGGTCGACCACTATACCCACGCCGCCCGCTGGGAGATCGCCGAGACCGACCGCGTGGTGACGGACTTCGAGTTGCAGCGGCTGTTCGAGCGGGCATGAGCTGGCAAAGGAGACCGAAATGCCGACCCATGAACCCCCGCCCCGGTCGGAAGAGGAGCAGCGGAATACGCCACGGCCGAGCCGCCATCCGCTGATGGGTTGCATGACGGGAACGGTCACGATTCCGCCGGGGGTAGACCTGACCGAGCCAATGTTCACCGACGCCGAGATGGATGCCTTTGCCGACCGCAAGATGGGCATCCTGCGAGGCGAGGGGACATGATCCCACCCCGCTCCCCGAATGCATCAAACGGCGGGCATTTCCGCCCTGCAAGGACCGACAGATGAAACCCATCCAGCTCATTTCCCCCGTCGACGGCAGCGTCTATGCCGAGCGGGTGCCGCTGACCCCCGAGGCGGCCGAGGCCGCGGTCGCCCGTGCCCGGGTGGCGCAGAAGGGCTGGGCGGCGCGGCCGCTGGAGGAGCGGATCGCCCTCGTGCAAGCCGGGGTGGCCAAGCTCAACGCGATGAAGGAGCCCGTGGTGCAGGAGCTGGCCTGGCAGATGGGCCGGCCGACCCGCTATGGCGGCGAGTTCGGGGGGGTGAACGAACGGGCGAACTACATGGCCGGGCTGGCGGCCGAGGCCTTGGCGCCGGTGGTGGCGGAAGCCTCCGACCGTTTCGAGCGGCGGATCGAGCGGGAGCCGGTGGGGGTGGTCTTCGTGATCGCGCCCTGGAACTACCCGTTCCTGACCGCGATCAACACCATCGTCCCGGCGCTGATCGCCGGCAACTCGGTGGTGCTGAAGCACGCCAGCCAGACCCTGCTGGCCGGCGAAAGGCTGGCCGAGGCGTTCCATGCCGGGGGCGTGCCGGAGGACGTGTTCCAGAACCTGGTGCTGGACCATGCCACCACCGAGGGCCTGATCCGCGCCCGCTCCTTCGGCTTCGTCAACTTCACCGGCTCCGTGGCCGGAGGCGCGGCGATCGAACGTGCAGCCGCGGGCACCTTCACGCCGCTCGGGCTGGAACTGGGCGGCAAGGACCCGGGCCTGGTGCTGCCCGACGCCGATCTGGAGGCGGCGGTGGACAGCCTGATGGACGGCGCTTTCTACAACGCCGGGCAATGCTGCTGCGGGATCGAGCGGATCTATGTCCACGAGAGCCTGTTCGACAGCTTCATCGACAAGTCCATCGCCTGGGTCGGGCAACTGCGCCTCGGCAACCCGCTGGACGCCGCCACCACGCTAGGCCCCATGGCGCACAAACGCTTCGCCGCCACGGTGAGGGCGCAGACCGCCGAGGCCATCGCGGCCGGCGCCAAACCCCTGCTCGATCCGAAGAACTTCCCCGACGACGGCGGCGCCTACCTCGCCCCGCAGATCCTGGTCGACGTCGATCACTCCATGCGCGTGATGCGGGAGGAGAGCTTCGGCCCCGTGGTGGGCGTCATGCCCTACCGCACGGAAGCAGAGGCCATCGCGCTGATGAACGACAGCCCCTACGGCCTGACCGCCAGCATCTGGACCGCCGACCCCGCCCGCGCCGCCGCCATCGGGGCGCAGGTCGAGACCGGCACGGTCTTCATGAACCGCTGCGACTATCTGGACCCCGCATTGACCTGGACCGGGATCAAGGACACCGGGCGGGGTACCTCGCTGTCGCACCTGGGGTTCCAGTCGGTGACCCGGGCCAAGTCCTACCATCTGAAAAAGGTGACGAAATGAAGCTGAAGGCCAACTGGTCCTATCCCACCGCGGTGAAGTTCGGCGCCGGGCGCGTGCGCGAACTGGCCGAGCATTGCAAGGCGGCGGGCATCGCCAAGCCGCTGTTCGTGACCGACAAGGGGCTGGCCTCGCTGCCCATCACCACCATGGCGCTGGACGTGCTGGAGGAAGGCGGCCTCGGCCGCGCCATGTTCTCGGACGTCGACCCCAACCCCACCGACATGAACATGGACCAGGGGCTGAAGATCTATCGCGCCGGCGGGCATGACGGGGTGGTGGCCTTCGGCGGCGGCTCGGCGCTGGATCTCGCCAAGATGATCGCGCTGATGGTGGACCAGCCCGTGCCGGTCTGGGATCTGGAGGATATCGGCGACTGGTGGACGCGGGCGAACCCCGCCACCATCGCCCCCATCGTCGCCGTGCCCACCACCGCCGGCACCGGGTCGGAGGTGGGGCGCGCCGGGGTGCTGACCAACTCGGCCACCCAGGTGAAGAAGATCATCTTCCACCCGAAACTGCTGCCCGCGGTCACCATCTGCGACCCGGAACTGACGGTGGGGATGCCGAAGGCGATCACCGCCGGCACGGGAATGGACGCCTTCGCCCATTGCCTGGAGGCGTTTTCATCGAACTACTTCCACCCGATGAGCCAGGGGATCGCGCTGGAGGGGCTGCGGCTGGTGAACGAATACCTGCCCCGCGCCTATGCCGCGCCCGACGACCTGGAGGCCCGCGGCCAGATGATGGCGGCCGCCGCCATGGGCGCGGTGGCGTTCCAGAAGGGGCTGGGGGCGATCCACGCCATCAGCCACCCGATCGGCGCGCAATGGCACACCCACCACGGCACCACCAATGCGGTGGTCATGCCCATGGTGCTGGACTTCAACCGGCCGGAGATCGAGGAGCGGATCAGCCGGGCGGCGGATTACCTGGGGATCCGGGGCGGCTTCGACGGCTTCCGCACCCGGGTGCTGGACCTGCGCGAGACCTTCGCCATCCCGCCCACGCTGACCGCGCTGGGGGTGACGGACCCCGACCTCGACCAGCTGACCGCGGCGGCGCTGGAGGACCCTTCGGCCGGGGGCAACCCGGTGAAGATGACGCCCGAGAACACCCGCGCCCTGATCGAAGCCTGTCTCTAGCCGAGAGCGGGGGGGGGGGGGGGGGGGGGGGGGGGGGGGGGGGGGGGGGGGGGGGGGGGGGGGGGGGGGGGGGGGGGGGGGGGGGGGGGGGGGGGGGGGGGGGGGGGGGGGGGGGGGCGGGGGGGGCGGGG
>JBBCJM010000041.1:0-3618 GCA_037190175.1 Paracoccaceae bacterium | reverse complement strand
CCGCGGGGGGT
Source organism: Paracoccaceae bacterium (assembly GCA_037190175.1). Taxonomy (GTDB): domain Bacteria; phylum Pseudomonadota; class Alphaproteobacteria; order Rhodobacterales; family Rhodobacteraceae; genus JBBCJM01. Next base: position 3,607 of record JBBCJM010000041.1, on the reverse strand, counting down.
CCGGGGGGCGCGAAGCCCCCCGGCGCTCGCCGCAAGAGGTGACGTCGCCGTGAAGTCCCCCGCCCTCGCCCGCTGGCTCTTCGCCCTGGCCCTGACTCTCTGGGCGGCAGCGGTGCTGCGCGATGCGGGGGACGCCTGGATCGAGGCCACCGTCCTGCCGCCGCTGGCGCCGGAGGTCTCGGTCGAGGTGGTGGCGCGCGACGGCCGGCTGTTGCGCGCCTATCAGGTGGCGGACGGGCGCTGGCGGATGGGGGTGGACCTGGCCGAGGTGGACCCGGCCTTCCTTGCCATGCTGCTGGCCTTCGAGGACCGGCGGTTCCATGATCACCCCGGGGTGGACTGGCGGGCGATGGCGCGGGCGGGCTGGCAATCGGCCATGGCGGGGCGCGTGGTCTCCGGCGGCTCCACGCTGACCATGCAGGTGGCACGGCTGCTGGAAGAGAGCGGCACCGGGCGGCTTTCCGGCAAGCTGCGGCAGATCCGGGTGGCGCTGGCGCTGGAGCGGCGGCTGTCGAAGGAGGAAATCCTCAAGCTCTACCTGCATCTCGCCCCCTATGGCGGCAATGTGGAGGGGCTGCGCGCGGCCACCTTCACCTGGCTGGGCAAGGAGCCGCGCCGGCTGACCCCGGCCGAGGCGGCGCTGCTGGTGGCCCTGCCGCAGTCGCCCGAGACCCGCCGCCCCGACCGCCACGCGCCCCGCGCCGAGGCCGCGCGCAACCGGGTGCTGGAGCGGGCGGTGGCCGTGGGGCTGATCGACGCCGGCACCGCGGCCGCAGCGCGCCGAGAGCAGGTGCCCACCGCCCGCCGCCCGGTGCCGGCGCTCGCCCCGCATCTGGCCGACCGGCTGAAGCGGCTGGACCCCGGCGCCCTGCGCCACCCGACCACGCTCGACGCCGGGTTGCAGGCGCGGATCGAGGCGCTGGCGGCCGAGGCCCTGCAGGGCCGGGGCGAGCGGTTGCAGGTGGCGATCCTGATCGCCGACCACCGCTCGGGCGAGATCCTGGCCAGCGTGGGCTCGGCCGCCTATACCGACGACCCCCGGCAGGGTTTCGTGGACATGACGCAGGCCCTGCGCAGCCCGGGTTCGGCCTTGAAGCCGCTGGTCTTCGGCCTGGCCTTCGACGAGGGGTTGGCGCATCCCGAGACGATGATCGAGGACCGGCCGACCGATTTCTCCGGCTACGCGCCGCAGAACTTCGACCGCCGGTTCCGCGGCACCATCCGCGCCCGCGAGGCCTTGCAGGCCAGCCTGAACGTGCCCGCCGTGGCGCTGACCGAGGCGCTGGGCCCGGCCCGGCTGATGGCGGCGCTGCGCCGCGCCGGGGGGTCGCCGCGGCTGGCCGGGCAGCCCGGGCTGGCGGTGGCGCTGGGCGGGGTGGGGGTGTCCTTGCAGGATCTGGTCTCGCTCTATGCCGCCATCGCCCGCGGCGGGGTGGCGCGGCCCGTCCATGCCGCCGGAGAGGGCGCGGAGGGGCAAAGGGTGATGAGCGCGGTGGCCGCCTGGCAGGTGGGCGACATCCTGGCCGGCCTGCCGCCGCCGCCCGGCGCGCCCGCCAACCGGCTGGCCTACAAGACCGGCACCTCCTACGGCCACCGCGACGCCTGGGCCATCGGCTTCGACGGGCGGCATGTGGTGGGGGTCTGGATGGGCCGGGCGGACGGCACCCCGGTGCCCGGGGCGCTGGGGGCCGATACCGCGGCGCCGGTGCTGTTCCAGGCATTCCAGCGGCTGAAGCGGGGGTTCGATCCCCTGCCGCCGCCCCCCCGCGCCACCCTGCTGGTCTCGAACGCCCAGCTTCCCGAGCCCTTGAGGCGCTTCCGCCCCCGCGGCGCCGATCCGGTGGCCGACCCCGAGGCGCCCGCCGTCGCCTTCCCCCGCGACGGCACCGAGGTGGAGCTGATGCCCGAGGGGCTGATCCTACGGGTGCGCGGCGGGCGGGCGCCCTTCACCTGGCTGGCCGACGGGCTGCCGCTGGTCACCGGGCTTTCCGCGCGCGAGACGGTGGTGGCCCCGCCCGGCGCCGGCTTCGTGACCTTCAGCGTGATCGACGCCCTGGGCCGCTCGGCCCGGGTCAGCGTGCGGCTGCGGTAGTCAGGCCAGCCGCGGCGGGCCTTCGGCGGTGGCGGCGGCGACGAAGGCGCGGATCAGCGCGGGGTCCTTCACCCCCCGCGCCCGCTCCACCCCCGAGGACACGTCCACCTGCCGCGCGCCGGTCCGGCGGATCGCCTCGGCCACGTTCTCCGCCGTCAGCCCGCCCGCCAGCATCCAGGGCCGCAGCCAGTGCCGCCCGGCGACCAGCCGCCAGTCGAAGGCCAGCCCATTGCCCCCCGGCAGCGCCGCCCCCGGCGCCGGCTTGGCATCGACCAGGATCTGGTCGGCCGCCAGGCTCATCCCGGTCAGCCCGGCCAGATCCTGCGGCCCCGCCACGCCCCAGGCCTTCATCACCGGCAGGCCATAGCGGCCGCGCAGGGCCTGCACCCGGGCGGCATCCTCGCGCCCGTGCAGTTGCAGCATGTCGATCGGCACCGCGTCCAGCAGCGCATCCAGCGTGGCGTCCTCGGCATCGACCGTCAGCGCCACCTTGACCAGCCCCGGCGGGGCGGCCAGCGCGGCCTCGCGCCCCTCCTCCAGCGTCAGGTGCCGCGGCGAGGGGGGGTAGAAGACGAAGCCCGCATAGGCCGCGCCCGCCTCCGCCGCCACGGCCACGTCCTCGGGCCGGCGCAGCCCGCAGATCTTCACCCGGACGGACATGGGGTCAGGAGGCCTTGCGCCGGTCGATCAGCGCCAGAACCTCGTCCGCCGGCCCCTTGGCGTCGCGCATCGAGGCCAGTTCCCGCTCCAGCCGCGCGATCTCGCGCCCGCGGGCGCTGGCATCGGCACGGTGCCGGTGCTCGCGCAGCCATTCCCACAGGAACCCGATCAGCAGCCCCGCGGCCACGCCGCCCAGGATCACCAGGAAGAGCGGCATCTCCACCGCCAGGTCCAGCCCCAGGAAGGCCGCGAGGTCGTCGGGCAGGAGCCGCAAAGTGACCGCGCCCCGGTTGGCCAGCGCCACCGTCACCAGCATCAGGGCAAGAAGCCCCAGCACGAGCCATTTCAGCCAGCGGATCATCGGGTTCTCCTTCCCCCCGGGAAGCCGCGGTCGCGCGGCCCGGGGCTCAGCTACGCCCGTTCAGACGGTCCCGCAAGAGCTTGCCCGTCTTGAAGAACGGCACCTTCTTGTCCTCCACCTGCACCGCCTCGCCGGTGCGGGGGTTGCGGCCCAGCCGCGCCTCGCGCGCCTTCACCGAGAAGGCGCCGAAGCCGCGCAGTTCCACCCGGTCCCCCCGCGCCAGCGCCTCGATGATCTCCTCGAAGACCGTGTTCACGATCCGCTCGACATGGCGCTGCGTGAGATGCGGGTTCTCGTCGGCGATCTTCTGGATCAGTTCGGACCGGATCATCTATGCCCCCCTGCGGGTTGGCGCGGCTTCGGGCCGCCCCCTTGTTATGCTGGGGACTATAGGCAGGAAGTTGGCCGCGCTCAAAGAGGAAAACCGCGGCAGCCGCGGCGCTTTCTGCCCGGCCATGGGCAGGCGGAAAGCGGGGGGGGGGGGGGGGGGGGGG
>JBBCJM010000040.1:0-9790 GCA_037190175.1 Paracoccaceae bacterium | reverse complement strand
CTCCGGCGAGCGGATGTCGACGGTGAACACCACCTTGCCCGGGATCACGTTGCGACTATTGGGGAAGACGGTGACCTGCCCCACCGCGCCCACCGCGTTGGGCTGGTGCGACATGGCGATCTGGTGCACCCGTTCGGTGATCCGCGCCATCCCGAGGCCGGCGTTCACCCGCATGTTCATGGGGGTGGAGCCGGTATGCGCGTCCTTCCCCGTCAGGGTGATCTCCAGCCACCAGAGCCCCTGCCCGTGGGTGACCACGCCGATCTCCTTCCCCTCTGCCTCCAGGATCGGGCCCTGCTCGATGTGCAGTTCGAACATCGCCTTCATCCGGCGGGCGCCCACGGTCTCGGACCCTACCCAACCGATCCGCTGCAACTCCTCGCCGAAGCTCTTGCCCTCCAGGTCGCGGCGGCCATAGGCGTAGTCCTGCGTGTGGATGCCGGCGAACACGCCGGAGGCCAGCATGGCGGGGGCGAAGCGGGCGCCTTCCTCGTTGGTCCAGTTGGTGACCACGATGGGGTGTTTCGTCCTGATGTTCAGGTCGTTGAGGGTGCGGATCACCTCCAGCCCGCCCAGCACCCCCAGCACCCCGTCGAACTTGCCGCCCGTGGGCTGGGTGTCGAGGTGCGAGCCGACATAGACCGGCAGCGCCTCGGGGTCCTCCCCCGCCCGGGTGGCGAACATCGTGCCCATGGTGTCGACGCCCATGGTCATCCCCGCGGCCTCGCACCAGGTCTGGAACAGCGCGCGCCCTTCCGCGTCGGCATCGGTCAGGGTCTGGCGGTTGTTGCCGCCCGCCACGCCGGGGCCGATCTGCGCCATCTGCATCAGGCTGTCCCACAGCCGCGGGCCGTCGATGCGGAGGTTCTCTCCGGGTGCTGGCATCGGCTTGCTCCCCATTCTGCCGGGGCTGTGGCCGCCCCGTTCGCGATTCCGATCCTGACCGGATGGTCAAATCGAAGGCATCACGCGCCGCGGGGCCGGTCAAGCAAAATCCCGCCCCGGGGCGGGGGCGGGATCGGGGATGCCCCGCGATCAGGCGGTGGCGGGGCGCAGCCCGCCGGTGGCGGCGCGGCGGCCGGGCAGATAGCGGGCATAGCCCAGATCGTCGGCCCTGATCTCGCCCGGCCGGCCGGAGACCAGATCGGCCAGCAGCCGGCCCGAGCCCGCGGCCATGGTCCAGCCCAGCGTCCCATGCCCGGTGTTTAGCCACAGGTTGCCGACGGTCGAGCGGCCCACCAGCGGGGTGCCGTCCGGAGTCATCGGCCGCAAGCCGGCCCAGAAGCTGGCGCCCTTCAGGTCGCCGCCGCCGGGGAACAGCTCGCCCACCGACTTCTCCAGCGTCGCCCGGCGGCGCGGGTTCAGCGACAGGTCGAAGCCGGCGATCTCGGCCAGCCCGCCCACCCGGATGCGGTCGCCCAGCCGGGTGATCGCCACCTTGTAGGTCTCGTCCATCACGGTGGAGACCGGGGCGCGGCCCGCGTCGGTGACCTCGGCGGTGATCGAATAGCCCTTCACCGGATAGACCGGCAGGTGCATCCCGAAGGGCGCGGCCAGCGCCGGCGAATGGGCGCCCAGCGCCAGCACGAAGGCGTCGGCCGCCAGCAGCCCCTCCGACGTCATCACCGCCTCGATCCGCCCGGCGCGCTCCACCAGCCGGTCGATGCCGACGCCCCAGCGGAAGCGCACGCCCTGCGCCGCGGCCATGGCGGCCAGGGCATTGGTGAACTTGAAGCAGTCGCCGGTCTCGTCCCCCGGCAGGCGCAGGCCGCCGGCGATCAGATGGGCCGAGCCCGCCAGCCCCGGCTCGGCGGCCAGGCAGCCGGCGCGGTCCAGCACCTCGAAGGGCACGCCGTCGGCCTTCAGCACCGCGATGTCCTTGGCCGCCGCCGCCACCTGCTTCTCGCTGCGGAACAGTTGCAGCGTGCCCTGCTGGCGCTCGTCATAGGCGATGCCGGTCTCGGCGCGCAGGTCGATCAGGCAGTCGCGGGAATATTCGGCCAGCCGCACCATCCGGCTCTTGTTGCGCTTGTAGGCGGGGGTGGTGCAGTTGCCCAGCATCCGCCACATCCAGTCGATGCGCTGGCGGTCCACCTTCGGTTGCAGCACCAAGGGCGCATGGGTCTGGAACATCCATTTCAGCGCCTTCATCGGGATGCCGGGGGCGGCCCAGGGGGCGGAATAGCCGGGCGAGACCTCGCCGGCATTGGCAAAGGAGGTTTCCAGCGCCGGACCCGCCTGCCGGTCGATCACCGTCACCTCGTGGCCGGCGCGGGCCAGATACCAGGCCGAGGTGACCCCGATGACGCCCGCCCCCAGAACGATGACCTTCATGACCGCCTCCCGCTTGGACGGGCAGAAGATGCGGCAGGAGGCAGGGAATGTGCTGCGGATCTGCGGGGGATTCGGCAGTTTGACGCAAGATAATTCGGCCTATTGGCGGTATCATCGAACATCCGTTGCCGGATCGCGAATCCGGCCGCACGATCCCCGGCCGAATCGCCCCCGCCGCGGTATCCTTGCGCCCTATCCCAGCGGCGCCAGCAGCCGGCGCAGGGCGGCGAGCGGGTCGTCGGCGCCCCAGATCTCCTCGCCCACCGCGAAGAAGTCGGTCACCGGGCCGAGGCGCTCGACCAGTTCCACGGTCAGCGCGCCCTCGGCCACCACCGGCACCTCGATCATCTCGGACCACCACTCGAACAACCCGGGGTCCGCCCGCGTCCCGTCGCCCAGGCCCGTCTCGCCCACCGGGCCGAAGGCCACATAGTCCGCCCCCGCCTCGGCGGCGTTGATCCCCTCGTGCCGGGTGGTGCCGCAGGCCGCGCCGATGATGGCATCCGCCCCCAGGTCCTTGCGCAGCTTGCGCACCGAGCGCGCCCCGTCGGTCAGATGCAGCCCGTCGAGCCCGTGCCGGGCGACCAGCGCCACATGGCTCTCGATCACCACCGCCACGTCGCGGGTATGCGCGATCTCGCGGCAGGCATCCGCGGCGCGGGCGATCAGGTCCAGATCACGCCCCGCGAAGGCCAGCCGCAGGCAGGCGACCTCGGCCCCGTCCAGCACCTTGGCCAGGCGAGCGGGGAATGCCTCGTCGAAGACGGGGGGCGTGACGAGGTAAAGCTGCGGGCGATCGTCGGGCATCGGGGCTCTCTCGGGCAAGGCGCCCGCCCCCTTAGCGCATCGCCCGCGGCTTGGCTACTCGGCCCCCGGCTTGCCCCCCGCGCGGCCCACGGCTATCAGGCAGCGATGCCCGATCCGATCCAGCCCGCCTTCGTCCTGGTCCGCCCGCAGATGGGCGAGAACATCGGCGCCGCGGCGCGGGCGATGCTGAACTTCGGCCTCAACCGGATGCGGCTGGTGGCCCCCCGCGACGGCTGGCCCAACCCGCGCGCCGGCGCCACCGCCAGCGGCGCGGGAAGGGTGCTGGACATGGCCGGGGTGTTCCCCGACCTGCCCGCGGCCATCGCCGATTGCGAGATGGTCTACGCCACCACGGGCCGCAACCGCGAGCTGGTCAAGCGGGTGATGACGCCCGAGGCCGCGGTGGCCGAGGCCCGCGCGCTGTCCGCTGCCGGCCGCAAGGTCGCCTTCCTGCTGGGCCCCGAGCGCACGGGGCTGGAGAACGACGAACTTGCGCCCGCCCATACCATCGTGACCGTGCCGACCAACCCCGAATACCCCTCGCTGAACCTCGCGCAATGCGCGCTGCTGCTGGCCTACGAATGGGGCCGGCAGGCGGACGGAGGCCCGGCCGAGCGGCTGGCGCTGGCCGGGCAGGATCTGGCGACGGGGGCCGAGGTCGACCGCCTGGCCGGGCATTTCGAGGAACGGCTGGAGGCGGCCGGTTTCTTCTTCCCCGAGACCAAGGCCCCGCAGATGCGGCAGAACCTGCGCAGCATGTGGGGCCGGCTGGGGCTAACGCGGGCCGAGGTGCAGACCTTCCACGGAATGCTGCGCCAGATCGCCTGGAAGCTGAAGCAGAAGGACAAGGCATAGTCGGGACAACTCGATTCAAATTGCCCCCCTCCCGCTCTTCTTCTGTCCATAAATATCCCGGGGGGTCCGGGGGGCTGGCCCCCCGGCGCCGGCTACGGGCGCAACAGCCGCAGGAACAGCGTGTCCAGGAACTCCCCCGCCTCGGCCAGCGGATCGTGCCCCGGCCCCAGCACGGCGCGGACCTGGGTGTCGAAGTCGGCATAGTGCTGGGTCAGCGCCCAGATCGAGAAGATCAGGTGGTGCGGCGACATCCGCGCCAGCCGCCCCTCGTCCATCCAGCGGTCGAGCACCCGGGCGGTGTCGTCCACCAATTGCTTCAGCTCGCCCTCGATCGCCGGCATGATCCGCGGCGCGCCCTGCAGGATCTCGTTGGCGAAAAGCCGGCTCTCGCGGGGATAGTCGCGGGAAAGCTCCAGCTTGCGGCGGGCATAGGCCATGACCTCCTCCACCGGATCGCCCTCCGGGTCCATCGCCCGCAGGGGGGCCAGCCAGGTGTCCAGCAGCCCGGTCAAGAGCGCCTGGTGCATCGCCTCCTTTGAGGGGAAGTAGTAGAGCAGGTTGGGCTTCGACAGCCCCGCCGCCGCGGCGATCTGGTCGAGCGTCGAGCCGCGGAAACCCTGGGCCGAAAAGACCTCCAGCGCCGCCTCCAGGATCGCCCCGCGGTTCTTCTGCTGGATGCGGGTGCGGGGGCGGGCGGTCATTCCGGTCTGCTGGCTGCGGGGGGCGGCCTTGACGGCAGCCGCGCGGGGGCAGATGCTAGCGCGCATCTGACCACCCGGTCAAATCCTTCCCGGCCCGCCCTCGCACAGGTGTCCCATGGCGCTCGACCGCAAGCCCGCCCCCAACGACCTCGCCGCCTTCTGGATGCCCTTCACCGCCAACCGGCAGTTCAAGAAGGCGCCGCGGATGTTCGTGGCGGCCAAGGACATGCACTATACCACCGCCGACGGGCGGCAGGTGCTGGACGGCACCGCGGGGCTCTGGTGCTGCAACGCCGGGCATTGCCGGCCGAAGATCACCGAGGCGATCCAGCGGCAGGCGGCGGAGCTGGACTACGCGCCGGCCTTCCAGATGGGCCATCCCATCGCCTTCGAGCTGGCCAACCGGATCATCGAGATCTCGCCGCCCGGGATCGAGCATGTGTTCTACACGAACTCCGGCTCGGAAAGCGTTGAAACCGCGCTGAAACTCGCCATCGCCTATCACCGGGCGCGCGGCGAGGGCGCGCGCACCCGGCTGATCGGGCGCGAGCGCGGCTATCACGGGGTGAACTTCGGCGGCATCTCGGTGGGCGGGATCGTGAATAACCGCAAGGTCTTCGGCACCCTGCTGGCGGGCGTGGACCACCTGCCGCATACCCACCTGCCGGGGCAGAACGCCTTCACGCGCGGCCAGCCCGAACATGGCGCGCATCTGGCCGAGGATCTGGAGCGGATCGTCGCCCTGCACGGGGCCGAGACCATCGCCGCGGTGATCGTCGAGCCGATGGCGGGCTCCACCGGCGTGCTGCTGCCGCCGAAGGGCTATCTGGAAAAGCTGAGGGAAATCACCAGGAAGCACGGCATTCTTCTGATCTTCGATGAAGTGATCACCGGCTTCGGCCGCCTGGGGTCCGCCTTCGCCGCCCAGCATTTCGGCGTGGTGCCCGACATGATGACCACCGCCAAGGGGCTGACCAACGGGGTGATCCCGATGGGCGCGGTGCTGACCACCGCGGCGGTGCACGACGCCTTCATGCAGGGGCCCGAGCACCTGATCGAGCTGTTCCACGGCTACACCTATTCCGGCAACCCCATCGCCTCGGCCGCCGGGATCGCCACGCTGGAGACCTATCGCGAGGAGGGGCTGTTCGAACGGGCGGCGGAGCTGGCGCCCTATTGGGAGCAGGCGCTGCATTCGCTGAAGGGCCTGCCGCATGTGATCGACATCCGCAACATGGGCGTGATCGGCGCGGTGGAGCTGGAAGGGATCCCGGGCGAGCCCACCAAGCGCGCCTTCAACGCCTTCCTCGACGCCTACGACAGCGGCATCCTGATCCGCACCACCGGCGACATCATCGCCATGTCGCCGCCGCTGATCATCTCGAAGGCCGAGATCGACCAGCTGATCGGCACGCTGGGGGATGTGCTGAAGCGGCTGGCGTGAGGGAAGGGATTGGCATATCCTGCCAATCGAAACCCCCGGAGGTGCCCATGCCCACCCGCAACGTCGTGCTGACCGAACAGCAATCCGCCTTCGTTGACCGCATGGTCGCCGAGGGCACCTACCAGAACGCCTCCGAAGTGCTGCGCGACGGCCTGCGCCGGCTGCAGCACGAGGTCGAGGTCTGGGAAAAGGCCAAGGCCGGCGTGCTGGAGGGGCTGGAGCAGATCCGACGGGGGGAATTCGCGGAAGGAACCGGGGAAGAGGCGATGCGCCGCGCCTTCGCGGCCGGGCGCCGGCGGGGGGCCTGAATGCCCAAGCCCTGGCGCCTGTCGCCACGCGCCGAACGCAGCATGGCGGCGATCGGCGCCTGGACCGCCGAGCAGTTCAGCGATCGTCAGGCCGAACGCTACCTCGACCTGCTGGTGAGCCGGTGTGAGGCGCTTGCTCAAGGGGATGTGCCCCACCGCTCCTGCCGCGCCCATTTCGCCGACGACCTGGCCGACGACCTGCGCTTCATCCGGGCCGGGCAGCATTTCGTGATCTTCGTCGTCACGCCCACGCAGATCGTCATCGTCGATTTCCTCCACCAAAGCGCCGATATCGCGCGCCGCCTCGCGCCGGGCTGACGCGAAGGTGACGGGCGGGGGCTGGCGTCCCGCCGCGCTCCGTGGCGTTCTCTGCGCAGGCGGAGGGCACGGGCATGGTCACACGGCGGCTGGTACTGGCGGGAACCCTGGCGCTGGCCTCCGGGGCGCGGGCGCAGACACCCTTCGCGGCCAGCGCCGATGCGGCCCGGGCGCTGGCGCCGCTGCACGCGCTGGTCATCCTGAAGGACGGCGAGGTGGCGCTGGCCGAGGCGTTCCGCGGCCCGGGCCTGAACCGGCCGGCCAACATCAAGTCGGTGTCGAAGTCGCTGGTCGCCATGGCCACTGGGGCCGCCATCGACCGGGGCGTGCTGCCCGGCGTCTCGGCCACCCTGGGCGAAATCGTCCCGAAGCTCATCCCGCGGCAGGCCGACCCGCAGGTGGCCGGGCTGACCGTCGAGCATCTGGTGACCCTGCGCGCGGGGCTGGAACGCACCTCGGGCGGCAACTACGGCGCCTGGGTTTCCAGCCGCAACTGGGTGGCCGATGCGCTCTCGCGCCCCTTCGTGGCCGAGCCGGGCGGCCGGATGCTCTATTCCACCGGCTCCACCCATGTGCTGGGCGCCGTGCTGGCCGAGGCCGCGGGCCGCAGCCTCCTGCGCCTGATGCGCGACTGGCTGGGCGAGCCGCTGGGGATCGAGATCCCCTCCTGGACCCGCGACCCGCAGGGCTATTACCTGGGCGGCAACGAGATGGCGCTGACGCCGCACGCCATGGCCCGGGTGGGCGAGGTGATGCGGCTTGCGGGCCGGTGGGGCGAGCGGCAGGTGCTGTCGCCGGAATGGGTGGCAGAGAGCCTGACGCCCCGCACCGCCTCGCCCTTCTCCGGCCTCGGCTATGGCTACGGCTGGTTCCTGGGCCGGGCGGGCGGCATCCCGGTGGCGCTGGCGCGGGGCTATGGCGGGCAGGTGATCGCGGTGGCGCCGGAGCGGGGGTTGACCCTGGCCATCACCTCCGACCCCACCCAGCCCGCCCGCAGCGAGGGCTATTTCGGCGACCTGATGCGGCTGATCGGCAGGGTGATCCTGCCCGAGGCCTAAAGCTCCCCCTGCAGCACCCGCAGAGCCTCCACCACCAGCGCGTGGTCCTCGGCCTGCGGCAGCCCGCTCACCGCGGCCACCGCCACCACGCCCACGCCCGCGACCCGCACCGGCACCGCCCCGCCGTGGTCGGCATGGGCCAGGGGGTCGAGCCCGTGGTCGGAGAGCGTCCGCCCCTGCTCGCGGTTGCGGGTGCCGACCAGGAAGGACGGCTGGCCGAAGATCAGCGCGGTGGCCGATTTCCGCGCCGCCCAGCGAGCGTTCATCGGCGCCGAGCCCGGCAGCGCGGCGTGGAACAGGCAGCGGTCGGCGGTGCGGATGTCGATCACCACCGGCAGCGCCTGCCGCCCGGCGAGATCGAGCAGGATCGCCCCCAGCCGCAGCGCCTCGGCCTCGGCGAAACGGGGCAGCGCGAGGGCGGCGAATTCGGCGGCGAGCGCGGCGCTGTCGGGGGTCATTCGATCTCGATCTCGCTGGTGAAGGCGGCGGATTGCCCGCCGTGCAGGTCGTGGAAGGTGAACTCGAGCGCATAGCGGCCGGGGGATAGGTCGCCGGTCGGGACCGTCAGCGCCGCCATGACCTCGCGCACCGGCCCGCGGTACTCGCCCTGCAGGGCGTGGAACTTCGGCCGCTCCGCCACCACCGCGCCGGCCGCGTCGCGGATGGTCAGGTCGATGTCGAGGGCGACCCGCAGCCGCCCCTCGCCCGCCGCGCCATAGCCGAAGCCCTCGGGCTCGGCATAGAGATGCACGGGCTCGCCGCGGGCATAGGCATTGCCGGGGCGGGGATCGTAGAGCCCATAGCCGGCGGCCGGTTCCGCGGTCAGCGCCAGCGCGTCGAAATGCAGCCCGGCCGAGAACCAGGCCCGGGCGGCAAGCCGGGCATAGGCCGCCTGCCAGGCCGCGAAATCCCCCGCGGCCACCGCCGCCTCCACCGCCGCGGCATCCTCCACCAGCTCGCCCGCCACGACCGGAGCGGCCGGAAGGGCCGCGGCGAGGAGGAGGGCGAGCGCGCGCATGGAAGCCTCCGGCAGGCAAGGGCAACCCCAGCCTAGCCGCCCCGCCGGCCTCTGCCTAGAGCGGGATGGCGGGAAGTGCCCGCCCGCGTTCCGCCGGTGGAAAGCGCCGGGGGTTTTGCACCCCCCAGCCAGTGGTTCACTCGAACCAATGGCGTAAACCACTGGCAACCCCGCAGGATATTTATGGCTCGAAAGAGAAGCGGAAGGCGGGACAATTTGAATCAAAGTGTCTTTCATCTTGGTTCAAATACTCTGCGGGGGTCCGGGGGTGCAAAACCCCCGGGGTCTGCACAACCGCGACACCGGCAAGGCCGGGCGACGGCGGGGGTTCAAGGGGGCGGCCCCAGCCCCCCTTGCCCGGCCCAACGCCTGGAGCCGACGGCGACAAGGGGCGGGAGCGCCCGGGCCGCCCTACCCTGCCAGACCCGCGTCATGGGCCGATCGGATGGCGCGTTCGCAATGGGCGGCCAGCGCCTTGCGGTCGGCGAAGGCGGCCACGGCGACGGGGGGCAGGAAGGCGACCTCGACCTCGCCCTGGGGCGACTGCGCCAGCACGCGCAGGAAATGCGGGCCGAAGTCCATCTCGCCCCACCAGCCATAGAAGCGCAGGTCCCGGCCCGGGGGGGCGCGGTAGATCACGCTGACCGGCTGGACATGCAGTTCCCCCGCCAGCCCGTCCTTGAAGAACGCCGCGAAGAGCGTCGACTTGAACGGCAGGACCCGCTGGCTGTCGGTGCTGGTCCCCTCGGGGAAGAACAGCAGCCGATGCCCCGCCCGCAGGCGCTCCTCGAACAGCCGCTCCTGCGCCTTGGCCTCGGTCCCCCGGCGGGCGATGAACACCGTGCCGGTGGCGCGGGCCAGCCAGCCGATCCCGGGCCAGCGCGCCACCTCGGATTTCGACACGAAGTACAGGCAATCGCAGGCGTTCAGCACGAAGATGTCCAGCC
>JBBCJM010000039.1:0-16141 GCA_037190175.1 Paracoccaceae bacterium | reverse complement strand
GAGGAGCGGCCCGTTTCCTTGACAGCCCCCCGCCTTCCCGCAACAAGCACCCTTCAGGCACCAGAACAGGGCCCCCCGTGATGCTGCGCGACCGCTTCCCCCCTGCTTCGCAGCAACCCGCCCCCGGCGCGCCGGTCGAAGGCGGGGCGAGGGACCTGCTGATCCGGGCGCTGCGCGACCACCGGCTTCTGGACGGCGCCTGGTATCTGCGCACCTATCCCGACGTGGCGGCCGCGGGGATCGACCCGCTGGAGCATTTCCTGTCCAGCGGGATGGCCGAGGGGCGCGATCCCTCGCCGCTGTTCTCGTCCGCCCATTATCTCTCCGCCCATCCCGACGTGGCGCAGTCGGGCATCCAGCCGCTGTGGCACTTCCTGACCTCCGGCGGGGCGGAGAACCGCGCCAGCCATCCGCTGGTGGCGCCGAGGTGGCTGCGCCACCGGCTGCCGCCCGGGCTGCCCTTCGACAACCCGCTGCTGGGCCTGCTGGCCACGCGCGAAGCGATCCCGCCCCGGCCGCTCTTCGATCTGGCGCATGTGGCCGCGGCGCTGGGCCTGCCCGTGGACAGCCGGCCGGCCGAGGTGGCGGCGGCCTGGCTGGCCCTGCCCCCGGCCGGGCGGCCCGATCCGCATCCGCTGGTCTCGCTGGCGCATCTGCGCGGCCAGCCCGGCGCCCCGCCGCACGGCTGCGCGCTGGAGGCCTATCTGCGCGACCGCGGCGCCACGCTGGCCCCGCATCCGCTCTACGACCGCGATTTCCTGCGCAGGGCCCACCCCGGCCTGGCCGAGGCCGATCCCGAGCTGACCCCGCTCGAGGTGCTGCTGACCGGGGCCGGGGGCGCCGATCTCACGCTCTCGCCGCTCTTCGACCCGCAGCACTACCGCCGGCAGGCGGCGCTGGCGGGGCTGCCGGCCGACCTGGGCGGGCAATCGGCGCTGGTGCATTACCTGCAGACCGGCGCGGCGCAGGGGATCGAGCCGCATCCGCTGTTCGACGAAGCCGCCTACCGCGCCCGCCACCTGCGCGCGGGCGAGCGCGAACCCGGGCTGCTGCACTATCTGCGCCTCGGCCGCGAGCCCTGGATCTCGCTGGCCCCCCGGTTTCCCGATGCCTTCTACCTGACCCGCCACCCCGAGGTGCGCGACGACTTTCCGGGGCCGGCGCTGCTGCATTACCTCGCCTATGGCCGGGCCGAGCTGCGCAAGCTGCCCGAACCGGCCTGGCGCGACGATTTCGCCAGCTGGGACCAGGTGCGCGCCGAGGTGCGGGCCGGCGCGGCGGCTCTGAGATCGGAGGACCCCGAGGTCAGCGTCATCATCCCGGCCTACGACCAGTTCCTCTTCACCCTGCGCTGCCTGTGGTCGATCCTGAAGGCCGGCGACCGCACCCGGTTGCAGGTGATCCTGGCCGACGACGGCTCCACCGACGAGACGCAGGCGTTCTGCGAGGGGCTGGAGGGGATCACCTATCACCGCAACCCCGGGAACATGGGCTTCCTGCGGTCGTGCAACCATGCCGCCGGGCTGGCCCGCGCGCCCTTCCTCTTCTTCCTGAACAACGACACCGCGGTGCTGCCGGGCTGGATCGACCGGCTGGTGGAACTGGCCCGCGCCACGCCCGAGGCGGGGATCCTGGGGTCGAAACTGGTCTATCCCGACGGCACGCTTCAGGAGGCCGGCGGCTATGTCTGGGCCGGGGGCGGCGGGGCCAACCTCGGCCGCGGGGCCGACCCGGCCGAGCCCGGCTTCAACCTGCGCCGCGATGCCGACTATATCTCCGGCGCCGCCATCCTGGTGCCCGCCGCCGCCTGGCAGGCCGCGGGCGGCTTCGACACCCGCTATGTCCCCGCCTATTGCGAGGACACCGACCTCGCCATGCGGCTGCGGCAGCTGGGGTTCCGGGTGATCTACCAGCCGGCCTCGACCGTGGTGCATTTCGAAGGCGTCAGTTCGGGCACCTCGACCGACAGCGGGGTCAAGGCCTACCAGGTGACGAATTTCGAGAAGCTGCGCGCGCGGTGGGCCTTCGCCTTGGAGCGCCACCTGCCCGCCCAGCCGGTGCATCCCCGCGCCATCCCCCGCCCCCGCCGCCCGCGCATCCTGATGATCGACCACGAGGTGCCGCGCCCGGACCGCGACGCGGGCTCGCTGATCGCCTGGTGGCATATCCGGCTTTACCTCGAGATGGGCTACGAGGTGACCTTCGTCCCCTCGAACCTGCTGCCGGACGGCGACTATGGCGCGGCATTGCAGGCGCTGGGGGTGGAGGTGATCCATGCGCCCTATGTCAAGGATCTGGCCCGCTATCTGGACCGCCATGCCGAGGGGTTCGACCTCTTCTACCTCACCCGCGTCGGCCATGGCGGCCAGTGGATCGAGCGGCTGCGGACGCTCTGCCCCCGCACCCCCATCATCTTCAACACCGCCGACCTGCATTTCCTGCGCAAGGAGCGCGAGGCCCGGCTGAGGGGCGACCCGCCGGAGGAGGTGGCCGAGGCCCAGATCACCCGCGACCGCGAGCTGGCGGTGATCTCCGCCGCCTCGGACACCATCCTGGTCTCGCAGCACGAACATGCGCTGCTGCGGTCGATGGGGGTGCGCGACGGGCTGTCGGTGATCCCGCTGGTGCTGCCGCTGGCCGAGGCGGTGCCGCCGCGCGAGGGGCGGCGCGGCATCGGCTTCGTCGGCGGCTACCGGCATACGCCCAACGTCGATGCGGTGATGCATTTCCTGACCCACATCTGGCCGCTGGTCCACGAGGCCGCGCCGGAGCTGGAGTTCCACATCATCGGCTCCTCGCCGCCGCCGGCCTTCGACGCGCTGGACCTGCCCGGGGTGCGGGTGGTGGGCTTCGTGCCCGACCTCGACGCCTGCCTGGGCGGGCTGATCGCCACGGTGGCCCCGCTGACCTATGGCGCGGGGATCAAGGGCAAGATCGGCTCCTCGCTGGCCGCGGGGGTGCCCTGCGTGGCCACGCCGGTGGGGGCCGAGGGGATGGGGCTCGAGGACGGCGCCGAGATCCTGATCGCCGAGGCGCCGGCCGACTTCGCCGCCGCCGTGCTGCGGCTGGTGGACGACCCCGCGTTGTGGGAGCGGCTGAGCCGCGGCGGGCGGGCCTTCGTCCGGCGGGAATATTCCCCCGAGGCCACCCGGCAGCGGCTGCTGCGGCAACTGGCCAAGGTGGGGGCGCCGCCCTTCGCCGGCACCTGCCCGCTGACCGGGGCCGAGGAGCAGCGGCGTTTCCTGCGCGACGGCGACCCCGCGGCGCTGGCCGCCGGCCCGGAGGCGCCGGACGGCTGCGAGCGGGTGGCGGCCGCGGCGCTGGCGCGGCTGGCCGGCGCGCCCGACCGGCCGCTGGCGCGATTGGCCCCCCGCGCGCTGGGGCCGGTGGCGGTCGGGCCGGGGTTGGAGCGGCTGGCGACCCTGCTGGCGGCGCGGGGGGACCTGGCCGACGGGCCCGCGCCCACCGGCGTGGCCCGGCTGGCGCTGGACGGCGGCATGGCGGGCGCGGTGGAGGCGCTGCTGTCGGGCCCCCTCGCCGGGGCCGGCCGGCTGGTGCTGGCCTGCGCCCCGCCGGGCGGGCAGCCGGGCGAGGTGCGCGCCGACCCCTGGCCCATCGCCGCCACCGTCAAGGCGCTGGAGGCCGCGGGGTGGGAGGTGCGCACGGACCGCCTTCCCTTGCCCGAATGCGCGCTGACCGGCGTGGCGCTGGTCGAGGCCCGCCGCCCCGCCGCCTGACCCCGCCGGGACAATGGTGTTGCAGCGGCGCCGGCCGATCTGTACTGCCCGATGGCCAGCCGGGGGGTCGAGGGGGGCCAGCGCGATGACCGAACGCACCGTCATCCTGCATTATCACCTGTTCAAGAATGCCGGCACCTCGTTCGACGCGATCCTGAAGCGCAACTTCCCCGGCCGCTGGGTGACGGCCGAGTTCGACCAGCCCGACAACGCCGACCGGGTGGCGCAATGGATCGCCGACAATCCCCGGGCGGCCGTGTTCTCCAGCCACACCGCCAATGGCCCGGCGCCGCGGATCCGCGGGGTGCGCGTCATCTCGGCGCTGTTCCTGCGCGATCCCGTCGCCCGGATCCGCTCGGCCTACCAGTTCGAGCGGGCGCAGGCGCCGGGCAACGCGGCCGAGGGGCTGGGCACCCGGCTGGCGCGGCAGTCCGACTTCGGCGGCTATGTCCGCGGCCGGCTGGCGGTTCCCGGCGACCGGCAGTGCCGCGACTTCCACGTCGGCCGGCTGGCGCGTTTCGTGCCCGGCCCGGGAGAGGAACTGGAGCGCGCCATCGCCGCGCTGGAGGTGCTGGACTTCGTGGGCCGGGTGGAGAGCTTCGACTACAGCATCGAGCGGTTCCGGCAGCTGCTGCGCCCGGTCTGGCCGCAGTTCACCGCCCCGGCGCTGCACCTCAACCGCTCGGGCGAGAAACCCCGGCCGGCCACGGACGATCCCGGGCTTCTGGCGCTGCTGGAACAGTCGAACCGGCAGGACAGGGCGCTCATCGCGGCGGCGGAGCGCAGCGTCTGGGCGGGCTGGCCCGCGGAATGACGTGTCGGAAAGGAAACACCGCCCCCGCCTGCAAGGGGGCCACGCGCTGAACAAGCGTTTTCCGTTGCGACATTTTCGCAGCTTCGCGTAGGTTCTGGCAAAATGAACCCCTGCGGCCCTTTTCGGCCGCCGAACCCGTTGCAGGATCGCGCCATGTCGCTGAATGCCCACCGGACTGCCTCTCTCGGCCAGCCGCTCGCGAGGCCCCGCGACCGGGCGAGGCTGCTGGCCACGACCGCGCTCCTGGCGGCGCTGTCGCTGGTCACGGTGCCGGCCCTGGCGCAGACCTGGGACGGGCAGACCGACAGCGACTGGGCCACGGGCGAAAACTGGGATCCCGACGGGGTGCCCGGGGCTGCGGACGACGTGACCCATACCGGCGACGGCGGGGACAACCAGCCGGTGGTCACCGGCGCGCAGAGCGTGGGCTCGGTCGGGGTCTCGGGCGGGACGCTGACGATCGACGGGGTGCTGACCACCGGCGGCGCGGGCGTGACGGTCAGCGGCACCGGGGTGGTGGCCATCAACGGCCAACTGGCCGGCGACCTGACGCTGAGCGGCGGCACGGTGAACATCGGGGCCGATCCCGATTTCGATCCCGGCCCGCCCGCGTCCTCCCCCAACCTCTACGCCGTCATCGGCAGCACGACGGTGAACGACGGGACGCTGAGCCTGCTCGACGGTTCCGGCACGCGCGCGATCACCAACCTGTCAGGGACGGGCGGAACCGTCAGCATCGGCGCCGGCTCGACCCTGGGGGTCTGGCAGAATGCAGGCGCCGCCAGCTACGAGGGCAACATCGCCGGCGCGGGCGCGATCCAGGTGATCGCCGATCCGGGCTCGGCCCTGACCCTGACGGGCAACCTCACCCACAGCGGAGCGATCGTCGTCCAGTCCGGCGACCTGATCTTCGACGCCGGGGCCACGACGCAAAGCACCTCGCTCTGGATCGGCCTGGAGCCCGGGACGGCCACCGTCACCACCACCACGGGCGGCACCTTCGGCCAGCCGGTGAACATCTTCGGCGAAAGCGGCTCGACCCTGGCCCTCGGCGGCAGCGAGACGGTCGGCGTGCTGGGCCTCGCGGGCAACATCACGATCGCCGATGCCGCGACGGTGCTGACGCTGGCCGCCACCGTCGATCCCTACACCTATGGCGGCATCATCAGCGGCGACGGCGCGCTGGTGGTGGACGGCGCCGACGCCACGCTGACCGGCGCCA
Organism: Paracoccaceae bacterium; assembly: GCA_037190175.1. Classification (GTDB taxonomy): domain Bacteria; phylum Pseudomonadota; class Alphaproteobacteria; order Rhodobacterales; family Rhodobacteraceae; genus JBBCJM01. The sequence goes on along the minus strand of JBBCJM010000039.1, from coordinate 10,368 downwards.
ACACCTATGCCGGGGGGACCACGGTCACCTCCGGCGCGCTGACCATCGGCAACGCCACCCAGGGCTCGATCGCCTCGGACGTGACCGTGGGCGCCGGCGGCACGCTGACCGTTGCGGCCGGCGGCACGGTCTTCGGCAACGTCGCCACGGGCGGCAGCGGCAGCAATGCCGGCACCATCGGCGGCAACCTCGACGTCACCGGCGGCACCTTCACCCTGACCGGCAGCGTGACCGGCGACGCCACGGTCACCGGCGGCACGCTGCAGCTGGACGGCGGCGATGTGGACGGGACGCTGGGGGTCAGCAACGGCGCCACCGTGCTGGCCATCGGCGACACCACGCTGACCGGCCTGATCGCCGGGGTGGGCTCGGGCTCCACCGGCACCTTCGCGGCCGCCGCGGGCCAGACGCTGACGCTGGGGACCGGCATCCTGTCCTATCTCGGCGGCTCGACCACCATCTACGGCTCGGCCTCCGCCACCGGCACGGTGGTGCTGGCGCCGGGCTCGGTCACCGACGGCGGCGGCCTGCCCATCGCCATCCAGATCGCCGGCGGCACGCTGCAGATCGGCAACGCGGCGGCCGGCACCGGCGCGCTGGCCGGATCGGACAGCAAGACGGTCGGCATCGCCAGCGGCGCCAGGCTGGACGTGAACGGGTTCGCCACCACCGTCAACAACCTCGGCGGCGGCGGCACGATCATCAACAACGGCGGCGCGGGCACGCTGGTGACCGCGTTCGTCGGCAGCGGTTCCTCCACCTTCTCCGGCTCGATCCAGAACGGCACCTCGACCCTGGGGCTGGTCAAGACCGGCGCCGGCACCCTGACCCTGACCGGCAGCAGCGGCTATACCGCGGACACCACCGTGTCGGCGGGCACCCTGGTGGTGACGGGCTCCATCGGCTCGCTCGGCATCACCGTGGCCGATGGCGCCGTGCTGAGCGTGGACGGCGCGGCGCTGTCGGACAGCGCGGCGGTGACGCTGAACGGCACCGGCAACCTGACCCTGACGGGCAGCGAGACCATCGGCCCGCTGAACAGCGGCTCGGCCACCAGCACGGTGACGCTGGGGGCCAACACGCTGACCGTGAGCGGCGGCAGCTTCGCCGGGGTGATCGACGGGACCGGCGGGCTGACCAAGACGGGAGCGGCCACGCTGTTCCTGTCGGCCGACCATACCTATACCGGCGCGACCAGCGTGCTGGGGGGCGGGCTGGTGCTCGTCCCCGGCGCCTCGCTGGTGTCGGAGGTCGCCGTGGCCTCGGGGGCCTTGTTCGCGGTGGGCGCGGGCAGCTCTGCCGGTGCGGTGACCACCGCGGGCCAGACCACGAACGCGGGCACCATCGCCGCGCTGACCGTGACCGGCGGGACGACCGACAACGCCGGCACGGTGAGCGGCGCCACCACGGTGACCGGGGGCACGCTGAACCTGAACGCGGGCAGCGACCTCTCGGACGCCGACCTGCTGACGGTGAACGGCGGCACGGTGAACGTGAACGTGGACGAGGTGGTGGCCGCGCTGGCCGGGACCGGCGGCACGGTGAACCTGGCCGCCGGCCTGACCATCGGGGGCGGCGATGCGTCCTCCACCTATGGCGGCGCCCTGACCGGCGCCGGCACCCTGACCAAGGAGGGCACCGGGACCCAGATCCTCGGCGGCAACAGCACCCATACCGGCGCGCTGGCCATCGACGAGGGCACGCTGCGGATTACCGGCTCCACCGATTCGGCCACCATCGCCACCGGCGCGGACGGCACGCTGGAAACCGACGGCGGCGCGCTGGACGCCGCGGCGGCGATCACCAACGCCGGCCAGTTCACCATCGAGGGGCCCGAGACGGTGGCCTCGGTGAACGGCGCGGGCGGCATCACGCTGGACGGCGCGGGGGCGGTGCTGACGCTGACCACGGGCGCCTCGGCCATCTCGGGCGTCATCGACGGCGCGGGCGGGCTGGCGGTGAACGGGGCGACGGCCGCCGTCACCCTGACCGGCGACAACACCTATGCCGGCCCCACCACGGTGACCGCGGGCGCGCTGACCATCGGCACCGCCGCGCCCGACAGCGGCTCGGTCGCCTCGAACGTGAGCGTGGGCGCGGCGGGCAGCCTGACCGTGGCCGGCGGCGGCACGGTGACCGGCAACGTGGGCTCGGCCGGCACCGGCGCGAACGCGGGGCTGATCGACGGGGCGCTGACCGTTTCGGGCGGCACCTTCACCAATACCGGCGAGGTGACCGGCGCCACCACGGTGACCGCCGGCACGCTGAACCTGAACGCGGGCAGCGACCTGTCCGACGCCAATGCGCTGACGGTGAACGGCGGCACGGTGAACGTGAACGTGGACGAGGCGGTGGGCGCGCTGGCCGGGACCGGCGGCACGGTGAACCTGACCGGCGACCTGACCGCGGGCGGCAACGACGCCTCGACCACCTACGGCGGGGTGATCGCCGGCACCGGCACCCTGACCAAGGAGGGCACGGGCACCCTGACCCTGGCCGGCAGCAACGGCGGCGGCAGCGACTTCACCGGCACGGTGGAGGTCGACGGCGGCACCCTGCAGGTCAACGGCAGCTTCGGCGACAGCGCCGGCAACGCCATGACGCTGAACGTCAACGCGGGCGGCACGCTGCAGGGCACCGGCACGGTGCTGGGCGACGTGAACGTGAACGCCGGCGGCACCCTGGCCGCGGGCGCCAGCCCGGGCGTGCTGGAGATCGCGGGCGACCTGGTGCTGGACGGCGGCTCGACCACCGAGTTCGAGCTGGGCGCGGCCAATGCGATGGTGCCCGACGTGGCCAACGACGTGATCCTGGTCGGCGGCAACCTGACGCTGGGCGGCATGCTGGACATCACCTCGGCCTCGCTGGCCGACGGCTATTACCGGCTGTTCGAATACGGCGGCGGGCTGACCGACAACACCCTGTCCATCGGGCTGAACCCGGGCGGCACCGCCACGGTGCTGACCAATATCGACGGGCAGGTGAACCTGCGGGTCGGCAACGGCCCGGCCGACCAGTACTGGGACGGCGCCGGCGACGGCGGCAACGGCGCGGTCGACGGCGGCGACGGCACCTGGAACGCCGCGAACACCAACTGGACCATCCAGAACGGCAACTTCAACGACCAGTGGCTGGGCAACAACGCGATCTTCGCCGGCACCGCCGGCACGGTGACGGTCGAGGGCACGCAGAACGTGTCGAACCTGAGCTTCCAGACCTCGGGCTACCTGCTGACCGGCGCGGGCGGACTGGCGCTGAACCCGGGTGGCGGGGGGATCGCGGTCGCGGGCGGCACGGCCGAGATCGGCGTGGTGATCTCGGGCGTCGAGGGGGTGAACAAGACCGGCGCGGGCACGCTGATCCTGTCGGGCGACAACACCTATGCCGGCGACACCACGGTCACGGGCGGCACGCTGCGGATCACCGGGGCGATCGACTCGGCCGCGGTCACCGTGCAGTCCGGCGCCAGCCTGGAGGCGGCGAGCGGCCTGCCCGGCGGGGCGCTGCGCGACGACGCGGCGGTGACGCTGAACGGCACCGGCAACCTGACGCTGGGCGCGGACGAGACCATCGGCGCGCTGAACAGCGCCTCGGCCACCAGCACGGTGACGCTGGACGGCAATACCCTGACCGTGGGCGCGGGCAGCTTCGCCGGCGTGATCGGACCCGCGGGCGATGCCGGCGGGCTGACCAAGACCGGCCCCGGCACCCTGACGCTTTCGGGCGACAGCCTCTACACCGGCGAGACCGCGGTCGAGGGCGGGGTGCTGGTCGTCTCGGGCTCCATCGCCTCGGCGGTAGTGACGGTGGAGGATACCGGCTCGCTGCACGTGGGCGGCGGCTCGCTGATCGACACCGCGGCGGTGACGCTGAACGGCACCGGCGACCTGACGCTGACGGATGACGAGACCATCGGCTCGCTCACCAGCGCCTCGGCCGCCAGCACGGTGACGCTGGGGGCCAATACCCTGACCCTGGGCGAGGGCGACTTCGCCGGGGTGATCGGCGCCGGCGGCGATGCCGGCGGGCTGACCAAGACCGGCGCCGGTACGCTGATCCTGCGCGGCGACAACCAATACACCGGCGACACGGCGGTGGAGGGCGGCACGCTGGAACTCGCCGCCGGGGCGGGGATCGATTCCGGCAGCGTCACCGTCAGCAACGACGCCACGCTGCTGACCGCGGGCGGGGCGCTGGACGCCGCCACCGAGGTCACAGTCGAGGACACCGCCACGCTGGACGTGGGCGCGGGGGCGGAAGCCTTCGCCGCGCTGACCCAGACCGGCGGCACGGTGACCGGCGCGGGCGGGTCCATCGACCTTGCCGGCGCCTTCACCCAGTCGGGCGCCGCCAGCACCACCGCGGGCGCGCTGACCATCACGGCCGGCAGCTTCACCCAGTCTGACGGGGCCACCATCGCGGACGGGACCGAGGTGAACGCCTCCGGCGCCCAGACGCTGAACGGCGGCACCATCGCGGGCCAGCTGACCGGCACCGGCCCGGTGACGGTGCAGACCGGCACCACCACGCTGGAGGCGACCGGCCTGATCGCCGGGCCCACCACCATCGCCAGCCAGTTGGACGTGAACGGCGGCGAGATGAGCGGCGCGGTTACCAACAACGGTACGCTGAACATCGCGGGCGGCACCTTCTCGGGCGGGCTGACCAACAACGCCACCGCCACGGCCCAGGGCGCGATCAGCGGCACGCTGACCAATGCCGGCGGCGGCACCTTCACGCTGGCCGGCAACATCACCGGCGGCAGCATCGCCAGCTTCACCAACGCCGGCACCACCACCATCGGCGGCTTCACCTTCGAGGGGGTGGGCACCTATGCCAACTCCGGCACCACCACGCTGGATCCCGGCGGGGTGCTGCGGGCGACCGCGATCAACAACACCGGCGGCATCACCCTGGCCGGCGCCACCCTGAACGGCAGCGTCACCAATGGCGGGACCATCACCGTCTCGGGCGCCAGCGCCATCGACGGCGCCCTCTCGGGCGGCGGGGTGGTCGACCTGACCGCGGTCGCCGGCGACCACACGCTGACCCTGACCGGCGCCGCCGGGGCGGTGGGACCGCATACCTTCCTGCTGAACTACGACAACGCCGGGGTGGGCGACCGCCTGGTCGCCGGCAGCGCCGGGGTGTTCGGGGGCGGGCAGTTCTTCGACATCACGCTCTCGGGCGACTTCGGGCTGGCCACCCAGGCCATCCTGGTGCAGGGCCAGACCGGCATCGCCAACACCTTTGCGGTGGGCGGCGCCACGCTGGGCGGGGCGGTGATCTATTCGGTCATCGACAGCGGCGGCAACACCGTGCTGGTGGCGGAATCGAACCCCGGCGTCGGCGGGATCGCCTCGGGCGTGTCGCTGACCCAGGCGCTGATCTCCAACGTGGTCAACCGCCCCTCCTCGCCCTTCGCCAGCGGGCTGGCCGCGGAACAGGGCTGCTCGCAGGGCGGCTACTTCCGCGGCATCGTGGGCCGCTCCTCGGCCGACGGATCGAGCTTCAACGGCATCACCCGGCGCGCCAACGAGCTTTCGGCCCGCTACGGCGGGGTGCAGGCGGGCTGGGACATCGGCTGCAACGACGGCCGGTTCCTCAACGGCTGGGACGGCGCGGTGGGCGCGCTGGTGGGCTATAACCTCGGCTCGACCGACCAGCCGATCCGGCTGAACCTCGGCAGCGGCACCCCCACGCTGACCTCGACCACCACGACCGACTTCCGCCAGTCCTATGTCGGGCTCTATGTCGTGGGCAACCGCGACCGGCTGACCTTGGACGCCCAGCTGCGGTTCGAGAACACCAAGTACACGCTGAACGAGACGGTGGAGGCGGATTTCGAGGGGCTGGGGCTGGACGACAGCAGCTTCAGCGCCAAGGGGGTGAACTTCACCGGCCGGCTCAGCTACCGGCTGGACCTGAACGACGACGGGCTGAACTTCGTGCCCACCGCGGGGGTGTCGATCACCCGCACCGGCGCCTCGCGGCTGGACTTCACCAACGGCAACGTGCTGGACCTGCACGCCTATACCTCGACCGTGGGCTTCATCGGCGGCACCATCGCCAAGTCGCGGATCAACGAGGCGGGGGATGCGGGCTCGACCGTCTTCGGCTCGCTGAACTACTATCGCGAGTTCGGGGGCGACCGGACCTCGACCTTCACCACCGCGACGGGCGAGACCACGCCCATCACCGCGACCCCGATCGAGGGCTTCGGCGAGGCCAGCGTGGGCTGGAACTACGTGAAGATCCTGGAGAGCGGGCCGGGCGGCGCCAAGCAGCTGAACGCCAATATCCGCGCCGACGCGCGCTTCGGCGGCAACGTGTCGAACAGCTACAGCCTGACCGCGCAGGTGCGGCTGTCGTTCTGAGCCGCAGGCGCAGGAAGACCGGAAAAGGGGGCCGCGCGGCCCCCTTTTCCACCTCTGCCGGGGCGCGAAAATTTCCGCCGGGCCGACCATTGTCGGCTTTGCGGGCGGCCCGATTTGCGCCTATGCTCCGGGCAGGACGCAGTGCATTGTCAGCCGCCATTGGCCGGATCCATTTTTCACTCGGGGGACAGGATGCTCGACGCCAAACTTGTCTTCGACACCGGGGCCGCCTCCCACCCCGGGCGGGTCCGCAACCACAACGAAGACTGCTATCTGAGCCGGCCGCGATCCGGGGTCTGGCTGGTGGCCGACGGGATGGGCGGGCACAAGGCGGGCGATTTCGCCAGCCGCACCATCGTCGACAACATCAGCTGGATCGGCATCCCCCTGTCGGCGCACGACCTGAAGTGCCGCTTCATCGACCGCCTGCTGGTCGCGCATACCGAGATCCGCGAGAAATCCGCCCAGCAGAACGGCGCCACCATCGGGGCCACGGTCGCGGCGCTGCTGGCCTATGACAAGGACTTCGCCTGCATCTGGTCGGGCGACAGCCGCATCTACCTCTTGCGCGAGGGCACGCTGCACCAGATGACCACCGACCATACCGAGGTCAACGAATTGCTCCGCCTGGGCACCATCACCGCGGACCAGGCGGCGAAGTGGCCTCGCAAGAACGTGATCACACGCGCGATAGGTGTATTCGAGACGCCGGAGACCGATGAGGTATATGGCGAGTTGCAGCCGGGCGACACCTTCCTTCTGTGCTCGGACGGATTGACCGGCCATGTTGCGGACGAGGAGATCGCGGGCTTTCTGCAAGGGCGCGGCGCGCAGGAGACCTGCGATCACCTGATCGCGTTGACACTGGAACGCGGCGCCCGCGATAATGTGACGGTGATCGTTGTGCGGTGCATGGCCGAGGCGGCCGAGGACGAAGAGGAACGGACCCGGCCCAGCATACCTCTGGTCGGCGCCAGCGAGTGGGATGCGAAAGACTGACGATCATGCCCGATGACAGCACCAATCCGCCGGGGGGCGGGCGGCCGACCGGGGGCGGAGGGGTGACCAGCGCCCCGCCGACGACCGGCATCCGCCCGGTCACGGCGGTGACCGCGGGCACGCGGATCATCGGCACCTACGAGATCGAGAAGCTGATCAACACGGGGGGCATGGGCGAGGTCTACCGCGGCCGCAACATCCACGACGGCGAGCCGGTGGCGATCAAGATCGTGCTGCCGCACCTGGCGCAGGACGAGATGATCGTCCAGCTGTTCCAGAAGGAGGCCAAGGTCCTCAACCGCCTCGTGCACGACGCCATCGTGCGCTACTACGTCTTCACCAACGACCCCGAGATCGGGCGGCCCTGCATGATCATGGAGTTCATCGAGGGCACCTCGATGAACGAGCGGATGAAGCAGGGGCCGATGGCGCTGGACGAGGTGAAGGTGCTGTTGCGCCGGCTGGCCTCGGGCCTGGACAAGGCGCATTCGATGGGCGTGGTGCACCGCGACCTGTCGCCCGACAACGTGATCCTGCAGGGCGGCTCGGTCGAACACGCCAAGATCATCGACTTCGGCATCGCCAAATCCACCATGAAGGGCGACGCCACGCTGCTGCAGGGCCAGTTCGCCGGCAAGTTCAGCTATGTGGCGCCCGAGCAGCTGGGCGCCTATGGCGGGAACGTGGACGGCCGCGCCGACATCTATTCGCTGGCGCTGATGATGGTGGCCGTGGCGCAGGGCCGCGTGCTGAACATGGGCAAGTCGATCGTCGAGGCGGTGCGCGCCCGCGCCCATGTGCCCGACCTCTCGGGCGTCTATCCCGAGCTGCGGCCGCTGCTGTCGCACATGCTGGAGCCCGATCCGCAGAACCGCCCGGGCTCGATGGCCGAGGTGATCCGGCTCTTGGACGACCCCAGCCTGATCCCCGCCGCGCCCGAGCCCGGGGGCGAGGAGGACGACCCCGACCGCACCCGGATCGTGCGGGTCCCCCTGCCCGCCGGCGGCGGCGGGGCCTCGCAGCCACCGCAGCAGACGGGCGGCACCAAGCCCGGCGCCTCCGATGCGCTTTTCGTCGGCATCCCGGACCCCAAGGCGGCCGCCCCCGCGCCGGCGAAGAAAAGCAGCGCCGGGCTGGCGGTGGTGCTGGTGGCGGTGCTGGCGCTGGCCGGCGCCACCGGCGCCTGGGTTGCCGGCGTCTTCGACGGCGACGATCCCGAGCCCGGCCCGGTCGGGCCGCTGGCCGGCACCCCGGGGGGCCAGACCACCCCCGAGCCGGGCCCCGCGCCGGAGCCGGAGCCCCAGCCCGATCCGCAACCCGAACCCGCGCCCGATCCACAGCCGGAGCCGCAACCCGAGCCCGAGCCCGGGCCGACCCCGGGCACCGAAGGCGGCCCCACCCCGCCGCCGCCCACCCCCGAGGGCGAGGATCCCAGCAGCACCATCCCCGAAACGCCCCCGCCCCAACCGGAGCCGGAGCCCGAACCGCAGCCCCAGCCCGAACCGGAGCCTGTACCCGAGCCCGAGCCGCAGCCGCCGGCCGATCCGCTGCAGGTCCAGACCGACTGGCTGCGCGCCTATGCGGCCGGCCCCTGCACGCTGTTGCGCACGGTCTCGGCCCAGGGCGACCGGGTGGGGCTGGAGGTCTTCGCCCCCAGCATCCAGCCGATCACCCGCCTGCTGGCCGACTTCACCGCCGCGCATGGCTACGAGCCGGCGATCACCCCCCGGGTGATCACCGATCCGCTGTGCCCGGTGATCGACTATGCCGCCTCGCTGCGCGACACCCCTGCCCTGCCGGCCGCGGTGCTGCTGAACGGCGGCGTCGAGACGGTGCGCAGCGGCGAGAAGGTCGAGGGACGGATCGAGGGGCTGGCGGGCCGCGCGGTCTCGCTGTTCCTGGTGAACGGGACGGGGGGGTCGACCAACCTCAAGCCCTTCCTGACCCCGGCGGCGGACGGCACCATGGCCTTCTCCTTCATCGTGAACCTGACCCCGGGGGCCGAGCCCACGCCGCAGCTGCTGATGGCCGTGGTCACCGACCAGCCGGTCACCAAGCTCGACGCGGTGCCCAACGGTGTGACCGCGCGCGCGCTGGTGCCCTTCATGACCAGCGAGATCGGCCGCACCCGGCAGGACACCACGGTGGCATTGCAATACTTCCGGCTTCAGCACTGACGGCACGGTCGGGGCGCCGGAATCCGGATCGGAACCTTCGAGGGTTCCGGCCCGATTTCTTCGAGGAAATCGTTTCCCGGCCGTCAGTTGAACTGGATCGAGGGCACGCGGGTGGACAGCAGCGAGTTGTCGCGGCACACCGTCTGCTCCCCGGCGGAGGAGGCGCATTCCACCGCCCCGTTGACCGAGATCCGCGAGATGTCGCCGCAGCCCTGTTCGGGCAGGTCGAACTGCACCACCCGGGTCTTGCCCGAGGGCAGCCAGCCGAACTCCAGCACCAAGAGCCGCTTCACCAGCCCCTCGTTGTCGAAGACCGCCACCTCGTAGGACACCTTTTCCAGGCTGACCCCGGTGGCGTTGGTGGCGACATAGGTCAGCCGGCAGCCCGCGGCCTGGTCCTGCGCGGTGTTCAGCTCCAGCTCGACATTGCCGGTCTGCGCCAGCGCGGGCTGGCCGAAGGCGGCCCCCGCCAGCAGGGCGGCGGCGAGGGCGGGGCGAAGGTTCTGGCGCGGCACGTCGACACTCCCAAGACCGGAGCGGGCCGCCACCGGCCCGACCCGCGAATTAGGCGGATTCGGCAAGGCTCTGTCAACCGCAAGCGGCACCCGGGGGCGCCGCGCGTGCCGTTCCTCAGCCGGCGGTCACTGGTAGACGCCGGTCTGCCAGGGCATGTTGATGATCTTGCGCTTGGCCGGGGCGGCCGGCGATGGGCGCGGGGCCCGCGTTGGTGGACAGCGCCACCACGCCCGATTCCTTGATGCGCCGCAGTTCGGCCATGAGCACGTTGGAGAAGCCCAGGCCGACGATCACGTCCA
>JBBCJM010000038.1:0-52801 GCA_037190175.1 Paracoccaceae bacterium | reverse complement strand
CTGGTCGGCGGGCCCGGGGGCGATGCCCTGGTTCTCGGCCCCCGCCGGCAGCGCCAGCAGCAGGGCGACCGCGATCAGACCGCGGCGTAGCCAGCCGCCTCGGCGGCCGAGGCCAGCCGCCGGCGGGTGCGGATCATCTCGGCGATGCGGCCCATGGCGATGCCGCGCATCACCAGCGACGCGGGAAGGAAGGCCCATGCGGAAATCGTCCAGATCAGGGTCTGCGGCGCCATCAGGTCCAGCGCGCCGGCCGCCAGCCCGCTGGCCTGCACCACCGCCGGAATGACGAAGGGCAGCATCAGCCCGATCAGCATGTTGGCACGCCCGTCGCGCTCGAGTCGAGCCACCACGTCGCCCCCCGCGGTGGGGTCGAAGGTGGGCAGGTTCACCCAGACGTTGAAGGCACCGCTGTCCAGCGGCCAGTTGGAAAGCCGCAGGATCACCACGAACAGCGCCAGCGAGGCCAGCGTGATGATCATCGCCGCCCCGGCGGCCGAGCGCACGGCCAGCGCCACCTCGCCCGGGGCGTCGCCGGCCAGCATCAGGGTGACCAGCCGCACCGGGCTGTAGGGGAAATCCAGCGCGATGCCGGCCAGATAGGCGAGCGCCCCGAACAGCGAGCCGACCGCCGAGGGCGAGACCGCATGGCGGGCCACCAGGCTCAGGCACAGCACCATGGCAAGCAGCATGGCATAGCGCAGCCGGTTGTAGGGCGGGGCGTCGCGGAACTCGATCAGCCCGGGATAGGCGGCCTTGTATTCGATGAAGGTCAGCACGCCCGCGAACAGCGCCACCAGCGCCGCCATCTGCCGCCCGTCGGCCCCCGCGCCCGGCGCCAGCACCGTGGGCACGATCATCAGCACGATGACCAGAATGGCGCGCACAGCCGCCCCTGTGACCTGCGAAAGCACGGTCGCCGTTTCCTTGTCTGGACCGGGTGCGATGCGGTGCCGCCCCGTTGTTCCGATGTCTTTCCACCCTCGGGGATGGCCTGCCTCAATCTTGCCCAATTTGTGCCTTCTTTCGGCCAAGCCATCAACAGTCCCCTGACAACACTGCGATATTGTGGCCTTTTCGCGGAAAATGTGTCGCGAAGTTGCATCAATAGCGGGATGAAAAAACGACGCCACCCGCCGGCGGGGCGGGTGGCACACAACATCTGGTTGTAGGGCGCGAAGATCAGGCCCAGGGGCGCTGCGCGGCGGCCCTGGTCTCGAAGGCGTCGATGGCCGAGACCTTTTCCAGGGTGAGGCCGATGTCGTCCAGCCCGTTCAGCAGGCAGTGCTTGCGGAAGGGGTCGATGTCGAAGTGGAACGCCTGCCCGTCCGAGGTGGTGACGGTCTGCGTCTCCAGATCCACGGTCATCCGCGCGTTGGCGCCCTTGCGCGCGTCTTCCATCAGCACCTCGACCACCTCGGGCGGCATGACGATGGGCAGGATGCCGTTCTTGAAGCAGTTGTTGTAGAAGATGTCGGCGAAGGAGGTCGAGATCACGCAGCGGATCCCGAAGTCCAAGAGCGCCCAGGGCGCGTGCTCGCGCGAGGAGCCGCAGCCGAAGTTGTCGCCCGCCACGATGATCTCGGCCTGCCGGTAGGCCGGCTGGTTCAGCACGAAGTCCGGGATCTCCTGCCCGTCGAGCGTATAGCGCATCTCGTCGAACAGATTCTTGCCCAGGCCCGACCGCTGGATGGTCTTCAGGAACTGCTTGGGGATGATCATGTCGGTGTCGATGTTGACCAGCGGCATGGGCGCCGCGATGCCGGTCAGGGTGGTGAACTTGTCCATCTGGCTGGCCTTTCCTCCGGGGGGTTGTGTTTCCCCCGCCTTCTGCTGTGGTTAGGCGACCCTGGCGGATCGCGGTGACATATGTTCGACGGCCTGGATCCTGCCGCGCTGGTCGCCTGCACCGGGGCGCGCTGGTCGCCGCGGATCGGCGACCCCACGCTCTGGGGCTGGCTGACCGTCGCGGCCTATGCGGCCTGCGCCGTGCTGGCCGTTGCGGTGGCCCGGCGGCAGCCGGGCCGGGCGCGCGCCTTCTGGGCGGCGGTCGCGCTGGCCATGGCGCTGCTGGCGGTGAACAAGCAGCTCGACCTGCAGATCCTGCTGACCGCGGTCGGCCGCTGCATCGCGCAGGCGCAGGGCTGGTACGAACAGCGCCGCAGCGTGCAGCGCGAGTTCGTGCTGGTCCTGCTGGCCCTGACCGGCGTGGCGCTGGCGCTGGCGGCGGGCCTGATGCGCCGCCACCTGCGGCAGAACGGGCTGGCGCTGGCGGGCCTTGTCCTCGTCGCGGGGTTCGTGGCGATCCGGGCTGCCGGCTTCTATCACGTCGATGCGCTCGTCCACACGGGGTTTCATTCGGTGCGCGCCAACTTCCTGCTGGAGAACGCCGGCCTGCTGCTGATCGCGCTGAACGCGCTGGCCCTGCTGCGGCGCGGGCCGGGGCGGTAACCCGCACCCTCGGGCATCTCGGCAAGCTTGTCCATCGTCGTCGTCCGCCGGGTCATCCGGCCGTCCGGGATATGCCAGAGCGGCGGGCGGGTTCCAAGGGCAAAGGGCCAAAAAAACAAGCCCCGCCGCAGGGGCGGGGCTTGCCTGAATGCGGTGCGGACGGTTCAGGCCGTCTTGCGGCGGCGCAGCGCCGCCAGACCGCCCAGCGCGCCGATCAGCAGCAGGCCGCCGGCCGGCAGCGGGATCGGGGCCACGTCGATGCGGATCACGAGATCGTCGAAATCGCTATGCTGGGCGCTGTCGTCGAAGAAGGCATACCAGGTCGTGGCGCTGATCTGGGCATAGGCGATCGCGAAGATGCCGGACCCGCTGGCGCCCCCGTTGTTGGAGATCAGCGTCGCGGGAGCGACCGTGCCGAAGGCGAAGTCGAGCAGCCCGCCGCCCGCGCTGACCGTCACGGAATCGCCGGGGCTGGTCGATCCCGGATCAAAATTCTGGAAGAGGGTCCCCAGGACATAGAGGGCATAGTTCTGATACCCGGCCTCGGAGCCGACATAGGTATAGGTGACCCGCGCCGGACCGCTGACGCTCAGGCCGTTGCTGGCGTTCTTGTCGGCGTTCGAGAAATAGCTGAGCACGGTGCCGATTGCGGGCGCCAGCAGGTCGTATCCGTCGGGGAACGTCCCCGGCGCCTGAAGCACGTGCGTGCCGGTGGCCGTCCCCTCCAGGCTCATCGTCGCGGCGCTGGCGCCGGTGGCGATGACGGTGGCGAGTGCCGCATTCCTGATAGTGCTGACGAAACTCATTCCAATCCTCCTGACAATACCTGGGCCAGCATCCTGCATGGGTAGACGGCAGGGATCCCTGGGCTGGATCCTAGTCCAAACCGGCCCTCGTCTCAACGAAGACCTGCCGCTGCGGCACCCGGATGCGGCGTTTTCGGGGCGGGCCGGGGGCGTGATGATGACCGGCGGAATAGTGCCGAGGACGGCACACTCGCGCCGGTTGAATCCGGTTGCGGCGGCCGGGAAAGGCCGTTGCCGATCTTTCAACAATAGGGTGCGAGAGGTGACAACCCGGCCCTCCGGCGGCCCCGGCGAGCGAATCACCGGGGCCGCCGGAGGGGCAGAAGGGTCAGGCGAACTCCGCCATCATCTCGCGCACGTCGGTCAGATGCCCGGTCACCGCCGCGGCCGCGGCCATGGCGGGGCTCATCAGGTGGGTGCGGCCGCCGCGGCCCTGCCGGCCCTCGAAATTGCGGTTGGAGGTCGCGGCGCAGCGTTCCCCGGGCGAAAGCTGGTCGGGGTTCATGGCCAGGCACATGGAACAGCCCGCCAGCCGCCATTCGAAGCCCGCGTCGATGAAGATCTGCGCCAGCCCCTCCTCCTCGGCCTGCGCGCGGACGAGGCCCGAGCCGGGCACCACCATCCCCCGGATACCCGGGGCGATCTTCCTGCCCTTCAGGATCGCCGCCGCCGCCCGCAGGTCCTCGATCCGCCCGTTGGTGCAGGAGCCGATGAACACCGTGTCGACCTTGATGTCGGTGAGCCTAGTGCCCGGGGTCAGGCCCATGTAGTCCAGCGACCGCCGCGCGGCCTCCACCTTGCCGCCGGCGAAGTCCTCGGGCGCGGGGACCACGCCGGTGATCGGCAGCACGTCCTCGGGGCTGGTGCCCCAGGTCACCACGGGGGCGATGTCCTCGCCGCGGATCGTCACCACCTTGTCGAAATGCGCGCCCTCGTCGGTGTAAAGCGTCTTCCACCAGGCCAGCGCGGTCTCCCACTGGGCGCCCTTGGGCGCATGGGGCCGGCCCCTGACGTATTCGAAGGTCTTCTCGTCCGGCGCGATCAGGCCCGCGCGCGCGCCGCCCTCGATCGCCATGTTGCAGACGGTCATCCGCCCTTCCATCGACAGTTCGCGGATCGCCTGCCCGCAGTATTCGATGACATAGCCGGTGCCGCCCGCGGTGCCGGTATGGCCGATGACCGACAGCGTGATGTCCTTGGCCGTGACCCCGGGGCGCAGCGAGCCGGTGATCTCGACCTTCATGTTCTTCGATTTCTTCTGGATCAGCGTCTGGGTGGCCAGCACATGCTCCACCTCCGAGGTGCCGATCCCGTGGGCCAGCGCGCCGAAGGCCCCGTGGGTGGCGGTATGGCTGTCGCCGCAGACAACGGTCATGCCCGGCAGGGTCCAGCCCTGCTCCGGGCCGACGATATGCACGATGCCCTGGCGGATGTCGGACACCGGATAGTAGTGGATGCCGAAGTCGCGGGCGTTCCGGTCCAGCGCCTCGACCTGGATGCGGCTTTCCTCGTTGTCGATGTGCTTGTCGCGCCCCTCGGTGGTGGGCACGTTGTGGTCGGGCCCCGCGATGGTCTTCTCGGGCGCGCGCACCTGGCGGCCGGTCATCCGCAGCCCCTCGAAGGCCTGGGGCGCGGTCACCTCGTGCACCAGATGGCGGTCGATATAGAGCAGGCAGGTGCCGTCCTCGGCCTCGTGGACGACATGCGCGTCCCAGATCTTGTCATAGAGCGTTTTCGGAGCGGTCATTGGCTCTCACCTCTGGGGATGGCTTTGAAGCGGGGTTCGGGCAGGTCCGGGCCGGGGGCACGCGGCCCCGGCCGGCGTCAAAGCCGCGAAAGCACGTTGCGGGTCGCACCGAAGAACCGCGCGGGCAGCCGCACGTGATCGGTGATGTTGAAGTAGATGAACCCGTTCATGCAGGGCTAGATACGCGCGAATCCCCCGGCGGGCAAGGGCGGGAGGCAGGCCCGGGCCCGCCTGCCATGGCGGCGGACATGCCAACGGCCCCGCAATGCGGGGCCGCCTGCGCCAGGGGGCAATCGTGTCAGGCGTTCCGGCGCCGGCGGGCGGCGACGCCCAGCGCACCCAGCCCGAGCAGCAGCAGCGGCGCGCCCGCGGGCAGCGGAACCGGCGCCACCGTGCCGAGCGTGAGGTTGTCCAGCGCGAAATGGGTGCCGCTGCCATTGTACCCGGCGTCGATGCCGCCCGAGGCATGGAAGGACACCTTGTCGATCCCGCTCCAGTTCAGCGCCAGCCGGGTGATCGCGGTGGTGGTCAGCTCCACCGTGGTGGTGAAGGCGACGGCCCCGTCGTTCCAGCCCTTGATCAGCACCGTCAGCCCGTTGTTCCAGGCGGCGGTCAGGCTCAGGCTGTCCAGCGTGAAGTCGATGTCCGAGCTGAAGGAAGCCGACTGGCCCATGCGGTTGAAGGCGACCTTGGTGTCGGCGGTGACATAGCCCGAGGGGGTCGGCCCGTAAGAGCTGTCGTACACGCCGAAGTTCGACCAGTTCAGCCCGGCATAGCCGCCGGCGATCTCGGTCATGTGGGACAGGTCCTCGAAGTCGAGCGTGCTGGCCTGGGCGGCAAGCGGGGCGGAGAAGACGAGGGAGAGTGCGACGAGACAGGACTTCAGGATACGCATGGTTCCACTTTCGACTGACAGTTCTGCAACCGGAACAGCCTGGCCGGGCTGGTCGCTGTCATACTTGATGCCCGATCCGCGACCGACATGCAACGCTCATCGCATCGCCGGGTTGCATCCGTGCGCGAAAATTCCGCCGCGGCGTGCCCTTGCGTCACCACGTCGCAGGCGGGGCGGCCAAGGCAGGCATTCGCCACCCCGTGCGCGCCCGGATTGAGTGGGCCTCGATGCGGTGCTAACCTTGGCCCATGCCCAGCGCCGGGGTCTGATGCGGCGCGCCGCCCGGAGGACCACGACCTGTCGCACTCTGACCCCTCGACCGGATTGCCGGTCGGACCGCGCCCCGCCGCCCGGGGCGACGCCACCCCCGAACAGGTCCTGTCCCGCGTGCTGGCCTCGCTGGAAGACGACAAGGCCGAGGATATCGTCGAGATCGACCTGCGCGGCCGCTCGGACATGGCCGACTTCATGGTGATCGCCTCGGGCCGCTCGACCCGGCAGGTGGCGGCGATCGCGGAAAAGCTGGTCGACCGGCTGAAGCAGGAGATGGGCATCGCCTGCAAGATGGAAGGCAAGGAGACCGCCGACTGGGTGCTGATCGACACCGGCGACGTGATCGTGCATGTCTTCCGCCCCGAGGTGCGCGAGTTCTACCAGCTTGAAAAGATGTGGCTTCCCGTGGGGCACCCCCGCCTCGCCCGGGCCTGATGCGGCTGCATCTGGTGGCGGTGGGCCGACTGCGCCCCGGCCCCGAGCGCAGCCTTGTCGACGACTATCTGGCCCGTTTCGACCGCACCGGCCGGCCCCTGGGCCTGGGCCCCGTCGCCGAGCATGAGGTCGAGGACCGCAGGGGCGGCGGCATGGCGGCCGAGGCCGCGCTCTTGCGCCGGGCGGTGCCGGTGGGGGCGGTCATGGCGGTGCTGGACGAACGGGGGCAGATGCTCACCAGCCCCGCCTTCGCCGCCCGGCTGGCCGGCTGGCGCGATGCGGGGCGGCAGGACGCGGCGCTGGTGATCGGGGGCGCGGACGGGCTGGACCCCGCCCTGCGCGCCGAGGCCGACCTGGCGATCAGCCTCGGGCCCATGGTCTGGCCGCACATGCTGGTGCGGGTGATGCTGGCCGAACAGCTGTACCGCGCCGCCACCATCCTGGCGGGCGGGCCCTATCACCGGGCGTGAACCACAGCTCCGGAACCGGATCGGTTCAAGCGGAACCGCCGGCAGGAAAGACACCTCCCCTCCCCGCGTGGGAGGGGTTGGGGGAGGGGGCCTGCCGCGGTCCGGAACCCCCCTCCCCATCCCTCCCCACAAGGGGGAGGGAGGTGAGAGATCTCATCCGGTGGTGCCAGTGGCAGCGGCCCGTCTGAACCGCTCAGTTCAGCAGCCCCGCGTGGCGCATGGCGGCGTCGATCCGGGCCCTGGTGCCCTCGGTCACCTCCACCAGCGGCAGCCGCACCTCCTCGCCGCAATGGCCCAGCCGCGACAGCGCGTATTTCGCGCCGCACAGCCCCGGCTCGATGAAGATCGCCTCGTGCAGCGGCATCAGCCGGTCCTGCCAGGCCAGCGCGCGGGCATAGTCGCCGGCCAGCGTCGCCTCCTGGAACTCGGCGCAGAGCCGCGGGGCCACGTTGGCGGTCACGCTGATGCAGCCGCGCCCGCCATGGGCGTTGAAGCCCAGCGCGGTGGCGTCCTCGCCCGACAGCTGGATGAACTCGGGCCCGCAGGTGATGCGCTGCTGGCTCACCCGCTCCAGCCGCCCGGTGGCGTCCTTCACCCCCACGATGCGCGGCAGCTTCGCCAGTTCGCCCATGGTGGCCGGCATCATGTCCACCACCGAACGGCCGGGGATGTTGTAGATGATGATCGGCAGCCCGCAGGCCTCGTGCAGCGCGGTGAAATGCGCGATCAGCCCGGCCTGCGTGGGCTTGTTGTAATAGGGGGTCACCACCAGCACGGCATCGGCCCCCACCCGCTCGGCATGGCGCGCCAGCCCGATCGCCTCGGTGGTGGAGTTCGACCCGGCCCCGGCGATCACCGGCACCCGCCCGGCGGCATATTGCACCACCGCCTCGATCACCGCCTCGTGCTCCTCGTGGGAAAGCGTGGGACTTTCCCCCGTGGTCCCCACCGGCACCAAGCCGTGCGAGCCCTCGGCGATCTGCCAGTCCACCAGTTTCTTCAGCGCGTCGAAGTCCACGACGCCGTTCCTGAACGGCGTGACCAGGGCAGGGATCGATCCCTTGAACATGACACGCATCTCCTGATGGGGGCCGCCTGAGTCGGCCCGGGTGAAACGCCCGCTTCCTAGCGCCGCCCCCGGTCCTTGCCAAGCGGGCCGGCGCGCGGGCGTCAGCCCGGCACGCCGCCGTCGGCGTCGTCGCCCGCCTCTTCCAGCAGGCGGTCCATGTCGGCCACCCGCACGTGGCGGGTGCCGTCCAGCGAGATGATCCCGTCGCGGCGCAGCGCGCTGAACTGCCGGCTCACCGTCTCCAGCGTCAGGCCCAGATAGTCCGCCATCTGCTCGCGCGTCAGCGGCAGGTCGAAGACCAGGCTGCCCGCGGTGCGCACCTGCAGCTTCAGCGCGGCATCGCGGCGGGCGAGAATCACCAGCAGCGAGGCGAGCTTCTCCCGCGCCGTCTTGCGGCCCAGAAGCAGCATCCACTCCCGCGCCGCGTCCAGCTCGTCCAGCGTCATCTCCAGCAGGCGGTGGGCGACGCGCGGGGTCTCGGACATCATGGTCTCGAAGGCCTTCTTGCGAAAGCAGCACATGACCACGTCGGTGACCGCGGTCACGTCATAGGCCGCCGAGGGACGCCCCGGCCGGCCCACGAAGTCCGAGGGCAGGAGAAGCCCCACCATCTGCCGCCGCCCGTCCTCCATGGTCTGGGTCAGCGTGGCGACGCCCGAGACCACCGAGCCCACGAAGTCCATCCGGTCGCCCGACCAGACCACCGGCTGGCCGGCCTGGAAGCTGCGATAGTATTTCATCGATTCCAGCCGCACGAGCTCTTCGGTCTCGCAGCGGGCGCAGACGGCGCGATGGCGGATCGGGCAGCCGCCGCAGTCCTGCACCAGCGAAGGCGCCTCCCGCATCGAGATCATGGATCGGCCTCCTTCGATTGACCTGCATCAAGGCGCGGGTGCGCCGCACTATCTATGTCTTCCGCCATGGAACCGCAAACCGACTTGCGCCGTCTGGGTCTTTTTGACGCGCGCGTACCCCGATACACAAGCTATCCCACCGCCCCCCAGTTCGGGCCGGGCGTGGGGCCCGAGCGCATGGGGGAATGGATTCGGGCCATCCCGGAAGGTAGCGCGGTTTCGCTCTATCTGCACGTCCCCTTCTGCCGCCGGCTGTGCTGGTTCTGCGCCTGTCGCACCCAGGGTACCACCTCGGACGCGCCGGTGATCGCCTATGTCCGCACGCTGACGGCGGAGCTGGCGCTGCTGAAGGCCAACCTGCCCCGCGGCGTGCGGCTCCAGCGCCTGCACTGGGGCGGGGGCACGCCCACGCTGCTGACCCCCGATGCCATCGGCGAGCTGGCCGGGGCGGTCTTCGCCACGGTGCCGCCGGCCGAGGGGATGGAATTCTCGGTCGAGATCGACCCGTCAGAGGTCGACGACGCCCGGCTGGACGCGCTGGCGGCGGCCGGGATGAACCGCGCCTCGATCGGGGTGCAGGACTTCGACCCCGAGATCCAGCGCACCATCGGCCGCGAGCAGAGCTATGAACTCACCGCGCAGGTGGTCCGCGCGATCCGGGCGCGGGGGGTGGCCAGCCTCAACGCCGACATCCTCTTCGGCCTGCCGCACCAGACCCGCGGCCGCATCGCCGCCTCGGTGCGCCAGCTGCTATCGCTGGAGCCCGACCGGGTAGCGCTCTACGGCTATGCGCATGTGCCGTGGATGAGCCGGCGGCAGGCGCTGATCCCCACCGAGGCGCTGCCGGGGCCGGAGGAGCGGCTGGCGCTGTTCGAGGCCGCGCGCGAGCTGTTCCTGCGCGCGGGCCATGTGGAGATCGGGATCGACCATTTCGCCCTGCCCGGCGACGGCCTGGCGCGGGCCGCGGCCGAGGGGCGGCTGCGGCGCAACTTCCAGGGCTATACCGACGACACGGTGGAGGTGCTGATCGGCCTCGGGGCCTCGGCGATCTCGCGCTTTCCGCAGGGCTATGCGCAGAACGCCCCGGCGACCGGGAAATACACCGAGGCGATCCGGGCCGGGCGGCTGGCCACCGCGCGCGGCCATGCCTTCGCCGGCGAGGACCGGCTGCGGGCGCGGATCATCGAGGCGCTGATGTGCGACTTCGCGGTCGGCCGGGCGGAGCTGCTGCGCGGCTACGACACCACGCCGGGGCGGCTGGAGGATCTGTTCCGCTCCGCCGCCGCGGCCTTTCCCGGCATGGTGGCGGTGGACGCCACGGGCTTCCGCATCCTGCCGCAGGGCCGCCCGCTGGCCCGCATGGTGGCCCGTGCCTTCGACGCCTACGATCCCACGCATGTGAAGCAGCACGCCACCGCGATCTGACCGGCCTCCGGGGCTCAGACCGCCCGCACCATGGTCACCGCTGCGTCGAAGCCGAACACATGGCGCAGCGCGCCCAGCCGGTGCACGCCGACCGCGCGGAAGCCCAGCCGTTCATAGAGCGCCCGCGCCCGCAGGTTGGTGTCGATCACGTCCAGCCGCATCTCGGCATAGCCCATGCCGGCGGCCACCTGCGCCGCCTCGGCGATCAGCCGCGTGCCCACCCCCTGCCCGCGCGCCGGGCCGGGCACGCAGATGCCGTCGAACAGGAAGCGGCCGTTGTCCACCTCGCGCGACAGCATGTCCAGCAGCGCCCCGCGCCACAGCGCGCCGGGCCAGCCATAGACCGCGGCAAGGTCGCGCAGCCGCCCCTCGGCGAAGGCGCCGCGGTAGGTCTTGAAGCCCAGGATGCCGACCAGCCGCCCCGCGTCGTCCACCGCCGCCAGCGCGTGCCCGGGGTCGATGATCCGGGTCAGATAGGCCACCGCCCGCGCCTGGGGCCCCATCACCCGGCCCAGCTTGGCGCCGAAGGCGCTCCAGTAAAGCGCCGCCGCCTCGGCCAGCAGATGGGGCGGCAGCCCATGCAGGACGCGCACCGGCGGCACCGGCGGGCCCCCGCTCACTGGGTGGCCGCCTCCCGTGCCTGCACCATGAGCACGCCGTGGTTGTTGTCGGCGTCGTCGTCGGTGATCCGGCGGGTGGCCACCCCGGGCAGCTGCGCGAATTCCTGCATCAGCTTCTTGGGATACCAGGTGCGCGACAGATGCTCGAACCCCGGCAGGCCCCGCAGCACGGTCGAGATCGCCAGCGTGCACTGGGCCTTGGGCACCGCGCCGTATTCCTTGATCCGCTGCATCGCCAGCGCCGCCACCTCGGGGCTGACCACGATGGTCTGTTCCACCACGTCGAAGGTCTCCCTCGCGTGATAGTCGATGTAGAAGCTCACCATCTTGGGCGACATGCCGAAATGCACGTCGTTCCGCTCGGGCAGGTGGGGGTGATACCAGGTGCCGGCCGGGTCGAAGATCGCCCGCTCGGTGCTGTTGACCATCAGCCCGGAATGCGCGCCGTTGCCGTCGCGGGTGGACAGCACGGTATAGAGCGTGATCGCGGGCGGCCCGCTGTGGACATAGCGCGCCGCCGCCACCTGGTCGTCCGGCGCCCATTTCGGTTCGGCGGTGCCGCAGGCCGCCAGCGCCAGCATCGCCAGCAGGCAGATCAGGAAACGGGGCATCTGCGCGGGGGTCAGGTGTTCGCCAGCGCCAGGAACACCAGCACCGCGATGGAGATGCCGGCGACCCAGGTCGACATGCGCAGGAAGCCCGCGAAGGTCTTTTCCTGCACCGAGATGTCCATGGTGCCCGGGACATGGGCAACGGCGTGCGCGTCGTCGTGATGGTGTGGGCCGGCCATGGCGGGATGATCCTCGGTTGTGGGCGTTTCCCGCGGCTTACCCGATTCATCCCGGCCTGTGAAGCGCCCCGCGCGTCGCGGTCAGTCCAGCTCCCGCGCCTCGGCCGGCAACATCACCGGAATGCCGTCGCGCAGCGGATAGGCAAGGCCCGCGGGTTTCGAGACCAGTTCCTGCCGCTCGGCGTCCCAGTGCAGCACCGCCTGGGTCAGCGGGCAGACCAGCGCCTCCAGCATCCGGCGGTCGAAGGCGGGGCGGGGCGCGCGGGGCTCATCGCTCATTGCACGCGCTCCTCGCCCGGGCCGGCGCGCAGGGCGAAGTCCATCAGCGTCATCATCGTCTCGCGCCGCGCGGCCAGCGTGGGCGCCTCCAGCAGCGCCTGCCGATCCTCCACCGCGAAGGGCAGCAGCATGGACAGCGAGTTCACCAGCATCTCGGGCTCGGCCTCGCGCAGGTTCGACCAGTCGGCGGTCAGCTCCATCGCCGCGAAGAACCGGCCCAGCAGGTCCAGGAACGCCTCGCGGTCGAAGCCCTCGTCCGTCTCGCCGCCCGCCAGGTCGCGGGCGAAGGGCGCCCAGTCCGCCGACCAGCGCCGCCAGGGGGTGAAGCCCGCCACCTCCTCGCCCAGCCGGAAGCGGCAGACGCCGGTCAGCTGGACCATGTAGCGTCCGTCGCCGGTCTCGGAGAAGCCGGTCACCCGCCCGGCGCAGCCCACCGCGTGCAGCCGTGGCACCGGCGCCTCCTCGCGCGGCTGCACCATGCCGATCAGCCGGTGCGGGGTCTTCAGCACGTCGTCCAGCATCGCCAGATAACGCGGCTCGAAGATGTGCAGCGGCAGCCGCGCCCGGGGCAGCAGCAGCGCCCCGGCCAGCGGGAAGACCGCGATGGTCCCGGGCAGGTCGGCGGCCTGGAGGCTGCGCATGGCCCGCCCTCCCCACGGCCTAGCTGAAGACCATGGACGACAGCCGCCGCCGGCCCTTCAGCACGATGGGATCGTTGGGCTTCAGCGCGTCGAAGATGGTCAGGAGCTGCGCCTTGGCCGCGCCGCCGTTCCACTCGCGATCGCGGCGGAACAGGTCCAGCAGCTCGTCCACCGCCGCCTCGACCTCGCCCTTGGCGTGCAGCGCCTGCGCCAGGTCGAACCGCGCCTGGTGGTTGGCCGGATCGGCCGCCACCGCGGCGCGCAGCTCGCCCACCGGGCCGGCGTTGGCGGCCTGCCGCGCCAGTTCGATCTGCGCCCGGGCGGCCTCGATCTCCTTGGCGCCCTTGATCCTGGCCGGCGCGGCATCGGCCAGCGCCTGCGCCTTGTCCACCTCGCCCAGCGCCAGATGCGCGCGCACCAGGCCGCCATAGGCCGGCGCGTTCTCGGGCTCTTCGCCCAGGATCGCCGCGAAGGTCTCGGCCGCGTCCACCGCCGCGCCCTCGGCCAGCATCGCCTCGGCCGCCGCCAGCGCCTCGCCCAGCCCGCCGTCGCCGCCCAAGGCCGCCACCCGATCCACGAAGGCCTTGACCTCCGACGCCGGCAAGGCGCCCTGGAACCCGTCCACCGGCTGGCCCTGCCAGAAGGCATAGACCGTGGGGATCGACTGCACCCGCAACTGCGCGGCGATGGCCTGATTCTCGTCCACGTTGACCTTGGCCATGCGGACGCGGCCCTTCATCGCCTTCACCGCCGCCTCCAGCGCCGGGCCCAGCGTCTTGCAGGGGCCGCACCAGGGCGCCCAGAAGTCCACGATCACCGGAACCTCGCGGCTGGCCTGCACCACCTCGGCCATGAAGCTGCGGTCCGTCACGTCGCGGATGGTGTCTTCCGCCTGTGGTGCCGGTGCCGGCTCCGCCTTCCCGCCCAAACCGAACATTGCATTCCCTCGCGGCTGCCTTGCTGCCGCCTTATATGAGCGGCAATCCCGCAAAGGCCAAGGGGGCGAGGTGCCGCGCGCCGCCCCCGAACCGGAGAAACCGATGCCCCGCCTGATGTGTTTCGGCGACAGCAACACCCATGGCACCCCGCCGGTCTCGGTCCGCGGGATCTGGACGCGCTACGACCGCGCCACCCGCTGGCCCACCCGCGCCGCCGCCCGGCTGGGCCCGGGGTGGGAGCTGGTGGAGGAAGGGCTGCCCGGCCGCACCGCCGCCTTCCCCGACCCGGTGATGGGCGCGCATATGGACGGCGGGCTGGGGCTCAGGATCGCTTTGCTGTCGCACGGGCCCCTGGACTGGCTGGCGATCATGCTGGGCACCAACGACGTGAAGGCGCGGTTCGGCGCCACGCCGGGCCGGATCGCCGCCGGGATCGCCGGGCTGGTCGACCTGGCGCAGTCGCCCGACATGGCCCCCCGCCATCCCGGGCTGCGGATCCTGCTGATCGCGCCCCCGCCGGTGGAGGAGCGGGGGGTGCTGGCGGGCGAGTTCCTGGGCGGCCCGGCGAAGTCCGCCGCTTTGGTGCCGCTGCTCGCCGGCCTGGCCCGCGCCCGCGGCTGCGCCTTCCTCGAGGCCGGCCGCCATGCGGCGGTCAGCCCCACCGACGGCGTGCACTGGGATCCCGGCAGCCACGCCGCGCTGGCCGAGGCGGTGGCCCGGCTGGCGGCGGGTTGACCGAGGTCAAGGCCGTGGCCCCGCCCGCCGGCTAGAGGCTGCCGGGCAGGCTTTCGGGGATTCGGGCGACATGACACTTGCGGCCTTCGTTTCGGCGGTGCTGGCGCTGCTCTTGGCCCCCGGGCCGACCAACACGCTGATGGGCCTGGCCGGCGCCGCGCGGGGGCTGCGCGGGGTGGCGCGGCTGATCCCGGCGGAACTGGCGGGCTATCTGACCGCGATCCTGCCCTTGGCCTGGATGGGGGCCGAGGTGCTGGCCCACCGGCCCGGCCTCGCGGTGGCGCTGAAGGCGGCGGCCGCGGTCTGGGTGATGTTCCTGGCGGTGCGGCTCTGGGGCGGGCCCGGGGCGGCGATGGCCGGCGAGGTCACCGCGCGCCGCGTCTACGTGACCACCGCGCTGAACCCCAAGGCGCTGGTGGTGGCGCTGATCCTGCTGCCCCCGTTCGGAGAGGCGCCCTTCGCCGGGCGGCTGGGGCTCTATTGCCTGCTGATCGCCGGCGTGGCGCTGGTCTGGGGGCTGGCGGGCGCGATGACCCGCCGCGGCGACGACACCGGCCGCCGGCTGACGCTGGTGCGGCGGGTGGCGGCAGCCTGGCTCGCCGTGGTCTCGGCCACCCTGCTGGCAGGAACGGTGGGGGCCTGAGCCGCTGCCGGCGCATGAAGGCGCTCCTATTGCAGCAATGGGCATGTGCTGTCGCATGCGGAGCTGAAGGAGGCGATCAACGACCGTGTGTCGTTCCGCAGGTTCCTCGGCCTGCCGCTGGAGGCCGCCAGCCCCGACCACGGCACCTGGCGCAGAAGCTGATCCAGAGCGGGCAGGCGGCAGGACGGCCGCCGCCGTATGCTCTGGTTTGTACAGAGCGCGCGGCGCTAGCCTCCCGGCAGCCGGTCGATCTGTGCGAGGTCGGAGAGTCGCTGTGCCGCGCGTTGCAGGGCGCCCACCAGGTCCTCCTCGCGCTCCTCGGTCCAGCGGCTGGTCGGCACCTGCAACCCGATGGCGGCGCGGCCGGGCTGGTTGCCGCGGCGGAACGAGACCGCAACCGAGACCACCCCGATGTGCTGGGCATCGCGCGAGACCGCGTGGCCCCGGGCCTAGGTCTGGCGCAGCACCTCGACCAGCCGCTCGGGATCGGTGATCGAATGGGGGGTGATCGGCTGCAGCGGCAGCAGCCCGGCCACCGCCCGGGCCAGATCGCCGCTTTCGGTCGCCAGCAGCGCCAGCCCCATGGCGGTACAGTGCAGCAGCACCCGCTCGCCCGGCCGGTGCTCGAACCGCATCTGCTGCGGCGAGGCGGTGGCGAACAGCACCGCCGCGCAGTCGCCGTCGCGCACCGCAAGGCTCGCGGCCTCTCCCGTCTCGGCCGACAGCCCGCGCAGCACCTCGACCAGCGCGCCGTAGCCCGCGCCCGAGAAGGTGGCGCCGGCGAGCGCCAGCAGCATCGGGCCGGGGAAATACCGCTCCTCCCCCTGATGGCGGTGCAGCACGCCAGTATGGACCAGCGTGCGCAGCATCCGGTAGGCGGTCGAGACGTTCATCCCCGTGCGGCGCGCCAGTTCGGTCAGCGTCTTGCCCTCGGTGCTTTCGATGAAGCAGCCGATCAGCGCCACCGCCTTCAGCACCGACAGGTTGTGGACCGGAGCCTGGGTGTCGGGCTCGGGGCTGTCCGGCGGGGTGAGCTTCACGTCGGGGCCTTTTCCGTTGCCGCTGCCACGCCCAGTTCTTGAAGCAACCGTTTGCGCAGGGCAATCGCCCTGATGTCGCTGCGGTCCCGCGCGCCGCCGCCGGCGCCGGGGGTGTCCAGCGTGATCCGTCCCTCGCCCAGCACGATGATGCGGTCGGCCAGCAGGATCGCCTCGTCCACGTCGTGGGTCACGAAGAGCACCGCGGGCCGGTAGCGGTCGCAGAGCTGGCGCAGCAGCGCGTGCATCCGGATCCGGGTCAGCGCGTCCAGCGCGCCGAAGGGCTCGTCCAGCAGGATCAGTTCGGGCGAGCGCACCAGCGCCCGGGCCAGCGCCACCCTTTGCGCCTTGCCGCCCGAGAGCGTCAACCCGGACCGTCAGCGCGTCGAATCGCGGCGCCGCCTCATTGGGGAAGAGCCGACCTTCCCGGCACGGCGCGTCGGCAGCCGCCGGGTCCTGTTCCGGCGCCGGCAGGTGCGGCGGGCCGGCCTCGGCGGCCGGATCCGCCCGGCCTAGAGCTTCTGGATGATCTCGGTTCCCAGCCTTGCCGAGAGCTGGTCGCTCAGGCTGTCGGTCCGGTTGTTCTGGTCCACGCCCAGCGAAGCCAGGATTCTCGCGCCGCCGCTCTCGTCGTCGCGGGAGACGTGGCGGCCGATCTCGTCGAACTGATCGGGCCTGTTTCTCTCGAAGGCGGCGACAAACGCATCGCCGTCCATCAGCACGCCGCCCTGGATCTGCTGATCGACGTATTCCTTGAAATTCGTCTTCAGGGAGACGGCGATCGCCTTGTCCTTCTCGTCGCCGAGATAGTCCAGGCCGTCCACCGAAAACTTCACGACATAGTTGAAGACCGTCACGGAGGTCTTTCCGACCAGCGCCGTCAGCGGGCCGAGGAAATTGAGGAATATGTCGGCGATGCCTATGGTGGTGCCGAGGATGCTCACCCATTTCGCCGGCGCGCGCGGTGCGCTGAGCTTCTTGTCCAGCTCCTTGTCGAATCTCTTCTCGGCGTCCAGAAGGGCGACTTCCAGCTTGCTCCTGAAGGCCAGAAACTCGCGCCGGATGAAGCTGATGGTCTTGTCCCTGTTGATCGGCGCGCAGTCGAGGCGGGCCTGGGTGACCTCCTCCATCAGCGGCCGCAGCGCGTTCTGAAGCTCCAGCGCCTTCTTGTACCGCCGTTCCTTGGCCGCCTTGTGCATCTCGGCCCGCGCGGTCTTCAGCTGCTCCTGCTTGCGCAGGGCCTCGTCGTACTTGGGCGAGGGGCGGGCCGGTGCCGCGAGCGGATCGAGAAGCCCCTCGCAGGTCCGATCGACGATCTGGATTTCCTGCTCGTACAGCTTGCGGCTGTTCTCGATGACCTCGATCTCGCGCTCAAGCTCGTTCAGCGCGGAGTTCAGTTCCAGCACGCCGGCCTTGGCCTGGTCGAATTCCTCCTTTTCGGCCAGCGCCTTGTGCGCGGCGTCGAGCTTGCGCGCCCTGTCCGCCGGTTCGCTGGCTTCGGGATAGTCGGGTTCCGGCAGCCGGGACAGCCGGCCCTCGATGTCCTTGCCGGCCAGTTCCCCCGCATAGACGGCCCGCGCCGCCTCGACCTTGGCCCGCTTTTCGTATTCGGTCAGAAGCTGCCGCAGCTTGTCCAGCGCGGGCAGGGCCTCGGCGTATTTCTGTTCCTTCAGCAGCCCGTCGGTCTCGTCGGCCTTGGCCAGCAGGTCCGACCGCTGCGCGGTGAGCGGCTTGATCTCGTGCTCCCTCACCGCCATCAGCTCGCGTTCCAGCGCCGCGCGCCGCGGCTCGGCCTGCGCCGCCAGCAGGCCGATCTCGTCCGACCGCGCTTGCAGCCGGGCGATCTCCGGGCGCAGGGGCGCGGTCAGGTCCAGCGCGCCGACGTAATCATGCGCCAGCGCGCGCTTGTCCGCCTCCTCCAGGCTGGCCGAGACCTTGGCCGCGCCGGAGCCGATCTCGGTGAAGCGCGACTTGGCCAGCGGCGCGCATTCATTGCGGATCTGCGCCCACTGGGCGGTGTACAGCCTGGACCGCTCCTGTTGCTTGCGCAGTTCGTCCTCGACGCCGCCCATCTCGCCGGCGACCTTGCGCAGCCGGTCCAGCGCCGGCTCGAAGCGGCTGGCGGTCAGATCCTCATAGGAGCCCTCGACCTCGGCCTTCAGCGAGCCGAGGCGCGTCTTCATCGCCTCGTCGAACAGGTCGGCCGTCTCGGCCTTGCCGATCCGCTCGTCGACCGGCGGGCGCTCCTGGTAATAGAGCCGCCGCTTCACCTCGGCCTCGATCTCGGCGTCGGAGGCGCCGCCCATCTCCCCGGCCACCCGGGCGCGGATCTCCAGCTCCCGCAGCGCCTGCTCCAGCGCGTCCAGCCTTTTCGCCGCATCGGTCAGCCGGCCATTGGCGGCGGTGTAGCTGCGCCCCGCCGCCTGCTCTTCCATCCAGGCGAGATCGGCGCCGATCTCCTGCAACGCGGCCCGGGCCGCGTCGTCGGCGTACTGGTTCGACTGCGCGGCCGCGGCGCGCTGCTGCAACGGGGGAAAGGCGTCGCGATAGACCTCGGACGCCGCCAGCTGGACCTGATATTCCTCGTAGGGGGCGACCAGCGCCTGTTCCGCGGCGGGCAGGGCGGTCACCGCATCCGCCCATCGCTCCGCCTCGGCCGCCTGGGTGACCTGCCCGGCCAGGCCGCGGATCGCCGGCGCGGCCGGATCCTTCCACTCTTCCAGTTTCTGGAGCTTCGCTTCCACCTCCTCGAAGCGGGGGCGGGCCGCCTGCCATTCCTGGTGCTCGCGCAGCTCCTGCTCGACCCTGGCCCTTTCCTCGGCCTCCAGCCGGCCATGCTCGTCGGCGATGATCTGCAACTCGGGCCGCAGCGTCGCCTCGAGCTTGCCCGCATCGAGTAGCTGGTGGTCGTCCAGCGCCTTGCGCATCGTGGCAAGGCTGGCCATCACCCTGGACACCCGCTCGGTGATCTCCGGGAAGGGGCTGGCGGCATAGCCCTCGGCGGTCGCGGACATCTCGTCCAGCGCCTTGCGCAGTTCGGCCGCGGTTTCCTCCAGCCGCTGCGCCTCCTCCCCGGCCGCGGTCAGGTAGGGCAGCACCTCGTCCATCCGGCGGCAGGCCCCCACGTAGTCCAGATCGGCGGCCAGCGCCTCGGCCGCCTGGAGCGTGGTGTCCACGTCGGCGATCCGGTCCTTCAGCAGGGTGGCCTGGTAGGGCGATTGCCGCACCGGCTCCATTTCCGAGCTCACCGAGCCGAGCTGGGTCTCGTACTGGCCCTTGGCCGCCAGCTGCACCTCATACTCGGCCCAGGGCTCGTCGATCTTGGTCAGCAGCTTCTCGAGCTCCGGCACGGCGGTCTCGTAGTCGCCCGCCTCGGCCTTGGACAGGGCGGAGGCGCGTTCCTGCGGCAGATGCCCGATCTTGAAGCGCGGATGGCCGGCCGCCCCGAAAAGGGTGATCGTGTTCAGCTTCCCGTCGAATTCCTCCAGCGGACCGCCCAGGTTGCCCCACCGGGTCTTCAGCCGCTCCTGCTCGGTTTCCAGCTGCTTCAGCTGCGCGCGAAGGCCGGCCACCTCCTTGCCCAGCCTGTCGATCTCCTTCTGCTCGTCCGCGGTGATCTGGCCGTCCTTCTCGGCCTCTGCCTTGCATTTGTCGAATCTGTAGGCGGCACTGGGGATGGCATCCTTCGCGACGCCGATCTTGTCTATGAGCTTCATGACCAACCGTCCTTGCAGAAAAAATCCCGGGCGGGCCTGGCGCGGTGCGGGCTGCCCGGCGGGCAGCCCCGGGGGGCTTCGCCCCGGGGCCGGCGCCTCAGGCCAGAAGCCGCTTCAGCATGGCGAGTTCCTTCTCCAGCAGACCCAGCTCCAGCTCGTTCACGGCCCTGCGGCGTCGCTGCTGCTGGTCGTCGGGGGCGGCGTCGGCCGGCCCTGCCTCGGCGAGCAGCTTTTCGACCATGGGAAGGACGGCACGGGCCTTCTTGCCGTCGCCGGCCTGGACAATGGCATCCATCATCTTGAGCAGCTTGGCCGCCTGCAGGGCGTGCCTGCCGTCGCCCGAGGCCGAAGCCGCCTCGAGGGCGGGCCTCAGCGCGTCCCATTCCGGCACGGCCCCGTCGTCCTGCGCGTTCCCGCCGCCCTCCGCCACGGGCCCGGCGCCGTCCTGCGGCCGGTCGCCCTCCGCCCCGGCGGCCTCCTCGCCCTCGTCGGTCTCGCCCAGCTCCTCGCCGCCGGGCAGCAGCACGCGGGCCTTGAACTTGCTGAACCCCTCGGACTTCAGCATCAGGCGGATGTTCTTGATCAGGCTGCCCGGCACCTGGTCGGGAAGGCACTGGAACACCAGCTCGCCGCCCTCGAGCGTGACCGTGCCGAAGGCCCCCTTGGGGGTCCCGGCCTCCTTCTTGGCCTGCTTGGCCAGCATCTCGGGGTCCTTGCGCTTGTGCGCGGCCAGGACGACCGGCCTGCCCTTGTCGCCCGTCTGGTAGACGCCGAAGTTCATCGGACCCTGCTTGAGCTTGCGCAGAACCTCGCCGATGGGAAGAAAGAGGTCGCCCTCTTCCGCGTCGTCGCCCTTGTCCCTGCCGCGCGTCTTGATCGCCATGACAGACAAGTCCCTCTCAAACATCCGCCCCGTGGGGCGATCCGTGGAAAACGCTTGAAAAACAGGCTTTCGAAGGGTTCGGGGACGGGCTTCCCCGCAACGGGACGGACGGCTCCCGCAAGGCCGATGGCTATCACGAATCGGCTCTCCGCGAAACCCGGATCGAGAAGGGTTAACCATGGAAATCCGGGCAGGCCCGCGCCGCCATGCCGGGCGAAGCGGGAACTGCTCGACGATGGCAGCCCTCGCGCCTATCTTTCGCTGCGGACGTAGAGCCAGAGCGTGACAGGCGCCAGCACCGCCGTCAGCGCGACCGGCGCGATCAGCGCCTGCGCGATCTGGCCCCAGGTCGCGCCGCCGCCCATCACGCCCCGCAGCGCGGTGGTCATCAGCGACACCGGGTTGACCTCGACGAAGGCGCGCAGCCAGCCCGGCATGGTGGCCGGATCGACCATGATGTTCGACGCGAAGACCAGCGGGAACAGGAAGGTGAAGCCCAGCGTCATTACCGTGGTCGGCGTGCGGATCATCAGGCCCAGCACGATGAACACCCAGCCCATGCCGAAGCCGATGGCGACCAAGAGGACGAAGGCCGCCAGCACCCCCGGCACCCCGGCCTCGGGCCGGTAGCCGAGGATCAGCCCGATGCCCAGGATGATCGCCCCCGCGATGAGGTGGCGCAGGATGTCGCCCACCATCAGCCCGGCGAAGGGCGAGAGCGACCAGATCGGCAGCGAGCGGAAGCGGTCGAACAGCCCCTTGCCCAGATCGGTGGACAGGCCCATCCCGGAATAGACCGCGTTGAACACCACCGTCTGCACCAGGATCCCGGGCAGGAAGAACTGCAGATAGTCGCGCGGCGATCCCGCCAGCGCGCCGCCGAACACGAAGGTGAACAGCAGCGTGAACATGATCGGGGTCATCACCAGGTCGAACAGTTGCTCCGGCACGTGGCGGAACTTCAGCACCGCGCGCCAGCCGAAGACCAGCGCGTTCGACAGCGCCGAGGGACGGGGCGGCGGGGCGACCCGGGGCAACGGGGCGGGATCGGTCATGGCGCGGCCTCTTCGGTGCGGGGCTGTCCGGTCAGGGCGAAGAACACCTCGTCCAGGCTGGGCTGGCCCATCGCGAAATCGGTCAGCCCGATCCCGCCGGCCACCAGCTCGGCCAGCGCCTCGTTCGCGGCCTCGGCGGTGCCGGCCAGGACGGACAGCTGCGCCTCGCCGGTGCCGCGCTGCACCTTGTGGCCCAGCCGCCGCTCGAGCACCGCCACCGCGGCGTCCAGCCGGGCGGGATCGGCCAGCGCGACATGCAGGACGCCCGATCCGGTCGCCGCCTTCAACTCGCGGCTGGTCCCCTCGGCGATCTTGCGGCCGTGGTCGATGACGGCGATCCGCGCGGCAAGCTGGTCGGCCTCGTCCAGGTACTGCGTGGTCAGCAGGATGGTCACGCCCGAGGCGGCCAGCCCCCGGATCATCGCCCAGACCTCTTTCCGCGCCCTTGGGTCGAGACCGGTCGTGGGCTCGTCCAGGAACAGCAGTCCCGGCGTGACCACCAGCGAGGCCGCGATGTCCAGCCGCCGCCGCATCCCGCCCGAATAGGCCTTGACCTGCCGCGCCGCCGCCTCGGACAGGTCGAAGGCCGCCAGCAGGTCGTCGGCCCGCGCCCGCGCCGCCCGGCCGCGAAAGCCCCAGAGCCGGGCCAGCAGCACGAGGTTCTCGCGCCCCGTCAGATCCTCGTCCAGCGAGGCGAACTGGCCGGTCATGGCGATGGAGCCCTGCACGTCCCGCGGCGCCTGCGCCAGGTCGTGGCCCATGACGCGGGCGGTGCCCGCATCGGGGCGCAGCAGGGTGGCCAGCATCCGCAGGAGCGTGGTCTTGCCGGCGCCGTTCGGGCCGAGGATGGCGAAGATCATGCCGCGCGGCACCTCGAGGTCGATCCCGTCCACCGCCCGCAGGGTGCCGAAGGTCTTGACCAGCCCGCGGGCGAAAACCGCGGTTTCGCCGGGTTCGGGCGGATGGGAAGGGGAAGCCGCGTCGTTCATCGCTCGATCCAGCCAGGGCGGGCCGGCGTTATACACATTCCGCGCCGGGGGCGCCAAGCCGCGTCGCGCCGGATGGTCCGGGTTCCGCCGAAACCGCGGCAAAGCGGGCGGCCGGCCGGCGCGACGGCCGGCCCGTTCTAGCCGGGTACGCCCAGCCGGGCGAACACCCCGACCGCGATGCGTGCGGCCAGCGCCGCGGCCGAGCTGCGTTCCAGGATCACCGGGCCCTCCAGGCTGGCCGGGGCAAAGACGATCCAGGTCTGGTCCTGCGCATTCGTGACGGTGCTGAACGCCTCGGTGTCCGCGACGGCGCCGTTCCGGCAATAGAGCACGCTCACCACCCCGGCGGCGGCGGGCGCGGCAAGGGCCTGCGCGGCCGAGGCCGCTTCCGGCTCCGGCGCGCCCAGTTCGACCAGCGCGGCCGCGACCTTCGCGGTCTCGCCCGCGCGGGCAAGCCGGCTCAGCCGCGACATCGCCTCCTGGTCGGTCTCGACGCGGGTCTGCGCATCGCGTTCCTCCAGCGAGGCGCCGACGAAACCGGCGCAGGCCGCCGCCGCCGCGGTCAGGTCGGCATAGCGCGTCAGTTCGAACATCCCGTCGCGATTTCGCGTCAGCCCCACGAAGTCGTCGCCGGCGGCGTGGACCGTCAGGGTGCTGACCCCCTCGCCCGCCTTGCGCTGGGCCAACAGCACCACCGCGGGGTTCACCAGCGCCAGCACGGCCGCGGTCATGTCGTCGGAGAAGTTCAGCCCCTCTTCGCGGGTGCCGGTCAGCCGGCCGGCGGCCAAGAGCCGCTCGGCACCGCCGGCGAGCCATTCCGCCAGGGCCTCGTCGCCTTCCCGTTCCGGCCGGAAGGGCTCTTCCCCCCAGCCGACGATGCCCGGGGCCCTGGCATAGGTCAGCGCATAGGCCAGTTCCGAAGGATGCAGCCCGTCGGGTGTCACGTTCAGTTCCATATGTAGTCCCACGCCGCCTTGAGCTTGCTCTTCGCCTCATCGGCCACGGCGCCGATCTTCCTGGTGGTGGCCTCGAACGCCTCGACCTGCGCCTTGCGCGCCTTGTCGGCGGCGTCCTTCACGGCGTCGCCGATCTGGACCAGCTTCTTCTCGGCGGCGGCGGCGAGCTTCTTGGCGGTGGAAATGCCCGCGTCGGCCGTCTGCTTGGCTTCCTTGATCTTGTTCTCGATCTCGGCCTCGACCGCATCGCGGGCGGTCTTCAGCTTCTTCTCGACCCCCACGACCACGGCATCGACGCGCTTCTCGACATAGTCGGGCCCGGCTTCCTTGACCCAATAGGCGATGCCGCTGACCTGGCCCGACAGCGGATCGTCGGTTCCCAGCAGCTCGATGGGGCTGTTGCGGTAGTTATAGCCCGGGCCGTCGTTGTGATAGTTGGCCAGATAGCCGGCGGCGTCATGCACCGTCCCGTGCAGCGCGACGGGGTTGTCGGGGGCAAGGTGCAGGGCGTTGATGGGCCCGGCCAGCTTGTTGCCCGGCCCGACAAGGCCGCCGGTCGGGCTCAGAAGCGCGGCGAACACCTCGTGGATCCCGAAGGCGTCGCCCAGCACCTTGCCGAACATGAGCTGCGAGCGCGAGCCCCTGAAATCCGGGTGGATGTCGGTGGCCAGGGCGGGAACCTCGCCCTTCTCCTTTTCCTTGGTCTTCTGCTGCGCGCGCACGACGAGGAAGCGGCCGTAGTCCAGATCCAGCTTTTCCGCGGTCGGCGGGATGCCCACGATACGCGCCAGTTCCTCCATCACCTCGAGGCGGCGCTTGCCGGAAAGCCCCTTCTCGATCTCGCCCATCAGGTCCTTGAGCCTGGGGTTGCCCTCGCCGCGGATCGGCGCGTCCTTGAGCTTCATCATGTAGGCTTCGCTGAACAGCGCCTTGGTGTCGCCGAGCGTCAGGTCGGTCTTGGCCAGTTCCGCGGGCGGCAGGGCCGCCAGCCGCGCGTTCTCTTCCGCGGTCACGGGCGGGGCGCCGTTGGCATAGGCCGGCGGCTTGCCGGCCCCGGGGGGCGGGGCCTGCGGTGGCGGGGCGGCCGCCTTCCGGCTGTCGTCGCCCTTGGCCTTGCCCGAGATGCCGTCCGCGGCCGGAGGGGGGGCCGCCGGGGGCGTTGGCCCTCCGGGCGCCTTGGGGGTGGGCTTGGCGTCGGCGGCCTGGTCCTTGCCGTCATCGCGGCCGATGGTGGCAAGCGCGTTCTCGATGAACCTTTCGATCACCACCAGCGCGCCCTGCGCCTTCCGGTAGTCCCCGGATTGCTGCAGCGCCTCCTTCAGCTTCAGCAGCTTGGCCGCCTGGCTGGCGGTCCTGCCGTCGCCCGCCTCGGCCAGGGATTCGAGGATCGGCTGGAACTCCGCCCATCTGGCCTCGACCTCCCGCTTCAGGGCGGCGTCCTTGTCGCCGGCGCCGCCGGTCGCGATGGCTTGGCCGATCGCGGCCTCCGCCTCGTCCAGCGCCGCCGTGGAATCGTCGAACCTCTCGTCATGCGCCGCGCCGCGCGCCTTTTGCAGCATCGACAGCAGCTCGGGGTGCGATTCGTCCAGATCGTTGTCGTAGACGAGGTTTTCCAGCGCACCCGCGCGTTCGATCAGCGCGCGATGGGCCTCCTGCCCGGCGTCCTCCTCGCCGGCCGGGGCCTCCGCGGCGAAACCCCCGTCGCCGGTCTCCTCGCCGTCGTCCTCGTCGTCGCCCAGCTCGATCCCGCCGGGCAGCACGATCCGGGCCTTGAACTTGGAATAGCCCGCCGCCCGCAGCTGCACCCTCAGCCGCTTCTTCAGGCTTGCCGGCGCGTCCTCGTTCTCGCAGGCGAAGATCAGCTCGCCCGACTCGAGGCTCAGGCGGCCGAAGGCGCCCTTGGTCGTGCCGGCCTCCTTCTTGGCCTGCTTGCCCAAGACGGCCGGGTTCCTGCGCTTGTGCGCGGCCAGCAGGACGGGGTTGTCCTTGTCGGTCGTCTGGAACACGCCGAAGTTCAGCGGCCCGGCCTTCAGCTTGCGCATGACCTCTTCGAGCGGCATGAACGAGCTTTCGCCGTCTTCATCCTCGTCGTTCTTCCTGGACTTCAAAGCCATGGGTCCCAATCTCCCGATGAATGCGGGCACCGCCGGGGCCTGCCGACGATGAAAAAATGCGGCGACAGAGAAATTCCTCCTCGTCACGAAATACCACAAAGCGGTCGCCCGGCAATACAGGAACAGGACCGCGGTGGCCGGAAGGCGCGCCATCTCGTCCAGCCGCGGGCGCTGCGCCTGGCCGACTGGCTGATGCGACTGCGGCGACGATTTTTCTTCCTTTCCTCGCGTCAGCCACTAGCATGGCTGGCGGACGGCGGGGCCATGCGGGAGAGACGTGGCACCGCGCCGCCAACAGGGAGAATTCAGGGAGGGAACCAGAAGATGACCGAGAAAACCGCAAAGTCTGCGGCCGTTTCGCGCCGTTCGTTCCTGCGCAGGGGCGCGCTTGCCGGGGGGGCGGTGGCCACCGGGGCCCTCGCGGCGCCCGCCGTGCTCGCGCAGAGCCCCGTCGTGGTGAAGATGCAGACCTCCTGGCCTGCCTCGGACATCTGGATGGATTTCGCCCGCGAATACATCACCCGGGTGGAACAGATGTCGGGCGGGCGGATCACCGTCGACCTGCTGCCGGCCGGCGCGGTCGTGGGCGCCTTCCAGGTGATGGACGCGGTGCATGACGGCGTGATCGACGCCGCGCATACCGTGCCGGTCTACTGGTACGGCAAGTCCAAGAACGCCTCGTTCTTCGGCACGGGCCCGGTGTTCGGCGGCAATGCGAACACCATGCTGGGCTGGTTCTACCAGGGCGGCGGGGCGGAACTCTACCGCGAGCTGACGCAGGACGTGCTGGGCCTGAACGTATACGGTTTCATGGGCTTCCCGATGCCGGCCCAGCCCTTCGGCTGGTTCAAGGGCGAGGTGAACACCGCCGCCGACCTGAACGGCTTCAAGTACCGCACCGTGGGCCTGGCCGCCGACCTTTTGCAGGCCATGGGCATGTCGGTCGCGCAGCTTCCGGGCGGCGAGATCGTGCCGGCGATGGAGCGCGGGGTGATCGATGCCTTCGAGTTCAACAACCCGTCCTCGGACCTGCGGTTCGGCTCGCCGGACGTGGCCAAGAACTATTACCTCTCGTCCTACCACCAGGCTTCGGAGAGCTTCGAGTTCCTGTTCAACCGGGACTTCTTCGACGACCTGGACGAGGACCTGCAGGCGATCCTGAAATACGGCGTCGAGGCGGCCTCGACCTCCAACACCGCGCTGGCGATGAAGGAATATTCCAACGACCTCATCAGGTTGCAGGAAGAGTTCGGGGTGACCGTGCACCGGACCTCGACCGAGATCCTCGAGGCGCAGCTCGCCGCCTGGGACGTCCTGATCGCCGACCTGGAATCCGACCCGCTGGCCAAGCGGATCATGGACAGCCAGCGGGAATGGGTCGAGAAGGTCGGCTATTACGAACTGATGAACGCGCCGGACCTCGGGCTCGCCTACGAGCACTATTTCCCGGGCCGTCTCAAGCTCTGATCCGTCCGCCTTCGCGCCCGGCGCCGCGATCCGGCGCCGGGCGCGCCCTGGAGCTTTGTGGGGGACCGCATGGCGGGCTTCATTACCTTCGCCGACCGGCTGTCGGCCAGCTTCGGCAAGGCTTTCGCCTGGCTCATCGTCCTGATGACGCTGGGCATGAGCTACGAGGTCTTCGTCCGCTATGCGATGAACCGCCCGACCGCCTGGTCGCTGGACGTGTCCTTCATCATGTACGGCACGCTGTTCATGATGGGCGGCGCCTACACGCTGTCGCGCGGGGGCCATGTGCGGGGCGACTTCCTCTATCGCCTCTGGCCGCCGCGGGTGCAGGCGGGCATCGACCTGGTGCTCTACATCTTCTTCTTCTTCCCCGGCGTGACGGCGCTGATCTTCACGGGCTGGAAATACTCCGCCCGGTCCTGGAGCTATGGCGAGGTCAGCGTGAACAGCCCGGCGGGCATCCCGATCTTCCAGTTCAAGACGGTGATCGCGGTGGCGGGCGCGCTGCTCTTCATCCAGGGGATCGCGCAGCTCTTCCGCTGCATCCTGTGCCTGCGCGAAGGCTACTGGCGCGTCGCCGAGGAAGATGTCGAGGAGACCGAGCTGGTCCTCATGAAGCAGCAGGCCGAGGCCGATGGCCGACCCTGACGTCCGCGGCCCACGAACATCATCGCAATCCGCAACGGAGCCGAGACCTTGACCGATCCACAGGTCGCCCTGCTGATGCTGGGCATTTTCATCCTGCTGGTTTTCCTCGGGTTCCCCATCGCCTTCACGCTGATGGCCCTCGGGATCGCCTTCGGATACTACGCCTATTACGACGAAGGGCGGATGTGGCGCGCCTACAACCGGCTGGGCGAGGATGCGGAGGGCTGGCAGTCGACCCAGCTCTGGCTGGAGGGCTTCCTCAACAACCGCATCTTCGACCTGTTCGTCAACCAGACCTACACGGTGATGTCGAACGAGGTGCTGACGGCGGTGCCGCTGTTCCTGTTCATGGGCTATATCGTCGAACGCGCGAACATCGTGAGCCGGCTGTTCGCCACGCTCAACATCGCGTCGAAGAACGTGCCGGGCTCGATGGGGGTGGCGGCGCTGATCACCTGCGCGCTGTTCGCGACCGCGACCGGCATCGTCGGCGCGGTGGTGACGCTGATGGGCCTGCTGGCGCTGCCGGCGATGCTGAAGGCGCGCTACGACCCCGCCTTCGCCAGCGGCATCATCTGCGCCGGCGGCACGCTGGGCATCCTGATCCCGCCCTCGATCATGCTGATCGTCTATGCCGCCGCCTCGGGCGTGTCGATCGTGCGCCTCTATGCCGGGGCGCTGCTGCCGGGGCTGATCCTGGTCGGGCTCTATATCGTCTACGTCATGGGCCGCGCGATCCTGCAACCCGACATCGCGCCGAAGCCGACGAAGGAGGACGTTCCCGACGTGCCGATCCTGCGGCTGATCCTGATGCTGATGACCTCGTTCTTCCCGCTGGCCTTCCTGATCCTGGCCGTGCTGGGCTCGATCCTCTTCGGCCTGGCCACGCCCACCGAGGCGGCGGCGATCGGGGCGCTGGGCGGGATGGTGCTGGCGGTGGGCTACCGGGCGATGAGCTTCCAGCTGCTGCGCGAGTCGGTCTATCTGACGGTGCGCACCACCGCGATGGTCTGCTGGCTCTTCGTCGGCTCCTATACCTTCGCCTCGGTGTTCTCCTATCTGGGCGGCGAGCGGGTGATCGCCGAGTTCGTCACCAGCCTGGACCTGTCGCCGGTCATGTTCCTGATCATGGCGCAGCTGATCATCTTCCTGCTGGGCTGGCCGCTGGAATGGTCGGAGATCATCATCATCTTCGTGCCGATCTTCCTGCCGCTGCTGCCGCTGTTCGGGATCGACCCGCTGTTCTTCGGCATCCTTGTCGCGCTGAACCTGCAGACCAGTTTCCTGACCCCGCCGATGGCGATGTCGGCCTATTACCTGAAGGGCATCGCGCCGCAGAACGTGCAGCTGGTCCATATCTTCAAGGGCTCGCTGCCCTTCGTGCTGATGGTCTTCATCGCCATGATCATCGTCTACAACGTGCCCGGGGCGGTCTATTACCTGCCCGGGTTGTTCTATGGCCGCTGACGGGCGCAAGGCGAAGGGCTCGCCGGCCGGGCTTACCGCGCTGGAGATGCGCGACCGGATCGCCGCCGGCGCGCTGGGGGCGCAGGCGCTGACCGACGCCTGCCTGGAGCGGATCGCCGAGGCCGAGCCGGTGGTCCAGGCCTGGGCCTGGCTCGACGGCGACCATGCGCTGCGCGAGGCCGCCGCCCGCGACGCCCGGCGCAGGACCGGCCGGCCCACGGGCCCGCTGCACGGCCTGCCGGTGGGGGTGAAGGACATCATCGACACCGCGGGGATCCCGACCGCCAACGGCACGGTCATCGACGCGGGCCGGGTGCCCGCCGCCGATGCCTTCGTCGTGGCGCGGCTGAAGGCGGCGGGCGCGGTGATCCTGGGCAAGACGGAAACCGCCGAACTGGCCTTCCTGCATCCCGGGCGCACCCACAACCCGGCCAATCCCGGGCACACGCCGGGCGGCTCCTCCTCGGGGTCGGCGGCGGCGGTCGCGGCGGGGATGGTGCCGCTGGCCGTGGGCACCCAGACCGGCGGCTCGGTGATCCGGCCGGCCGCCTATTGCGGGATCGTGGGCTTCAAGCCCAGCTTCGGGGCCATCCCGCGCACCGGCATCCTGCCGCAGTCGCCCAGCCTCGACACGGTGGGGGTTTTCGCCCGCACCATCGAGGATGCCGCCCTGCTGGCCGAGGTGCTGTTCGGCCACGACCCGGCCGACCGGGCCAGCCGCCCGGCGCCCCATCCGCGGCTGCTCGACACGGCACTTGCGCGCCCGCCGGTTCCCCCGATGTTCGCCTTCGTGCGCCCGCCGGGCTGGGACGGCGCGGCGGAGGAGACCCGCCTCGCCATGGCCGAACTGACCGCAACGCTGGGCGGCCAGTGCTTCGAGGCGGCGCTTCCCAACGCCTTCGACGAGGCCGCGGCGATCCGCGAGCGGATCAACTTCGCCGAGATGGCGAAATGCTACTTCGCCCACGAGCGGCGCGGGCGGGCGCAGATGTCCGGGGTGCTGTGCGACGCGCTGGATGCCGGCAAGGCAATCCTGGCGCGCGACTATCTCGCCGCGCTGGACTGGCCGGGGGTGCTGAACGCGGGGCTGGCCGAGATCTTCGCCCGGGCCGACGCCATCCTGACGCCCGCCACCCCCTCGGCCGCGCCCGAGGGCCTCGCCAGCACCGGCAGCGCGATCTTCAACGGGCTCTGGACGCTCTGCGGGCTGCCGGCGGTGACCCTGCCGCTGCTCGAGGCTGGCAACGGCCTGCCGATGGGGGTACAGCTTGTCGGGCCGGCGGGCGAGGATGCGCGGCTTCTGCGCACAGCGCGCTGGCTGATGGCGCATCTCGCGGCGGAAGAGCCCGCCGCGGGCGCAACAGGAGGCGAGGCATGACCGAACGCATCATGGCCGTTCTCGCGATCGCGGTGCTCGCGGGCTTCCTCGGCATCCTGATCTGGAAGGTGCCAAGATGGGACCTCGGCGCCGTGATCGCGATCACCCTGGCGCTCGTGCTGTGGGACTTCCTGACCACCGGGCGAAGGTCCGGCAGGGGCTGACCGCAGGCGAGGGCGCGCGCCCGATACCTCGGAAGCTAGTGATGCTTCAGCTTGGTTCTGCGGACCGTCGAGGGCCCGCGGCAATGGGCCCTTCAGTATCCCGTTGGAGATATTGAGGCGCCGCGAGCCGCCGCGCCATTCTCTGCCGGATAAGCCCGCCCACCCGATGCAGGTGGCGGGCGGCCAGCGGAGGGTTCATGTATTCAGCGGCCGTGATCGCCGTGTTCTGCGCGCTGCTCGTGCTGGGGTTCCCGGTGGCGGCCTCCATGCTGATGGCCTCCTTCGCGGTGCTGTGGTGGGCCGATCTCGTGCCGCTGACGGTGGTGCCCACCTATCTGGTCGGCGGCCTCGGCGGGTTCGAGCTGGTGGCAGTGCCCTTCTTCATCCTGGCGGCCGAGTTGATGAACTCCGGCGGGATCACCCGGCGGATGTTCGCCGCGGCGCTGATGCTGTTCGGGCGGATGCCGGCGGCGCTGGCACAGGTGACAGTGGTGTCGCAGACGGTGCTGGCCGGCATCTCGGGCAGCGCGGTCAGCGACCTGGCCGGGCTGGGGCGGATGCAGATCCGCGTGATGCGCGAAGCCGGCTACGACCTGCGCTTCGCCACCGGGCTGGTGGCGAGCTGCTGCCTGATGGGCTCGATGATCCCGCCCTCGATCACGCTGGTGATCTATGCCATCGCCGCCGAGGCCTCGGTGGGCAAGATGCTGCTGGCGGGGCTGGTGCCGGGGCTGCTGCTGGCGGCGGCGCTGATGACCTATGTCTGGCTGCTGGCCCGGCGCGGCGGCCCCGGCTTCGCCCGCGCCGACTTGCCCGGCTGGCGCGCGCGGCTGCGGGTCGTGGCGGGCGCGCTGCCGGCGCTGCTGTCGCCGGTGATCCTGCTGATGGGGATCGCCGCGGGGCTGTTCACCCCCACGGAGGCGGCCATCGTCGCCAGCCTCTACTGCCTGGCCGTGGCCACCTTCTTCTACCGCGAGATGACGCTGGCCAAGCTGTGGCGGGCGCTGCGGCGCACGGTGCTGAGCACGGCGGTGGTGATGTTCCTGATCGCGGCCTCGAACGTGGTGTCGTGGATCATCACCTATGACCAGGGCGCGATGCACGCGGCGCAGTGGTTCACCGCGCTGGACCAGCCGCTGTGGCTGAAGCTCCTGCTGGTGAACATCTTCCTGCTGCTGGTCGGCATCTTCCTGGAGCCGGTGCCGGCGCTCCTGATCCTGGTACCGATCCTGGTGCCGGCGCTGGCCTCGATCGGGATCGATCCGGTGCATTTCGGGATCATCATGAACTTCAACCTGCTCTTGGGGATCCTGACCCCGCCCGTGGGCATCGCGCTGTTCGTGGCCGCGAACATCACCGGGATGAGCGTTGTGCAGGTGTCGCGCGCGGTGGCGCCGTTCTTCCTGCCGCTGCTGGCCGTGCTGCTCCTGTACACCTACGTCCCCTGGCTGTCGCTGGCGCTGCCCCGGCTGGTGTTCCCGTGACCCGCGCGCGCATCCTTGCCGCCGCGATGCCGCCCGCCCGCGGGCTGCTGCACCTGCTGGTCGCCGTCAACGCGGTCACGCTGGGGG
Source organism: Paracoccaceae bacterium (assembly GCA_037190175.1). Classification (GTDB taxonomy): domain Bacteria; phylum Pseudomonadota; class Alphaproteobacteria; order Rhodobacterales; family Rhodobacteraceae; genus JBBCJM01. The sequence continues at coordinate 20,288 of JBBCJM010000038.1, read as the reverse complement.
TGATGCTGGTGCTGCTGGGGGCGGATATCGCCATCCGCTATCTGCAGAACTCGTCGATCCGCTGGCTGCACGAGACCTCCAGCATCGTGTTCAGCGCGCTCTACCTGCTGGGCACGGTCGAGGTCTATGCCCGCCGCAAGGACGTGGATCTGGACGTGGTGGGGCCGATGCTGCGCGGCCGGGCGTTCCACCTTTTCGCGGCGATGCGCCACCTGGCCCTGGCCGTCACCTTCCTGGTGCTGGCCTGGTTCGGCTGGGTGCTGATGGGCCGCATGGCCGGCGACCTGACGCCGCTGCTGCGGCTTCCCTCGGCGCTCTACCAGATCCCGGTGGTGGTCTGCGGCCTGCTGGTCGCCGCCTTCAACCTGCTGGACATGCTGGCCTGCCTGATCGGCGCGGCGACCGGCATCCGCCCCGAGACCATCGACGGCGGCGACGACGAAGACTGACCCCCGCCACCCCAATAGGAGAGCTATCGCCATGAACATGCTGAAAACCGCATTCCTGTCCTGCGCGCTGGGGCTGGGTGCGATGGCTGCCTCGGCCGATACCACGCTGCGCATCGGCACCATGGTGCCCGCCACCTCGCTGCAGGGGCAGGCCACCGACCGCTTCGCCGAGATGGCGAATGCCGCGGGCGTGGGCCTCGACATCCGCATCTTCCCCGCCTCGCAGCTGGGCGGCGGCGACGTGCAGATGCAGAACGTCAAGCAGGGCATCCAGGACGGCATCATCGAGGACCAGAACTGGCTCTCGACCTTCTCGGACACGCTGCGGATCACCTCGACCCCCTTCCTGTTCCGCGACATGGACCACATGGCCAAATGGATCGCCTCGCCCGCCTTCGACGGGGTGCGCGACGATCTGCTGACGCAGGGCAACCAGGTGGTCTATTTCGGCGACGAGCTGTGGCTGCGCGGCCCCTACCGGGTGCTGATCGGCACCAGGCCGGTCACGAACCTTCAGGAACTCTCGGCGGTCCGGCTGCGGATGTATGCCAACGAGATCGTGCAGCGGTTCTGGGGCCGCGACGGCTTCGGCGCCAATACCATCACCGTGGCATGGTCCGAGGTCTATCTGGCGCTGAGCCAGGGCACCGTGGACGTGCTGACCGCGCCGATGGACCAGGTGATCCCGATGCGCTTCGCCGAGGTGGCCAAGCACATCACCCGCACCGACGAGGCGCCGCAGTTCCTGGGCCTCAGCATCAACGCCGACAAATGGAACGCGCTGACCGACGAGCAGAAGGCGGCGATCCAGACCGCCTGGGACGCCGCGGGCAAGGAACTGAACGCCGCCCTCGCCGCCGATGCCGCCGGCTGGATCGACGAGCTGCGCGCGCAGGGCGTCACGGTGCACGAGTTCGCCCGCGACGAATTCGTGGCCCGTTCGGCCGAGATCGCCGACGCGCTGATCGCCGAGGGCAAATGGGATGCCGAGGTGATCCAGGGCATCCGCGACATCGAGTGAACCCACCCGGGCGGCCCTTTCGCAGGGCCGCCCCGCATCCCAACAGGACGGACGGCGTCACGGGGCACGCCCGCCGGCAGGAGAAGGCTAGGCCATGACTTGGCGAATTGGTGTGGATTCCGGGGGCACCTTCACGGACATCTGCGTGTTCGACGACACGACCGGGGCGACGGAGATCTGGAAGGTACCCTCCACCACCGGCGACCCCTCGCAGGCCATCGCCGACGGCGCGGCCGAGGCGCTGGGCAGGCTGGGCCGGACGCTGGCGGATGTGGGCTTCTTCGGCCACGGCACGACGGTCGGCACCAACACGCTGATCCAGCTGAAGGGCGTCAGGACCGGGCTGATCACCAACGACGGCTTCGCCGACCTGCTGGAGATCGGCCGGCAGAAACGGCCGAACCTTTACGACCTGCAACAGGAAAAGCCGCCCGTGCTGGTCGGCCGCGACCTGCGCTTCGGCGTGGCGGGGCGGCTGTCCCACGACGGCGGCGAGCGCACCCCGCTGGATGCCGCGGCGGTGCGCGATGCGGTGCGGCGGCTCAAGGCCAAGGGCGTGCAGGCGGTGGCGATCTGCTTCCTCTACAGCTTCCTCGATCCCGCGCACGAGAAGGTCGCGCTCGACATCCTGGCCGAGGAGTTCCCCGAGGCCTTCGCCTCGGCCTCGCACGAGGTGGCGCCCGAGTTCCGGGAATACGAGCGCCTGTCCACCGCGGTGGTCAACGCCTATCTCGGCCCGATCATGAAGACCTATATCGACCGGCTGGCGCTGCGGCTGCGCGACGGCGGGCTGGCGGTGCCGGCCAAGCTGACCCAGTCGAACGGCGGGGTGATCGGCTTCGACCACGCGGCGCGGCTGCCGGTGCGCACGGTGCTCTCGGGCCCCTCGACCGGGGTGGTGGCGGGCGGGCGGCTGGGGCGGCTGGCGGGATACCCCGATGTCATCACCTTCGACATGGGCGGCACCTCGACCGATGTGGCGCTGTTGCGCGAGGGCGAATGCGAGACAGCCTCCGAGGCCGTGGTGCACGGCTATCCGATCAAGGCGCCGATGCTCGACATCCACACGGTGGGCGCCGGCGGCGGCTCGATCGCCCATATCGACAACGGCGGCCTGCTGAAGGTCGGGCCGCAGAGCGCGGGCTCGGTCCCCGGTCCGGTCTGCTACGGCAACGGCAGCGAGGCGCCCTGCGTCACCGACGCCAACGTGGTGCTGCAGGTGCTGAACCCCACCCACCTGCTGGGCGGGCGGATGCCGATCCGGCAGGACCTGTCCATCGCCGCCATCGACCGGCTGGCGGGGCAGCTGGGACTCGGCCGGATGCAGACGGCCAGCGGCATCCTGTCCATCGTCACCGCCAACATGGCCAAGGCGATCCGGGTGATCTCGATCCAGCGCGGCCACGATCCGCGGGAATATGCGCTGATGGCCTTCGGTGGCGCGGGGCCACTGCACGCCGCGCGGCTGGCGCGGGAACTGGAGATGCCGCGGGTGATCGTGCCGCCCTATCCCGGCATCATGTGCGCCACGGGCCTGCTGCTGACCGACCTGCGCGCCGATTTCGCCACCACCCAGGTGAAGGAGCCGGTCGCGGCCGAGGTCGCGGCGATCCAGGCGATCTACGACGATCTGGCCGAACAGGCCGGCCGCTGGTTCGAGGCCGAGAAGATCGCCTCCGAGGCCCGGCAGATCGGTAAGGTGGTCGACATGCGCTATGCCGGCCAGAACTATGAACTGGCGGTGCCGCTGGCCGAAGGGCCGATCACCGCCGAAACGCTGGCCCGCGCGGTGCAGGATTTCGAGGAGATGCACCGCCGCATCTACGGCTTCGCGCCCGAGGACGAGCCGACGCGGCTGGTCACCTTCCGCTGCCTCGCCACCGGGATCGTGCCCAAGTCCGACTTCGCCGCCCATCCCGAGGCCGGGCCCGATGCTTCGGCCGCCGTCACCGGCACCCGGCAGGTCTGGCTGGACGAATCCGGCGGCTGGACCGAGGTCACGCTCTACGACCGCGCCTTGCTGCGGCCCGGCAACCGCTTCGCCGGCCCGGCCATCATCGAGCAGATGGACGCCACCACGCTGGTCCTGCCCGGGATGACCGCCCGGGTGGAGCCGCACCTGAGCCTGATCCTGGAGTTCGAATGACCATGCAGACCCAGCCCGACCGGCCGGCGGCCTTTGCCGACATCGACCCGATCACCGTCGAGGTGATCGGCAGCGCCTTCATGTCCATCGTCGAGGAGATGGGCGAGGCGCTGGTGCGGGCCAGCTATTCCACCAACATCAAGGAACGGCGCGATTGTTCGACCGCGCTGTTCGACGCGCAGGGCCGGACCCTGTGCCAGGCCGAGCATATCCCGATGCACCTGGGCAGCTTCCTGGACTTCGTGCACAACGTCACTCGTCGCTATCCCCGCGAGACGATCCGCCCCGGCGACACCTTCATCGGCAACGACGCTTACGAAGGGGGCGGGACGCACCTGCCCGACATCGTGATGGGCACGCCGGTCTTCGTGGGGGGCGAACTGGTGGCCTGGGCGCTGAACACCGGCCACCACGCCGATTTCGCCGACCGCGGCCATGCCCACATCTATCAGGAGGGCATCCGCATCCCGGCGGTGCGGCTTTACCGCGACGGGCAGCTGCAGGCCGATGTGATGGACCTGATCCTGCTGAACTGCCAGGTCCCGGCCGAGCGGCGGTCGGACCTGCAGGCGCAGCAGGCGGCCAATATCGTGGGCGCCCGCCGGCTGACCGCGCTGTGCGAGAAATATGGCACCGACGTGGTGATGCGCGCGGGCGATGCCTTGCAGGACTATGCCGAACGCAAGATGCGCGCCGCCATCGCCGCCATGCCGGACGGGACCTGGAGCTATGCCGAGAAGATGGAGACGCTGGAGCTGGACGAGGTGGTCGAGCTGGGCGTGACCGTCACCATCCGCGGCGACGAGATGCATCTCGACTTCCGCTCGCCCCCGCAGGTGCGGGCCAGCCTGAACATGACCCGCACCGCGCTGCTGGCCGCGGTCTATTTCACGGTCAAGGCGGTGGCCGACCCCACCGTGCTGCCGAACGAGGGGCTGGGGCGGCCGCTGAAGGTGACGGCACCCCGCGGGTCCATCGTGCAATGCGAGCATCCCGCGGCGGTCAACGGCCGCTTCACCACCTGCCAGCGGATTGTCGACATCATCATGGGCGCCCTGGCGCAGGCGGTGCCGCGGCAGGCCATCGCTGGGTCGAACAGCGCGGGGCTTTATGCGCTGTTCAGCGGCTCGCGCCCCGATGGGGCGTTCTGGGCCTATCTGGAATCCATGGGCGGCGGCGGCGGGGCGCGGCACGACAAGGACGGGCTGCACGGGGTGCAGGTGCACCTCACCAACACCTCCAACCTGCCGGTCGAGGCGCTGGAGCTGGAGTATCCGCTGACGGTGGAACGCTATGAGCTGATCGACGGCTCCGGCGGCCGCGGCCGGTTCTGCGGCGGCATGGGGCTGCGCCGGGTCTACCGGGCCGGGCTGCCCACCCGGGTGGAACTCGACAGCTCCCGCGCCGAATTCGCCGCGCAGGGGCTGGCGGGCGGCGGCCCCGGGGGGTGCTTCACCTATCGGGTGAACGGCCAGCCGGGCGCGCTGAAGGGCGGCATCGGCGTGTTGCAGGCGGGCGACCTGCTGGAGATCGCCTCGCCCGGCGGCGGCGGCTACGGCCCCTTCGCAGAACGCAGCCCCGAGGCGCGGGCCCGCGACCTGCGCGAGCGGCGGTATCCGGGCTGACCGGCCCGGGTGGCGCTCATCAAGCCTGTCCGGCTTTCTTCGCTGTCGGCTCTCAGCGAGGAAAGCCGTCAGGCTTGACGAGCGGCCGCGATGCGCTGTGCCGCTCAGCCGCCGACGTAGCCCGCGCGCAGGTCGGCCGCCACCGCGGCCGGGTCGCGGGCCGCGGGGTCGCCGTAGCCGCCGCCGCCGGCCGTCATCAGGATCACCGTGTCGCCCCGTTCCAGCGGGATGCCGGCCGACTTGCTGGGCAGGCGCCGCTCGGTCCCGTCGGCCTTGCGCAGGGCATAGACCGCGGTCGCCCCCGGCCCGCCGCCGTCCACGCCATAGGGCGCGAACTTCACCCGGTCGCCCGAGGTGGACAGGATCGCCCGCGGCGCGTCCAGCCGGTATTCGCGGATGGTGCCCAGCCCGCCGCGCCACTGCCCCGCGCCGCCGGAATCCGGGCGCAGGGCGAAGCGGGTGAAGGTGATCGGATGCTTGGCCTCCAGCATCTCCAGCGGCACGGTGTTGAGGTTGTGCAGCCCCGCCGACAGCGCATTGGCGCCGTCCGCTCCGGGCTCGCCCCCCCAGCCGCCCACGTCGCAATCCATGTAGATGCTGCGTCGGCCGCTGTCCTCGACCGTTTCCAGGAACAGCGCGAAGGTGCCGCTGTAATAGGCCGCCGGGATGCGGTCGGGCAGCGCCCTGGCGAAGGCGCCCAGGATGGTGGTGACCACGCGGTGGCCCACGGTGATTCGGTTCACCACCGGCGCGGGATAGCGGCAGTTGACGATGGACCCTTCGGGCGCGGTCACGGTGATCGGCCGGTAGCAGCCCGAATTGGCCGCGATATCGCCTCCCACCCCGGCCATCACCGCGTAATAGACGCAGCACATGGTGATGTTCAGCGTGCAATTGATGGTGCCTGCCGCCTGTTCGGACGTGCCGGTGAAGTCGATGTGCACCTCGCTGTCGCCCACCGTCATCCGCACCCGGATCTCGTAGGAACGGTCCGAGATGCCGTCGTCGTCCACCCAGTCGGAAAATTCGTAGACCCCGCGCGGCAGCGCGGCCAGCCGCGCCCGCATCTCGGCCTCGGACTGGTCGAGGATCTGTTCCTCGGCCTGCGCGATGAAGGCCGTGCCGTAGCGCACCACCAGCCGGCGCAGGTTGGTCTCGCCGATGGCGCAGGCCGCCACCTGCGACCGCAGGTCGCCCAACAGCGCCTCGGGGTCGCGGACGTTCTGCAGGATCACCTTCAAGAGGTCGTCGTTCCATTCGCCCCGGCGCAGGATGCGCACCGGCGGCAGCCGCAGCCCCTCGGCGAAGATGTCGCGCGCGGCGGCGTTGTAGCTGCCGGCGCTGCCCCCGCCCACGTCGGTGTGGTGCAGCATGGCGCCGGTAAAGCCGATCAGCGCCCCTTCGTGGAACACCGGCTGGAAGGTGGTGATGTCGGGCAGGTGCTGGGCGCCGCAATAGGGATCGTTGATCAGGATCACGTCGCCTTCGTCCAGCACCTCGGCGGGCAGATGGTCGCGCAGCACTGCGGCCAGGCAGGGCGCCATGGTGTTCAGGTGCATCGGGATGCGCGAGGACTGGCCCACGACCCGGCCCTGGGGGTCGAAGACGGCGGTGGAATAGTCCAGCATCTCGCGCACCGTGGTCGAGCGCGAGGTGCGGAACACCGCCACGCTCATCTCCTCGGCGGCCGCGATCAGCGCGTTGCGCAGCATTTCCAGCCGGATCGGGTTGATGGCCTCGGCGCTCACGATGCGGTCTCCTTGCGTTCGGCCATCAATTCGCCGTCCGGGCGCAGCCACAGCCGCCAGCCCTGCGGGACGAGGATGGTGGTGAATTCCTCTTCGACCAGCAGCGGGCCGGCCATGCCCCCGGCCGGCACCCCGGCGCGGGCCAGCACCGGCACCTCGGTCCAGCCGCCGCGCAGGAAGATGCGGCGGCGGCCCGCGGGAGGCGGGGCGGCTGGGGCATAATCGTCCTGCCGGCCCTTGGGCAGCACCCCGCGGGCGGTCAGCCGCAGGGTGACCAGTTCCACCACCCCCCCGGGATCGGCATAGGAGAACCGCTGCCGGTGCAGCACGTGGAACGCGGCCACCGCCGCCTCCAGCGCCGCCGGGTCGAGCCGGGTCGAGGGCATCGGCACCGTCAGCTCATACCCCTGCCCGCGATAACGCAGGTCGAGTTGCAGGGTCAGTTCGCGCGCCTCGGGCGGCAGGCCGTCGTTCTCCAGCGCCCGTTCGCCCTCGTCCAGCATCCCGTCCACGATCTGCTGGAACTCGGCGATACGGTCGGGCGTGGCGGGGGCGATGCGGGTGCGGGCGAAATCGTGCAGGATGTCGGTCCACAGCATTCCATAAGCCGACAGGGTGCTGGCGCCGCGGGGATAGACGATGCGCGACAGCCCCGCCTCTTCCGCCACCAGCGCCGAATGCAGGCCGCCGGCCCCGCCGAAGGAGACCAGCACGAAATCCTCTGGGTCCAGCCCGCGTTCGAACAGCGCCAGCCGGATGGCGTTCGCCATGTGCGAGGCGGTGATGGCGACGATCCCTTCGGCCGCCTCTTCCAGCCCCAGCGACAGCGGATCGCAGACCGTCCGGCGGATCGCCTCGCGCGCGGCCTCCAGGTCCAGCGGCATGGTGCCGCCCATGAACCCCTGCCCGTCCATCCGCGCCAGCACCAGGTTGGCGTCGGTCACCGTGGCGCTGGTGCCGCCGCGGCCATAGCAGGCCGGCCCCGGCGCCGAGCCCGCGCTCTGCGGCCCCCCCCGCAGCCGCCCGGCCTCGTCGATCCAGGCGATCGAGCCGCCGCCGGCGCCGATGGTGGCGATCTCGGCCATCGGCAGGCGCACGGGGCAGCCGTCCACCTCGCCCTCGGCCACGCGGGTGACCCGGCCGCCGCGGATGATCGAGATGTCGAACGAGGTGCCGCCCATGTCCACCGCCACCAGATCGGGCAGGCCGGTGGTCTCGGCCAGCCGCTCGGCGGCGGTGGCGCCGCCGCAGGGACCCGACAGCAGCAGCCGCGCCGGTTCGCGCGCCGCCCGTTCGGGCAGGCTGGAGCCGCCGTTCGATTGCAGCACCAGCACCCCGGCCCCGACCCCCGCCTCGGCCAGCCGCCGGCGCAGCCGCTGCATGTAGCCCGCCACGATGGGAACAAGCGCCGCGTTCAGCACCACGGTCGAGCTGCGCTCGTATTCCCGGATCTCGGGGCTGAGCGCGGTGGACAGCGACACCGGCAGGTCGGGCAAAAGCTCGGCCAGAAGGACGCCGACCTCTTGCTCATGCGCCGGATTGACATAGGCGTTCAGCAGGCAGACGGCGACCGCGCCCACCTGCATCGCGGCGATCCTTTCGGCGATGGCCGTGACCTGCGCCGGATCCACCGGCCGCTCCACCGCCCCGGTGGCGCCGATCCGCTCGTCCAGGCCGAAGCGCAGCGGGCGTTCGACCAGAAGCCGCCGGCGTTCGGCGTAAAGGCCATAGATGTTGCGGCGGGAATGGCGGGCGATCTCGATGATGTCCTCGAACCCGGCGGTGGTCACCAGCGCCACCTTGTGCAGCTTGTGTTCCAGCACCGCATTGGTCGCGATGGTGGTGCCATGCACGATCAGGTCGATCTCGGACAGGTCGAAGCCGAAGCGCCCAGCGGCGCCCTGCAACCCGGCCAGGATGCCGATGGCCGGATCCTCGGGCGTGGTGGCGATCTTGAACTCGCTGACCCGGCCCGAGACCTGATCGAGGATCTGCAGGTCGGTGAAGGTTCCGCCGACATCGATGCCGATGCGATAGCGACGCCTCGTCTTGGCCACTTCGGTTGTCTCCCTCCGGGCGGCCTGCACGGCCGCCGCTGCGTGTCATAGGTGATTAAGACACCCTGAGCAGGCCCCTGCCATACCCCCGCGGGGATAAATCGGCGGGGTCCGGGGGCTGATAGCATGGGCCAGTTGCCGCTTGATCCGGGAAAGGATGCTGCGAAACATGCATGGAGCGCACCCGGGAGCGACGATGTATCCGCTGGATTCGAGCCACATCGACAAGAGCCTGCCGATTCCGGTGAACCGCCAGTTGCGCGGCCTGCTGGAACTGCTCCTGTCGAACGGCGGGCTGCCGCCGGGGTCGCGGCTGCCCTCGGTGCGCGAACTGGCCGAACAGCTGGGAATCGCGGTGATGACGGTCAATCAGGTCTACCGCCAGCTGGCCGACAGCGGGTTGATCGAGATCCGCCGCGGGCTGGGCGCCTTCACCCCCCGGCCCGAACCCGAACAGCCCGCCCGCCCCGATCTGGCCGACCTGCGGGCGCGCATCGACGCGCTTCTGCAATGCGCCGAACGGGAGAAGCTCGACTTCCCCACCCTGATCGACATGATCAGCGCGCAGGCGCAGCTGGCCTCGCGCTCGCCGCTGCGGATCGCGCTGGCCGGGCCGTTCCGGCAGGCGCTGGAAAGCTATGCCGCCGACCTGCGCGTCCTGCTTTATTCCACCGACCGGATCGACCTTTACGAGATCGACCGCCTGCGCGCCGACGAGGGGGCGCGGCGCGACTGCGCGGCGGCCGATGCGGTGCTGGCGCTGGCCCACCGCGAGAAGGAGCTGCGCACGATCCTCTCCGGCCATCCCGCCAACATCCTGCCGCTGCGGCTGGAGCTTTCGGCGGCGACGCAGGCGCGGCTGGCCGCGCTGCCAGCGGGGACCCGCATCGTGGCGGTGGCGGCCGTGGCCGATTACGTGGCCACGCTGCGGCCCACCATCCTGGCCGCCGCGCCGCAGGTCGTGGTGGCCGAGACGCTGCTGGCCGATGCGCCCGACCTGGCCGCCAAGCTGCGGGCGGCCGATGCCATCGTCCATTCCAGCGGCGCGCAGCGGGTGGCCGCGCTGGCGCCGGGCACGCCGGCGTTCGAGCTGGGCTATGCGCCGGACCTGCGCGACGCCGAGGCGCGCCTGCTGCCGCGGCTGGGCGTGCTGCGCCGGGCGGGGCTGACCCAGCCGGCCTGACGCGCCGTCACCCGCGCGCCGGCGGTTCATGGCGGGCGCGCGGCTCGGGCAAGATGCCGCGGGCGCGGGTCTGGATGATGACGATGAACAGCACCCCGATCAGCGCGATGCGCAGCGCGCCGGCCTGCACCGCGGTCAGCACCGGCAGCCCGGCGGCGGCAAAGCGCGTTACTTCCAGGATCAGCACCACCGCCACCGTGCCGATCAGGACGCCCAGGGTATTCCCCTTGCCGCCCAGCACCACGGCGAAGAAGATGTAGATCAGCGTCTGCAGCTGGAAGATCTCGGGCGAGACGAAGCTGATGTAATGGCTGTAGAGAGCCCCGGCCAGGCCCATGACCGCCGCCCCCACCGCAAAGCTGCGCAACTCGGCGAAGAACACGTTCTTGCCGGCGGCGGCGGCCACCGCCGGATCCTCGCGGATCGCCCGCAGCATCCGGCCGAAGGGCGCGGCGCGCAGCCGTTCCATCAGCAGGGCGACCGCGGCCACCACCGCCAGCATCAGCCCCAGATACCAGCCTTCGAAGGCGGCAAAGCTCAGCCCGTCGACCGGGCGGGGGATGCGGCTGATGCCGTCGGTGCCGTTGGTGATGCCGATGGCATTCTCGCAGACCACCCGCAGCGCCTCGGCGAAGCCCAGGGTGACGATGGCCAGGTATTCCTCGGACAGCCGGCGCAATGCGGCGAAGGTCAGCACCCCCACCACCCCGGCCAGCGCCGCCGAAAGGGGGATCGAGAGCCAGACCGGCACCCCCGCCCGCAGGGTGAGCAGCGCGGTGGCATAGGCGCCCACGGCGTAATAGCCGAGCAGGCCGAGGTTGATCAGCCCGGTGATCCCCCAGACCAGGTTCAGCGCCTGCGCCAGCAGCGCATAGATGCAGCACAGGATCAGCGCGGCGACGATGTAGGACAGCATCCCTATCCCCTCCGCAGCCCGGCCAGCCCGCGTGGCATCAGGAACAGCACGGCCAGGATGATGGCAAAGCCGGTCACGGTGCGGAACGCCGGCGGCGCGAACAGGAGCGAGGCTTCCTCGGCCACCCCGATCAGCAGCGCCCCGGCCAGCGCGCCGGGCAGCGAGCCGAGGCCGCCGAGGATCGCCGCGGCAAAGACCGGCAGCAGCACGCGGAAGCCCAGCACCGGGTCCACCGCGCCGTTGATGCCGATCATGGCCCCCGCCACACCGGCGATGCCCAGGCCCACGATATTGGCAAAAAGCCCGATCCGCGCGGGGTCGATCCCCTTGACCTCGGCCAGCCCCGGGTTGTCGGCCACCGCCCGCATCGCCTTGCCGATGGCGGTCAGCCGCAGCAGCGCCCAGAGCCCCAGCATCACCCCCAGCGCGATGGCCAGGTTCTGCAACTGCACCGGCGGCAGCCGCAGCCCGGCCCAGCGGATATCGCGCAGCACCGGCGTGTCGAAGGACATGAAATCGTTGCCGAAGAAGAAGCGGATGATGTTCTCGATCACCAGCCCCATCGCCATCGAGGCGATGGCCAGCGTCAGCGCCGCCTGCCCGCGCAGAGGGCGCAACACCAGCCGGTCGCCCGCGGCGCCCACCAGCCCCGCGCCCAGAAACGCGCAGACCAGCGCCGCCGCCACCGGCAGTCCCAGCCAGACATTGCCCATCCAGGCCGCATAGGCCCCGACCGTCATGATCGAGCCGATGGCGAAGTTCGACATCTTCAGCACGGCATAGACCAGGCTGAAGCCGACCGCGGCCAGCCCGATCTCGGTGCCCGCGATCAGCCCGTTGACCAGAAGCTGGCCGAGGTCTCGCATCATGCGGCGGAGACCAGCTTGCCGTCCCTGACCACCAGCGTATCGAAGATGGTCACCCTGATGTTGCCGTTCGGCTCGAACTTGCAGGGGCCCGAGGCGCCCAGGTAGTTGACCCTCTGCCCCGCCGCGATGGCCACGATGCCGTCCAGCGCGTTGTCCACTGCCGTTCCGCTCTCGTCGCCCACCGCGCGGATGTTGTCGCGGATCGCGGCGCCGGTGGCCTCTCCCGCCTGAGCGATGGCCAGAAGCGCGAGGTTCACGTGGTCATAGGCCTGCGCGCTGAACAGATGCGGCTGGTCCACCTTCAAGAGCCCCGCCAGCCGCTGATAGGCGGTCGAGCCGCTGTCGGCCACCGGCGTCGAGGTCAGCCAGCCCTCCACCACCTCGGCGCCCGCGCCCTCGATCACCGTGGGGGTCAGGCCGGCCGACAGCACGATCACCTTGCCCTCATAGCCGGCACGGTAGATCTCCTTGGCGATGATGACGTTCTCGGGCGGATAGCCGCCCAGGATCAGCGCGCCGGGCTCGTCCCGCAGCGCCGCCTCGACCTCGGAGCGGAACGAGGTCTTCTTGGCGTCGAAGATCAGCTCGCCCACCGGCACGCCCGCAGGTTCCAGCTGCGCGCGGATGCCGGCGATCAGGTTGGCGCTGTAGGGCTGCTGCGGCGCCAGCACGAAGACCGACTGCGCACCCTCGTCCTGCGCGATCTCGGCCAGCTTGTGGCCCTGCAGCACGGTATGCGGCTGGGTGCGCACGAAATAGCCGTCGTGCGGCAGTTCGACCAGCGTGTCGGACGAAGCCACGCCCAGCACCATCACCCTGTTTTCCCAGCAGGCGGGCAGGATCGCCGCCGCGACCGCCGAGTTCAGCACCCCCATCACCGCGCAGACGCCATCGGCCCCCATCAGCTTGCGCGTGGCCAGCAGGCCGGTGTCGGGCACGTTCTGGTCGTCCTCGGCGAAATATTCTACCGGGGCGCCGAACATCCCGCCGGCGGCGTTCACCTCTTCGATCACCGCGCGGTGGGCGGCGGCGATCTCGGGCCCGAACTGGGACAGCGGGCCGGAAAGCGGCAGCAGCGCGCCCAGCCGCACCGGGCCGGGCGACTGCGCGCGGACGGGATGGAAGCCCAGCGCCAGACCGGCGCCGAGGGCGGCCGAACCGGCGATCAGGCCGCGACGGGTCATCGGGAAATCGGAGACGGGCATCGGTTCTCTCCCCTGTTGGAGGTCAGTCTTGTTGCGGTTCTTCTTCGTCTTCGTCGTGCAGTCCCAGGAACAGCTCGCGGAACTTCGGGTCGGCCAGCAGGTCGGCGCAGGGCGCCTCGATGCTGTTGCGGCCGTCCACCAGCACATAGGCGCGGTCGGCCACCCCCAGCGCCTGCAGCGCGTTCTGCTCCACGATCACCACCGTGACCCCCTCGCGCGTCAGCCCGCGGGCCATGGACAACAGGTCGGCGGCGGCCACCGGCGACAGGCCGGCGGTGGGCTCGTCCAGCAGCATCAGCCGTGGCTCCACCATCAGCGCCATGCCCATCGCCAGCATCTGCCGCTGCCCGCCCGACAGGGTGCGGGCGGGGCGGCGGCGGCGTTCGGCCAGCAGGGGGATGCGCTCCAGCACCGCGGCGATGCGGCGGCGGGTGTGGCGGCGGTCGACCCAGGCGCCGATCTCCAGGTTTTCCTCGATGCTCATCGAGGGGAAGATGTTGCCCTCCTGTGGCACGAAGACCGCGCCCCGCCGGCTGATCTCGCGCGGCGAGAGCCCGGCGATCGAGGCGCCGTCGAAACGGATGGCGCCGGCGCGGGGATGCAGCACGCCCGCGACGGTCTTCAGCAGCGTGGACTTGCCTGCCCCGTTGGGGCCGAGGATGGCCACCATCTCGTCCTGCGCCACCGCCAGGCTGACGCCCTTCAGGATCATGTCATGCGCGGCATAGCCGCCCTCGACCCCCTGGACCTCGAGGATGCTCATGCCGGCCGCCCCAGATAGGCCAGCTGCACCGCCTCGTCGCGGCGGATCTGGTCGAAGGACCCTTCCGCCAGCACCCGGCCGCCCGCCAGCACGATCACCCGGTCGCTGACGCGGCGGACGAAGCCCACGTTGTGCTCGACCAGCAGGATGGTCAGCCCCCGCCGCCGCAGGCCCAGCAGCAGTTCGGCGATTTCGGCCCCCAGCGCCGGGGTCACCCCCGCCATCGGTTCGTCCAGCAGCAGAAGGTCCGGCCCCGCCATCAGCGCCCGGCCGATCTCCAGCAGTTTCTTCTGCCCTCCCGACAGGTCGGCGGCCAGGTTGTTGGCCACCCGCGTCAGGTGCAGCTCCTCGGCCATGGCAAAGGCGGCCTCGATGGCGGCGCGTTCGGCCCGCCGGGCGCGCGGGGTGCCCAGGATGGCGTCGAACAGCCGCTCGCCGGGCTGATCAGGATGGTAGAGCGCCAGGTTCTCGATCACCGTCAGTTGGCCCAGGTTGCGTGACAGCTGGAAGGTGCGGGTCAGCCCGCCGCGGGCCAGCACATGGGTGGGCACCCCGGCGATCTCATGCCCGCGGAACAGGATCGAGCCGGCATCGGGCCGCAGCGCCCCGGCGATCAGGTTGAAGGTGGTGGTCTTGCCCGCGCCGTTGGGGCCGATCAGCGCGGTGATCCGGCCCTGCTCCACGTCGAACTCGGCGCCGTCCACCGCCTTCAGCCCCGCGAAGGCCACGCGCAGGCCACGCACGCACAGGATGGCGGATGCGGGCTCTGGCCGGGTCGGGGGCTGGGCGGCGGCGGTCATGGTGACCTCAGGCTAGTTTCGCCCGTGGCGGCGCCTCAATATCCCGCCGGAGATATCCCGGCATCATCGGTCCGCGCCGGGGCGGCCGGCAAAGGCGCGGGCGAAAAGCTCGCCCTGGTTCGAGATGCCGAGCTTGCGGTAGATGTTCTTGCGGTGGATCTTGACCGTGCCGGCGGTGATGCCCAGCCGCAGCGCGATGGCCGCATTGGCATGGCCCTCCAGGATCAGCGCCACCACCTCGGCCTCGCGAGGGCTGATCCCCAGCCCGGCCAGGCGGTCGGCCCCGGCGGGGGGCGGCGTCTCGACTGCCGGCCCCTGCGCGTGCCGGGCCAGCAGGATCGCCATCATCGGCTCGATGGCGGCGCAGAAGGCGGCCTCTTCGGGGCAGAAACCGGGGGTGCCCTGCGGGCGGGTGATGCTGGCCACGATCTTGTCCCCGCCCGGCAGTTCGGCGGCAAAGCCGATCTCGTCGCGGATCCCGGTGTGACGATAGTGCAGGTGATAGTAACGCTGGCAGTCGCGCCCGGCGCGGATCGCCTCCAGCCGCATGATGCCGGCAGTCGCGGGGCGCCGGTCGTGCAGCCGCAGATAGAAGGGATCGCGCACATACTGGCCATCCACGTAATCGTCCACGATGATCTGCTTGCGCCGCCCGGACAGGTTGTGGAACACCGGGGTCGCCTCGCCGCGCGCGTCGTAGCAGAACACGAAGAAGGCATCGAAGGACAGCCACCGGCGCAGCCCGCGCTCGACCGCCGGGAAGAAGCCGGCGGTGCCGCAGCGGGCCATCAGCCCGGCGACGAAGGCGTTCCAGTCGTGCAGCACCGGCAAGGCCACCGGCGGGCCGGCGGTCCAGGAAATGGCCATTGCAGGGCCATGGGTCATGCGGGCCTCCGCGGATCGCTGCCGAAGATACCCGGCGGCAGGGCGTGCCCACCCGTCTGCGCAGCAGCGCAGGATCGGGAACGCCGGGATTCCGTGTGTCGTCACAAAGTCCGTGTGCGTGTATTAGTGTACTAATACACCAGATTCGCAATCTCTATCTTTCGCCGGCGGGCAAAAACCGCCGCCCCGGCCCCCGCCTGCCCGAAATTGTGCCATGCGCGCGCCCTCCGGTCCGCCGTCTATCCCCTTGGGGACATATCGCCGGCATAGGCGGGGCGCTTAGATGCCCGGCAAGGACCAGCCGAAGGGAGCCACCGCCGGATGCCCGCACCCAGCGCCACGGAACAGGAGTTTGCGGCCAGGCTGGCCGGGATGGGGGCCAGCCATGTGCATGTCGGCATCCTCGACCCCGACGGCCTCTTGCGATCCAAAAGGGTGAGCGCGGCCAAGGCGCAGAAACTGCTGCACGACGGCTATGCCTTCTGCGACGTGCTGCACAACTGGGACAGCGCCGAGCAGACCTATGGCGGCGGGATCTACGTGGACCGGCCTGCCCGGCTGGACCCCGCGACCCTGCGGCGCTGGCCCTTCGAGGGCGACGAGGCGGTGGTGATCGCCGATTTCGAACCGCCCTTCGGCCTGCGCAGCGCCCGCCACCAGCTGTTGGCGCAGCTCGACAAGGCGGCGGCGATGGGCTTCACCGTCCATGCGGCCTTCGAGTTCGAGATCAACATCCTGGCCGAGACCGCCGACAGCCTGCGCGAGAAGGGCTTTGCCGCGCCGCGCCCCTTCGCCGCCGCCAACCGCACCTATTCGCTGCAGACACTCGCCGAGCACCGCGACCTGCTGGCGGGGCTGGAGGCCATGGCCGGCGTGCTGGAGATCGGGGTGGACGCGCTGCACACCGAACTGGGCCCGGGCTGCATCGAGGTGCCGCTGGCCCATGCGCCGGGGGTCAGGGCGGCCGACGACGCGGCGCTGTTCAAGAACTTCGCCCGGGCATACTTCCGCCGCCACGGGCTGACCGCCTGCTTCATGTCCAAGCTGGATGCGGGGCTCTCGGGCCAGTCGGGCCACCTGCACCTGTCGCTGCGCGATGCGCGGACCGGAGCCCCGGTCTTCGCCGCCCCCGGCGGGATCAGCCCCGCCGCGCGGCATTTCATCGGCGGGCTCCTGCGGCTGATGCCCGAGATGCTGGCGCTGTGCAGCCATACGGTGAACGCCTACAAGCGGATGGTGCCGGGCATGTGGGCGCCGACCCATGCCTCATGGGGCATCCAGAACCGCACCGCCGCGTTGCGGGTCATAAACGACACCCCGCAGGCTACGCGGGTGGAGTTCCGCGTGCCCTCGGCCGACACCAACCCCCATGCGGCGATGCTGCTGTGCCTGGCCGCGGGTCTCTGGGGGATCGAGAACTGGATCGAGCCGGATTTCCCCGCCCGCGCGGACGACTGCTATGCCACCCCTGCCCCCGCGGGCGCCGGGTTCCCCGCCGACCTCGGGCAGGCGGCCGAACGGCTGGCGGCCAGCGCCACGGCGCGCGCGCTCTTGGGCGATGTCTTCGTGGACGGATTCGTCCGGGCCCGGCAGGCCGAACATGACGCCTGGCGGCGCCACGTCACCGCCTGGGAAATCCGCCGCTACATCGAGATCGTCTGATCCCCGTCAGTCGGGCAGCGCGGCCGAGACCACCACCTCGATCCGCATCTCGGGATCGGCGAGCTGCACCGCGCAGCAGCAGCGGGTCGGCGCATGGCCCTCGGGCACCCAGGCGTTCCAGACCTCGTTCATCGCGTCGAAGTCGGCCAGATCCGCCAGCCAGACCTGCGCGGTCAGCAGATGTTCGCGGGTGGTCCCCGCGCGGTCCAGCAGCGCGTCGATCTTGGCCAGCGTCTCGCGCGTCTGGGCGGCGATGTCGCCGCCCGCGTCCGAGAACTGGCCCGAGATATGGCAGGTGCCGTTATGGATCACCATGCGGCTGCGGCGGCGGTTGGTATCGAAACGCTGGATGCTCATGGCCCTCTCCCCGGTATGCCCGCCCAGCAAAGCGGACCGGCGGCCGATGGCAAATATCCCCTGCGGGATAGGGCTCAGCGCCAGCTGCCCTCGCCGGTCCTGAGCGCGTCGATCTCGGCCAGGTCTTCGGGCGTCAGCCGCCAGCCCGGCGTGGCGGCATTGGCGCGCACCTGTTCGGCGCTGGTGGCCCCGGCGATCACGCTGGCCACGCAGGGCCGTTGCAGCAGCCAGGCGAAGGCCAGTTCCAGCAGCGTCCGCCCCCGCGCCTCGGCAAAGGCGACCAGCCGCTCCACCCGCTCCAGCCGTTCCTCGGTCAGCCCGGCGCGGAAGATCGGCAGTTCCATGCGGGTGCCGCCCGGCTGCGGCGCCCCCTTGCGGTATTTCCCGGTCAGCAGGCCGTTGGCCAGCGGGAAATAGGGCAAGAGGCTCATCCCCAGTTCCTCCAGCGCGGGCAGCAGGGTCTTTTCCGCCTCGCGGGCCAGCAGGTTGTACTCCGCCTGGGTGGACAGAAACGGCGACCAGCCCCGGGTGCGCGCGATCCAGTCGGCATCGACCAGCTGCCAGGCCGGCAGGTTGGAACAGCCGATGTAGCGCACCTTGCCCTGGCGCACGAGATCCTCCAGCGCCCGCAGGGTTTCCTCGCGCGGGGTCAGCGGGTCGGGGAAATGATACTGGTAGAGGTCGATCCAGTCGGTGCGCAGCCGCCGCAGGCTGTCCTCCGCCGCCCCCAGGATATAGCCGCGCGAGCCGTTGACGCGGGTCGAGACCGCGCGGTTCAGCGGCGAGGCGAACTTGGTGGCCAGCACGATGTGCTTGCGCCGCGGGCCCAGCACCTCGCCCAGCACCTTTTCCGAACCGCTTTCGACCCCGTAGGAATCCGAAGTGTCGAACAGGGTGATCCCGGCATCCAGCGCGGCATGGATCACCGAGGCCGCCCGCGCGGCATCCATCCCCGCGATCATGCCGCCGAAGTTGTTGCAGCCAAGGCCGATGGCCGACACCAGAAGCCCCGACCGCCCGAGCCTGCGCTGTTCCATCCCGTCCCCCTGATCCGCCGGCGGCCAGCCTGCCATGCCCCGCTGGCCCGCGCCATACCACCGGGGGAATAGCGAAGCGTGGCTGTTCCTGGGGGAGTCACTGGCGGCGACGGCGTGGGTCGGGCTGGGGTTGCGTGGTCTCGGGGGTGATCGCCATGACGCGGCCCGGCGGGAGGGGCATGGGCGGCGGGGCGCCTTCCGTCAGGTCCGGGTGGTGACGGCTGCCGCAGGAGAACTATATTCCCCGGACCGCCTTGCAGAGACCATGCCATGCCGCCCGTGATATCCGTCAGGAACCTGACCAAGACCTACCAGAACGGCTTTGTCGCGCTGAAGGGGGTCGACCTCGACATCGCCGAGGGCGAGATCCTGGCGCTGCTGGGGCCCAACGGCGCCGGCAAGACCACGCTGATCTCCATCGTCTGCGGCATCGTCAACCCCAGCGGCGGCAGCGTCACGGTCGGCGGGCACGACATCTTGCGCGACTGGCGCGCCGCGAGAGGCCTGATCGGGCTGGTGCCGCAGGAGATGCATGTCGATGCCTTCGAGACCGTCTGGGCCTCGGTCTCCTTCTCGCGGGGCCTGTTCGGCAAGCCGCGCGACGACGCGAGGGTGGAACAGGTGCTCGCCGACCTCTCGCTGCTCGACAAGCGCGACGAGAAGATCATGAGCCTGTCCGGGGGTATGAAGCGGCGGGTGATGATCGCCAAGGCGCTGGTGCACGAGCCGCGCATCCTGTTCCTGGACGAGCCCACCGCCGGCGTGGACGTGGAGCTGCGCAAGTCGATGTGGGCGCTGATCCGGCGGCTGAACCGCGCCGGCGTCACCATCATCCTGACCACCCACTACATCGAGGAAGCGGAAGAGATCGCCGACCGCGTGGGCGTGATCAATCATGGCGAACTGGTTCTGGTCGAGGCGCGGGACACGCTGATGCGCCGGATGGGCGAGAAGGTGTTGACCGTCGAGCTGCGCGAGCCCCTGGCCGCGGTGCCCGCGGCGCTGGCGCGCTACAACCTCTCGCTGGGCGAGGGCGGCAGCAGCCTCGCCTACAGCTATGACGTGAATGCCGAGCGCACCGGCATCTCGGCGCTGCTCTCCGACCTGCGCAACGAGGGCATCATGCTGCGCGACATCTCGACCAGGCAGAACTCGCTGGAGGAGATCTTCGTCCACCTCGTGCGGCAGGACACGCGGAAGGAGGCCGCCCCATGAACCTGCTGGCGATCCGGGCGATCTACCTCTTCGAGATGGCGCGCTGGTGGCGCACGCTGTGGCAGAGCATCGTCTCGCCGGTGCTCTCGACCTCGCTCTACTTCGTGGTCTTCGGCGGCGCCATCGGCAGCCGGATGCAGGACATCGACGGCGTCTCCTACGGCGCCTTCATCGTGCCGGGGCTGATCATGATGACCATGATCACCCAGGCGATCTCGGTGGGCTCCTTCGGCATCTACTTCCCGAAGTTCGTCGGCACGATCTACGAGCTGCTGTCGGCCCCGGTCTCGGCCATGGAGCTGGTCATCGGCTATGTCGGCGCGGCGGCCACCAAGGCGGTGGCCATCGGC
>JBBCJM010000037.1:0-5497 GCA_037190175.1 Paracoccaceae bacterium | reverse complement strand
CCCCCCCCCCCCCCCCCCCCCCCCCCCCCCCCCCCCCCCCCCCCCCCCCCCCCCCCCCCTCCGCCCTATCCGCGAGGCAGCCCATGACGCTGGAATCCCCCGACCTGAAGGCGCAGTTCCTGCAGGCGATGGCGCGCGCCGCGCAGACGGTGAACATCGTCACCACCGACGGCCCGGCGGGGCGGGCGGGGGTGACGGTCTCGGCGATGTCCTCGGTCTCGGCCGAGGGCGCGGCGCCCACCATGCTGGTCTGCGTGCACCACCTGTCGCCCGCCGCCGCCACGATCATCCAGAACGGCGCCTTCGCGGTCACGATCCTGCGCGACGACCAGAGCCATGTCTCCGACACCTTCGCCGGCCGGATCCGGCGCGCCGATGGCAACCGTTTCGCCTGCACCGACTGGGTGACGATGGCGCCGGGGGTGCCGCGGGTCGCGGGCGCGCTGGCCGCCTTCGGCTGCCGGGTGGTCTCGGCCGAAAGGGTGGGCACGCATCACATCTTCCTGGGCGAGGTCGCCGAGGCGCATGTGGCCGAGGGCTCGCCGCTGGTCTATGCCAACCGCGCCTACGGCAGCCCGGTGCGGCTGCTGTCACCCCCCGCCGCGCCCGCCACCGGGGCGGCCTACCGGATCGGCACGCTCGCGGCCTTCGGGCCCTACCTGATCCCGCAGGTGATCCGCGCCTTGCAGGAGGCCGAGGGGCCGGTGGCGCTGGACCTGCACGAGGGCGACCAGCGGCAGGTGCTGGAGCTGCTGCGCGCCGGCGCCATCGACCTCGCGTTCCTCTACGACTTCGACCTCGGCCCCGGGATCACCGCGATGACGGTGGCGGAAGTCGCGCCTTATGTCCTGCTGCCCGCCGGCGACCCTTTGGCCGGGCTGCCCGAGGTGCCGCTGGAGGCGCTGCTGCCCCGGCCCATGGTGCTCTTGGATGCGCCCCCTTCGCGCGACTACTTCCTGTCGCTGTTCGAAGGGGTGGGCCAGCCGCAGGTGGCGTTCCGCGCGAAGAGTTTCGAGATGGTGCGCGGCTTCGTCGGCCATGGCCTGGGCTATGCGCTGCTGGCGACCAAGCCTGCCTCCGCCATGAGCTATGACGGCAAGGCGCTGGTCAGCCGGCCGCTGGCGGGCCGGCACCGCCCCAGCCGGCTGGTGCTCTGCGGCCGCGAGGGCGACCCCCGGCAGCCGCAGGTCGACCGCTTCGTGCTGCACGTGGCCGCGACCTTCGGCCTCGACCTGGACTAGAGGCAGCCCGGCAGCCCCTGCGCCGCCACCTCGGCCGTGCAGTGCTCGACGAAGGCGGTCACCGCGCGGCGGGGCGTGCCCTCCATCCGCGCGATCCCCAGCCGCAGCGCCGGCAGCGGACCCTCCAGCGGCACGAAGGCCAGCGGCCGGCCGTCCGGCGCCGCCGCCATCCGGCTGCGGAAGTTCAGCAGCGAATAGCCGAAACCGTTGGCCACCAGCCCGCGCAGGGTCGACACCTCGTCCGACCGTTCGGCTATGCGAGGGCTGAGCCCGCGGTCGGCGAACAGCGACAGGAAATATTCCGCGCTGTGCGGCATATCGAGCAGCACCATGGGATGCGGCGCCAGATCCTCCAGCGCCACCGAGGGGCGATCTGCCAGCGGATGGTCGGGCGCCATGACCGCCACCGGATCCAGCCGCGCCAGCGGGCGGAACACCACCTCGGGCGGCATCGGCAGGTCGTAGGTGAGCCCCAGGTCGATCTCGCCCCCGGTCAGCCGCTCCAGCACCCCGGCGTGGTCCAGCGCCACCTGCGTGACCCGCACGGCGGGGTGCAGCGCCTCGAACCCCCGCCGCAGCCCGGGCAGCACGATGGCGGCGAAGGTGTTCAGGCAGCCCACCGCCAGCGGCCCCGCCACCCCCTCGCCCAGGTTGCCCGCCGTGGCCATCAGTCCCTCGGCCGCGCGCAGGACCGCCCGCGCCTCGGCCACCAGTTCGCGCCCGGCGCGGGTGGGGACCAGCGCATGGGCGTGGCGGCGCAGGAACAGCTGCACGCCGAACTCGGCCTCCACCTGCGCGATGGCGGCGGAGATCGAGGGCGACGAGACGTGCAGCGCCTGCGAGGCGCGCGCGATGCTGCCGGTCTCGGCCACCGCGACCACGTATTCCAGCTGGCGGAGGGTGAAGCGCAGGGGCAAGGGGCGGGCTCCGGTGGTGCTCCTCGCTCCCTCCGGGCGCTCCTCGCGATGAGCGACCGGAGGGAGGGAAGAGCGGCCCGATCCCGCCACGCCATGCCCCCCCTGTCAACCGCCCGCCTGATGCCGGATCCACACCGTCTTCAGCGCGGTGTACTTGTCGAAGGAATGCAGCGACAGGTCGCGGCCGTGGCCCGACTGCTTCATGCCGCCGAAGGGGGTCATGGCCGACAGCGCGTCCACCGTGTTCACCGACACCGTGCCCGCCTGCAACCGGGAGGACACCCGCAGCGCCCGGTCCAGGTCGCGGGTCCAGACCGAGGCGGCCAGGCCATAGGGCGAATCGTTGGCCAGGTGCAGCGCCTCCGCCTCGTCCTCGAAGGGGATCACCGCCAGCACCGGCCCGAACACCTCCTCCCGCGCCAGTTCCGAGCCCGGGTCCACCCGGTCGAAGATGGTGGGCGCGATCCAGGCGTCGGAGCCGCCCTGCGCGAACCGCTCGCCCCCGCAGACCAGCCGCGCCCCGCCGGCGCGCCGGATGAACCCCTCCACCCGCGCCGCATGGCCGGCATCGACCATCGGCCCCATGGTGGTCGCCGGGTCCAGCGGATCGCCCTGCACCACTGCCGCGGCGCGGGCCGCCAGCCGCTCCACCATTGCGTCGTGCACCTCGCGGTGGACCAGCAGCCGGGAGTTCGCCGAACAGACCTCGCCCGCGTTGAAGAAGATGCCGAAGGCCGCCATGTCGGCCGCCGCGTCCAGGTCGGCGTCGGGGAAGATCAGGTTGGGGCTCTTGCCGCCGGTCTCCAGCCAGACCTGCTTCATGTTCGACCGGCCGGCGTAGGTCTGGAACAGCTTGCCCACCGCGGTGGAGCCGGTGAAGGCGATCACGTCCACGTCGGGGTGCAGGCCCAGGGCTTGCCCGGCCTCCTCCCCCAGCCCCGGCACCACGTTCAGCACCCCCTCCGGCAGCCCGGCCTCGGCCGCCAGTTCGGCCAGCCGCAGGGCGGACAGCGGCGACTGTTCCGCAGGCTTCAGCACCACCGAACACCCCGTCGCCAAGGCGGGGGCCAGCTTCCAGGTCGCCATGTCCAGCGGGAAGTTCCAGGGCACCACCGCGCCCACCACCCCCACCGGCTCGCGCCGGATCAGCGCCAGGTCGCCCGGCCCGGTGGGGGCGATCTGGTCGTAGAGCTTGTCGATCGCCTCGGCGTGCCACTGGAAGAAATGCGCCGAGCCGGGCGCGTCGATGGTGGACGAGTCGCGGATCGGCTTGCCCATGTCGAGCGTGTCGAGCAGGGCGAGTTCGGTCACATGCTCGCGGATCAGCGCGGCCAGCCGCAACAGCACCTCCTTGCGCTCGGCGGGCGCCTTGCGCGACCAGCGGCCGTCCGCGAAGGCGCGGCGGGCGGCGGCGACGGCGGCGTCGATGTCCTCGGCGCTGCCGCGGGCGACCTCGGCCAGGGTCTCGCCGGTGGCCGGGTTCACGCTGGCGAAGCGCGCGCCGCGGGCGGCGGGGCGGAAGGCGCCGTCGATCCAGCACTGATCACGGAGGTGCAGGGCGCGGGCGGCGGCGGTCCAGTCGGCGCGGGTCTGGGGCAGGGTCATGGGGCGGGCTCCGGGCTGTGGCGGGCGGCAGGATAGGCGGGCTACGGCTTCGGGCCTAGCAGGTATCCGGGCCGCTGGGGTTAGGCTGGGGCTAACACGCCGCTTTCGGGCTTGCGGGCCGGCAGGCGCCGGGCAAACTGCGCCCCGGGAGGAGCCCCATGACCGATGCGCTGTCCATCCTCGACCGGCTGATCGCCTTCGACACGGTGAGCCACCGGCCGAACCTCGAGCTGATCCTCTGGGTGCGCGACCTGCTGGCGGAACGGGGGATCGCGGCGCAGGTGATCCCCGATGCCACGGGGACGAAGGCCAACCTCTATGCCACTATCGGCCCGCAGGATCGCGGCGGGGTGATGCTATCGGGCCATACCGACGTGGTGCCGGTGGAGGGTCAGGTGTGGTCCCGCCCGCCCTTCCAGTTGTCCCGCGGCGACGGCCGGCTCTACGGCCGCGGCACGGCGGACATGAAGGGCTTCGTCGCCTGCGCGGTGGCGGCGATGCTGTCCGCCGCGGACCGGAGGCTAAGAACCCCCCTGCACCTGGCGCTGAGCCATGACGAGGAGGTCGGCTGCCTCGGCGTCCGCTCGCTGATCGACCTGCTGGCCGGGGCGCCGGTGAGGCCCGCGATGGTGATCGTGGGCGAGCCCACCGCGATGCAGGTGGCCACCGGGCACAAGGGCAAGATCGGGATGCGCGCGAGTTTCCACGGCCGCGAGGGGCATTCGGCGCTGGCGCCGCTGGCGCTGAACGCGCTGCATATGGGGGCGGAGTTCGTGCAGGCGGTGCGGGCGGAACAGGCGCGGATCGCCGCCGAGGGGCCCAGGGACGGCGATTATGACGTGCCCTATACCACCGTGCATGTGGGGGTGATGCGGGGTGGCACGCAGGTGAACATCGTGCCGAACCTCTGCACGGTCGACTATGAGGTGCGCAACCTGGCCGAGGACGACGGGCAGGCGATCATGGACCGGCTGGCCGCCGCCGCCCGGGCGATCTGCGCGGCCACCGGCGACCCCTCGGCTGCGGTCACGTTCGAGGAAACCATGCGCTACCCCGGCCTCGGCACCGCGCCCTCGGCGGCGGTCGTGGGCTTCGTGAAGGGGCTGACCGGGGCCAACGGCACCATCAAGGTGGCCTTCGGCACCGAGGGCGGGCTCTTCGACCGCGAGCTGGGGCTCCCCACGGTGATCTGCGGCCCGGGCTCGATGGCGCAGGGCCACAAGCCCGACGAATACGTCAGCGAGGAGCAGTTCGCGCTGTGCGGCCGGATGCTCGGGCGGCTGGTCGAGCGGCTGGAGGCGGGAATCTGACGGAACCGTTGCGGCTTGCGGAGAGCGCCGGGGGGCCGTCTGCCCCCCGGACCCCCCGAGAGTATTTCTGCCAAGATGAAAGCAGGGGCGGGGACAATTTGACTCAAACTGTCTCTCACCCCGGCCCAAATACCCTGATACGGGGTTCCGTTCAGCCCGGGGCTGCTGCCGGCGGCGGCGGGGGGACCTGGGTCACCGGGCGGCTCTGGGGGCGGACCTGCACCGGCTCGGCGGTCATCGCGGCGGCCTCGGTGGCGCCCAGCCGGCGCAGGGCGGCGGTCAGCGGGCCTTCCTCGGGCTCGGGCGGGGGGGCGAGCGCGCGCGCCCCCGCGGCCCGCCGCCGCAGCGCGAGCGAGGCCAGCAGCAGGGCCGCGGGCTCCTCCCCCTCGCCGCCGGCGAGCGTCAGCGCCACGAGGTCGGCCGC
>JBBCJM010000036.1:0-15109 GCA_037190175.1 Paracoccaceae bacterium | reverse complement strand
ACAGCGCCGGATCGTCGAGAAACGGCCCGATGCCGCGCCCCGGCGCGCCGGCGCCGAAACCCGGATGCACCAGCAGCACCGGGCGGTCGGGATCGGCCGCGCCCTCGTAGGCCGCGACCAGCAGATCGCCCGGGCCGCCCGGCGACAAGCCCGGGGGGCGCGGCAGATCCGCCAGCCGCCAGTCCACCGCCACCCGCGCCGGCAGGTCGAGCCGCGCGAGCGCGCGGTCGTCGCCGGAATAGCCGTCGCCGGCCGGCAGGCGCAGGTCGTACTCGCCCGGCCCGGCATAGGCGGCATCGGCATACCAGCGCCCCTCCGCCTCGGGCAGCGGATGGACGGGAACCTCCTGCACGCCGCCCGGCCCGGCCAGGCGCAACGCGGGCGGCGGCTCGCCCCCCGAATGCAGGCCCTCGATGCGGATCCGCGCGCCCTCGGCGCCGAAAGCCGCCTGTTCCAGCCCGATCGAGCGCAGCCCCGCATTGGCGGCCGGCACGCCCAACTGGTCCCACAGGATGCGCAGGTTTGCCCCGGCCGGCAGCGCGGGCGGCGGCAGGTCGGTCAGCACGAGGACATGGGTCGGCGTGCAGACCCCGGTCGGGGCGGTGGCGGCCTCGACCAGCCGCGCCGGCTCGCCCCCCTCGGGCAGCGGCGCCAGATCGGCGGGCAGCGGGCCCGAAAGCGGCAGCGGCCGGGCGGCGCTGATGCCGGCGGCCACCCCGACGATCTCCAGGCACAGGCTCTGCGCGCCCGCCCCGCGCAGCACGGCGCGCGCCGCCTCGATGCGGGCCAGGGCGCTGGCAAGGCGGGTGCCCGGCCCATCGGCGACCGTCATCGAATGCGTGAGATCCAGCACCACCCGCAGGCCCAGATGCCCTGGCCGCGCAGCGCGATACTGCCGGTCGTCGTCCACAAACGCCCAGCCCACCAGCCCGGCACAGGCCAGAAGGCAGGCCAGCGCCAGCGGATCGCGCGGCCAGGCCAGTGCGATGCGCGACCAGCCGGCGGGGGCGGGCGGCAGGGTCGGCACGAAGCGGGCGAAGGAGACCGCGATCCGTCGCGGGCGCGGGCGCAGCATGTGCCATAGCAGCACCGCCAGCGCGCCGGCCCCGACCATCCCCAGCGCCCAGTTCATTCCCGGCCTCCGAAAGACAGGCCCGCCAGCAGCGGCAGGCGCGGGAAGGTGCGCACGAACAGCGACTTCAGCGCCGCGGTGCCGTCCTGCGGGGCCTCGGGCGGCCAGGACACCGGCTCGGCCGCCCAGTCGAGCCCTCCGCGGCGGATCGCCGCGCGCAGGGCGTCCACATGCGTTCCCACCGCCTCGGCCGCGTTGCGGAAGGCTGCTTCCTCGAACAGATGCAGGCCGTCTTCGGCCTCCTGCCCTGGGCGCAACAGCCGGAACTCGCGCGCCGCGCGCAGCATGGCGGTCTCGTGCAGCAGCGTGTCGAGCTGCAGCACCGAAAGCGAACGCCGCCGTTCCTGCGCGCGGCGGGCGAAGCGGCGGAAGATGCCCTCGGGATCCTCGAACAGCATGTCCGAGATCACCACCACCGCCCCGGCCGGACGCAGCCGGTCGGCCAGCGCGTCGAGCGGCGCGAAATCTTCGGCCGGCCCCGCCTCCTGCGGGCCGCGCCAGATCCGCTCGGCCCAGCCGCGCGCGGCGGCTTCGCCGGCGGCGCCGCGCAGCGTCAGGGCCGGCTCGGCCGGGCCGTCGAAAAGCCGCGCCAGCACCACCTCGTCGCCCTTGTCCAGCGCCAGCCGCGTCAGCGCCCGCAGGGCCCAGAGCCCGTAGAGCAGCTTGGGCATCGCCTCGGGCAGCGCCATCTCGGGGCGGTTGTCGATCACCACCGCCAGCCGCATCCGCTGCTCGGCCTCGAAGCTGCGGGCCAGAAGCTCGCCCCGCCGCGGCTGGCGCGCCGAGGCCCGCCAGTCGACGGTGCGGATATCGTCGCCGCGATGCCAGGCGCGATAGTCGCGGAACTCCAGGCTGTGCCCCTGCCAGCGCCGCAGATGCGCGCCCTGCCCCGAACCCGGCGCATGGCGGCGCCAGCGCAGCACCAGCCGGTCCAGCATGGCCGGCGGGATCGGCGGGTCGGTGGCATGGTCGGGCCGGCGCGGCGGCATGTCAGAGCCTGACCGCCCCCGCCGCGCGGTCCAGCGCCAGGCGGAACTCCTCGGGATAGTTGCTGCCGCGGTCGCCCTCAGGGGCGGCGGCGGCGGCGAAATCGCGCACGAAGGCGTCAAGCGCGCGCGCCTCGGCCTGGGGCGTGGCGACCTCGGCATAGTCGTGATGGATCTTCAGCCGATGGCGCAGCGCCGGCACCACCGTCTCGGCCAGCGCGCGGGGGGCATGGGCCGGGGTTTCGCTGCCCGCGCGGTCGGGGCCGACCAGCGCCACCGCGGCCCAGCCCACCGCCGCGCGCGCCAGCGCCATGCCCGCGCGCGGCCCCAGCGGATAGGTGACCCGCCGGGCCAGTTCGCGCAGCCGCTCCAGCCGCCGGCCCGAGACGCCGCGCACCTCGTCGAACTGCAGGTTGCTGGCCTGCACCAGGTTGCCGACATGGTCGCGCACCAGCGGCAGCAGCGGCACGGACAGCACCGCCTCGGCCGCCTCGTGCAACTGCCGCATCGCCGCCGCGGCAGCCGCCGGATCCGCGGAGGTCGCCGCGGCCTGGAGCCCGCGGGGCGGCTCGTCGGCGCGCAGCGCCTTGGCGATGATCTTGCCCACCACGTCGGCGCCCGGCATCGCCATGTTGATCTTGAACATGAAGCGGTCGGATTGTGCCTCGGGCAGCGAATAGGTGCCGTCCTGGTCGATCGGGTTCTGCGTCGCCATCACCATGAAGGGGGTGCGATACCAGGCCCGGCCGTCCTGCCGCCACTCGCGCAGGACATGGGTCTTGCCCAGCACCGTGACCTGGTATTCCGCCATCGCCTCCAACATCGCCGACTGGGTCTTGGCGGTGGCGCGGTTGATCTCGTCGGCCAGAAGCAGGTTGCAGAACACCGGGCCGGGGCCGAACTCCAGCCGGCCCGAGCCATCCTCCGCCGGCATCAGGGTGCCGGTGATGTCGGCCGGCATCAGGTCGGGGGTGAACTGGATGCGGCCCACCGCATCCGGCCCCAGCCCCAGCGCCGCCGACAGCGCCCGGACCAGCGCGGTCTTGCCAAGGCCGGGATTGCCCTCCAGCAGCACATGCCCGCCGGTCAGCAGCGCCACCACCAGCGCGTTGACGATATCGGCCATGCCGTGCATCCCGAGCTGCTCGACCCGGGCGGGGATGCCGCGCAGGAATTCGACCTGACCGGCTTCCAGCGAGAACGGCTCCAGGGTGTCGGTCATGTCATCTCACCAGTTCGTTGATCCAGGCAGGCAGCAACTGCCGCGGCGGGGCGGGCGGGACAGGCGGGGCGGCCGCCTCGTCCCCGGGCAGAAGCCGCGCGGCGATGGACTCGGGGGCGGCGCCCGGCTCGGCGAAAAGCTGGGCGGGGCCGCCCACCGGAAGGTCGGGCTGCGCGCCTTCCTCGGGAGGCGCGGCCCCGGCGACCGCGGCGGCGGGATCTGCGGGCCGGGCTTCGCCCGGCGGCGCGAAGGGCAGTTCGACGGCAGGCCCGTCGCCACCGGCCGGCTCGTCGGTCGCCACCAGACGAAACCCCGGGCCGCCGCCGGGATCCGCCTCGCCGGCAGGGCCGTCGCCCCCGGCCGCCAGGGGCTGGCCGGATCCGACCCCGGCAGGCGACGGGTCGCCGGGCCCGCCCGCCGTCGCCGTGTCGGACGCGCCGTCCCCGCCCGGCTCGGCGGCAGCCGGGGTGGAACCCGCTCCGCCCGGCTCGCCGGACGCTGCATCCGGGCCGGGGCCGACAGGCTCCGGTTCTGCGGTCCCCTCTCCACCCGCCGCAGCCGGCGTCGCGCCGGCGGATCCCGCTTCGCCCGACCCCTCGCCACCCTCCGAGGCGGGGCCGGGATCGGCCGTGTCGCCATCCCCGCCCGTGCCTTCCCCGGGGCCATCGCCCGCTGCAGAACCTGCCTGCCCCTCGGGCGAGCCGCCCTGCGATCCGGGATTTTCGGCGCCCGATCCCTGACCCGCGCCCTGGCCCCCGCCCGCCTCGCCGGGGTCGGCAGCCCCGGAGCCCTGCCCGGCCCCGCCTCCCGCCGCACCCGGCGACGGGCCGCTCGTATCGGCGCCATCCCCTGGGGGATCGGCAGCCGCCGGCTCGTCCGGCGCCGGCTCGGGGGCGTGCCGGGGCGCTGCCAGCCCCGAAATCTCTCCCAGCGGGGGCACCCGGCCCAGCGCGCCGGGCGGCAGCACGGCCATCGCCAGCAGCGACAGAAGCGCCGCCGCAGCCATCACCGCCGCCAGCACCCTCCAGCCGGCCAGCCGCAACAGCAGTTCGCCCGCCCAAGTCTTTCCCAGCAGACCGGCCGGAACGAAGACGGCCGCCGGCGCATGGCGCGCCATCATCATGGCGCGGGCGCCCTCGGGCGCATCGGGATGCATCACCGCGGCACGGCGCAGCGCCGACACCCGGCCCGCGGCGCTCCACCCCGCCGCGAAGGCCGACAGGACATCGGCGGGAATGGTGCGGACCAGCAGCCGGTCGGGCAGCGCAAGGTCGAGCATCCAGCCGCCGTGCCGCTTCGCCCCCGCCAGCCCCAGCAGCAAGAGGATCGCCGGCGCCATCGCCCCCCCGGCCGCCGCCGCGCCGGCCATCCGTCCCGGAAATGCGACGGCCAGCAGCGCGGCGGCCACGAAGGACCCCGCCGCCAGCACCAGCGCCCGGCCCTGGAAGAGGCGGAGCCCCGCGGCTTCGGCCGATCGCAGGAAGCCGGCGGTGCCGAGTTCGCCGCGCTGGCACCGCCGCACCCCGATCCGGCCGCGCAGGCTCAGAAGCCCCCCGGCCAGCCCGCAGATCCCCGCCAGCGCCGCCGGAACGCCCGCCCCGGCGCTGCCGCTCGACCAGAGCACCACGGCCGCCCAGACCGAAAGGGCAACCGCCACCGCGGGGCGCGGCATGACCGGCGCCCAGGTGCCCAGCACCTCCTGCGACGGGAAGAACCCTGCGGATCGCGTTTCCTGGCTCAAGACGTCACATCACCCGCATTCCCGCCGCCGCCATGCAAACATGCCCGCGGCCGCCATGCAATGCGCTCCGCCGCGGCCAGGGCGGCGACGGCAGTCCGTACAGGGACGGAACGGTCCTCAGCCTCCGCCGCGCCGGCGGTCGGGCAGGCCGTCGTGAGGGCCGCGGAGGCGGGCGGGCGGATCGGTCCAGGCGTCGTCGCGCCCAGCCATCTCGGCGGGGTTCAGCGGATAGAAGACGCGGTTGCCGGGCCGGGGGCGGTCGCCCACCACCATCAGCCGCACCTCGGCCTCCGAATTGTTGATGAAGCTGTGCGCCAGCCCGTCGCCGGCCGGGAACCCCACCGCCTCGCCGGGGGCCAGCCGGTGCAGGTGCCCGTCCAGCCACACGTCCGGCGTGCCCTCCAGCACGTAGACGAATTCGTCCTCCTCGCTCTCGGCATGGGGGAACGAGGTGCGGTGGCCGGGCGAAAGGCGGACGTGGTGGATGCCCAGCCGGGCGAAGCCGAAGTGCCGGCCATAGTCGGCGCCGATCTCCATCGGCTCGTCGTCGCCGTCGTAGCGGCGGGGGCCGGGCGCCTCGATCGCCCGCCAGCGCAGGATGTTGGAGGGACGGTCGACGGGGCGCATGGCGGCTCCTTTCGCTGAGGACCAGGCGCTGCGTATGGCCCGCGGCGGCGAAGATGTCCCAGGCATGCGACAGTTCGGACAGCCACAGGCCCGTGGGGTGGCGCGGGTCGGCGTAGTGGCCGGTGTTGGTGACGACATGCAGGATGCTGGCCATGTCCGCCGCGCCTTGCGCCTATTCCGCGGCCTGCGGCGCGGCCTCGGCGGCCTCGATCTCGGCGGCCTTGCGTTCGACCAGTTCGACGATGTGGTCGATCATCCGCTCGTTGTCCATCACATGCGCCTGTTTGCCGGCCAGGTAGACCATCCCCCGGCCCGCGCCGCCGCCGGTGAAGCCGATGTCGGTCATCAGCGCCTCGCCCGGGCCGTTGACCACGCAGCCGATGATGGAAAGGCTCATCGAGGTGGTCACATGCGCCAGCCGGTCCTCCAGCGCGCTCACGGTGCGGATCACGTCGAACCCCTGCCGGGCGCAGGAGGGGCAGGAGATGATGGTGACGCCGCGGTGGCGCAGGCCCAGCGACTTCAGGATCTCGAAGCCGACCTTGACCTCCTCCACCGGGTCGGCGGAGAGCGAGACGCGGATCGTGTCGCCGATCCCCATCCACAGCAGGTTGCCGAGCCCGATGGCCGACTTCACCGTGCCGGAGGTCAGCCCCCCGGCCTCGGTGATGCCCAGGTGGATCGGCGCGTCGGTGGCCTCGGCCAGCGCCTGATAGGCGGCGGCGGCCAGGAACACGTCGGACGCCTTCACGCTGATCTTGAATTCGTGGAAGTCGTTGTCCTGCAACAGCCTGATGTGGTCCAGGCCGGATTCGACCATCGCATCCGGGCAGGGCTCGCCGTATTTCTCCAGCAGGTGGCGTTCCAGCGAGCCCGCGTTCACCCCGATGCGGATCGAGCAGCCGTGGTCGCGCGCGGCCCTGACCACCTCGCGCACCCGCTCGGCCGAGCCGATGTTGCCGGGGTTGATGCGCAGGCAGGCCGCGCCCGCCTCGGCGGCCTCGATGGCGCGTTTGTAGTGGAAATGGATGTCGGCCACGATGGGGACCGGGCTTTCCGCCACGATCTGCCGCAGCGCCCGGGTGGATTCCACGTCCGGCGTGGAGATCCGCACGATGTCGGCCCCGGCCGCGGCGCAACGCTGGACCTGCTCGACCGTCGCCTTCACGTCCGAGGTGATGGTGTTGGTCATGGTCTGGACCGAGATCGGCGCGTCGCCGCCCACCAGCACCCGGCCCACCCGGATCTGGCGCGAGCGGCGGCGGTCGATGTTGCGCCAGGGGCGGACGGGGTTGTGGGTCATGGGCTTCCCTCGGGTCCTGCGCGCCCTAGGTAATCCCGGGCAGGCCGCGGCGCAACCTCAGGGGCAGAGCGGCACCGCGGCCGGGTCCACCACCGCCGAGGCATAGCGGGTCAGGTCCGCGTCGCGCGTGCAGTCGGCCGGGGTATAGGCCGCCATCAGCGCCTCGGGCGAGAGCGCCACGTTCTTGACCACCTGCGCCCCCGGCGCGGCGGGGCCATAGGCCTGCCCGTTCACCGCGAAATAGAGCGAGCCGGAGTTGCCGGCGCGCAGCACCGCGGGCCGGTCCATCTGCGGCACCTCGTAGCGCTCGCCCGCGTCGAGGATCTTCTCGAACAGCACCGTGCCGTCCGCCGCCTGCACCCGCACCCAGGAGGGGCGCACGGCCAGGAGTTCCACCGCCGGCGCGCTGGCCGCCAGCACCTGCACCGCCGGGTCGGCCGGTTCCTCGGCCGCCGCCAGCGCCTCTTCCACCGCGGCGTTCACCGCGTCCTCCACCCGCCGCGGATCGATGGCGGCGATGGGCCCGTCGCGCGAGACCAGCACCGGCACGTCGAGCGCCGGCGGGCGGTAGATGCGCCCCGCGCCCTCCACCGGCGCGGCCTCGGCCACCTGGGTGGCGGGGGCCGAACGCACCAGCGGCGCGGCGCCGGGCACGTTGCCCAGCGGGTCGATCTCGGCCACCACGGCGGGGGCCTGGTCCACCGGGGCCAGCTGCACCCGCTGCACCTCCTGCAGGATCGACCAGCCGCCGTAGCCCAGCGCCGAGACCAGCACCAGCAGCACCGCGATCGAGCCCACCGCCCCGGGCTCGATGCGCGAGAACAGGCTCTCGCCGCGGGGCACGAAGGGGGTGTTGGGCTCGGCGAAGGGGTCGCGCAGTTCGGGCCCGCGGCTGCGCTGCGCGGCCAGCCGCGAGGTCGAGGCCGCGGCCGACATGCCATGCGCCAGGGTGAAGTTCGCCTCGCGGCAGAACTTCTCGTAGGCCCATTCCGGGTCCATCCCCAGATAGCGGGCATAGCTGCGCACGTAGCCGGCGATGAAGCCCGGCGTCTCGAAGGCCGAGACGTCGGCGTTCTCGATGGCGGCAATGTAGGTGGCCTTGATCTTCAGGTCGCGCTGCACGTCCAGCAGCGACTTGCCCAGCGTGGCGCGCTCGCCCCGCATCAGGTCGCCCAGCCGCAGATCGTAGTCGTCAAAGCCCTTGGGCTTTGGCTCTTCTGGCGTCGAAGGCGCAGTCCTTCGCCCGATCATGCGGATGTGCCCCGTCCCCTGCCCCGCGTGGTGCCGAGTCGGTTGGTCCCGACCCGATTCCGGTGTCTTAAGCGAACGCTAACACAGCGCAAGCGGCTTTGCACATGCAGAAGGTCGGTTCAGCCCGCGAGTTCGGCGCGATTCAGCGCACAATGCCGCCACAGCCCGTCCATGGCCTTGACCAGCGCGTCGATCATGGCCGCGTCGTGCACCGGCGAGGGGGTGAAGCGCAGCCGCTCGGTGCCCTTGGGCACGGTCGGATAGTTGATCGGCTGGACGTAGATGCCGTGGTGCTCCAGCAGCATGTCGGACAGCATCTTGCAATGGATGGGGTCGCCCACGTGCACGGGCACAATATGCGTGCCGTGGTCGATGATCGGCAGCCCCAGCCCGCGCAGCCGCATCTTCAGCGTATGGGCCTTGGCGGCATGGGCCGCGCGCAGCGCCTGGGCCCCCTTCAGATGGCGCACCGAGGCCGCCGCACCGGCCGCCACCGCGGGGGGCAGCGAGGTGGTGAAGATGAAGCCGGGGGCATAGCTGCGGATGGCGTCCACCATCTTCGCAGATGCAGCAATATAGCCGCCGAAGACCCCGAAAGCCTTGGCCAGGGTGCCGTTCACGATGTCGATCCGGTGGGCCAGCCCCTCGCGCTCCGCCACCCCGGCGCCGCGGGGCCCGTACATGCCCACCGCGTGAACTTCATCGAGATAGGTCAGCGCGCCGAACTCGTCGGCCAGGTCGCAGATCGCCGCGATGGGGCCGAAGTCGCCGTCCATCGAATAGATGCTCTCGAAGGCGATCAGCTTGGGCGCCGCGGGATCGTCACCCGCCATCAGCTCGCGCAGATGCGCGACGTCGTTGTGGCGGAACACCCGGCGCGCGCCGCCGTTGCGGCGGATCCCCTCGATCATCGAGGCGTGGTTCAGGCTGTCGGAATAGATGATCAGGCCGGGGAACAGCTTGGGCAGCGTGGACAGCGTGGCGTCGTTGGCGACATAGGCCGAGGTGAAGACCAGCGCCGCCTCCTTGCCGTGCAGGTCGGCCAGCTCGGCCTCCAGCGCCTTGTGGAAGACCGTGGTGCCCGAGATGTTGCGGGTGCCGCCGGAGCCCGCGCCCACCGCGTCGATCGCCTCGTGCATCGCCGCCAGCACCACCGGATGCTGGCCCATGCCCAGATAGTCGTTGCCGCACCAGACGGTGATCTCGCGCGTGGTGCCGTCGGGCCGGCGCCAGGTGGCGCGGGGGAACTGGCCCTGGTGCCGCTCGATGTCGATGAAGGTGCGATAGCGCCCCTCTTCGTGCAGGCGGTTCAGCGCGGTGTCGAGGGCGGCGGTATAGTC
Organism: Paracoccaceae bacterium; assembly: GCA_037190175.1. Classification (GTDB taxonomy): domain Bacteria; phylum Pseudomonadota; class Alphaproteobacteria; order Rhodobacterales; family Rhodobacteraceae; genus JBBCJM01. Next base: position 5,507 of record JBBCJM010000036.1, on the reverse strand, counting down.
CATGCTCTTCTCCCGGGCGAAGGGCGCGGAGGCCCTTTCGGCTTGGGGTCCCCCGGGGGTCGGGGAACGATCTTCCAAAGGCTGTCATAGAATCGGGCAGCCCGCCTTGCGACAGGTCAAATTGACGCCCCTCTGGCGATGCCGCGGATGCGCCGCTTTGGCAACGGAAATCTGGGGCGGCGGGGGCCGCGCATCAAGCCTTCCGGCTTTCTTCGCCGGTCCGACCCGGGCGAAGCAGGCCACCGGGCCCGATGAGCGATGCCTTTCAGGGCGCCGCCACCTCCAGCACCGTCACGCAGGCCGGCCCGCGCCTCTTCAGCCGGTCGCATTCGGCCCGCGCGCCGGCCGAGGCCGCCTCGGCGCTGGCCGCCCCGCCCATGGCCTGCGCGCTCTCGACCGGGGCGCCGCCGCGCACGAAGCCCTCGCGCGGCGCCACCGCCAGCGCCGCATAGCCCTTGCCCGCCGGCACAAAGAGCGCCAGCGCATCCTTGTTCGTCATCACCACGCGCAGGGTGGCGATCTCCTCCGCGGTGAGGAAGGGATGCAGGTAGAGCGCGACCTCGGCGCCGTCCAGCCGGCCCCGCTCCACGTGAACCACCTGCTGCGCGACCGCCGGCCCCGCCAGCGCCAGAACCAGACCCGCCAGGATAGCCCGCATGTGAAACCTCGCACCTTCGACCGGATGGGGTGGAGATAGTGGAAACCGGCTGCTCTGGACAGGGGCGGCGGCGCTGCTAGGCTCACGGCCTGTTTCACATAGCGGAGAGCGAGGATGAACCTGACCCCCGTGTTGCAGGCGATCGACCAAGGGCTGCCGGCGGCGCTGGACCGGCTGATGACGCTGCTGCGCATTCCCTCGATCTCGACCGATCCCGCCTACAAGGCCGACTGCGCCCGGGCGGCGGACTGGCTGGTGGCGGATCTGCGTTCGATCGGCTTCGCCGCGGAAAGCCGCCCCACCCCGGGCCATCCGATGGTGGTGGCGCATGGCGGAGAGGGGGGGCCGCATCTCTTGTTCTACGGCCATTATGACGTGCAGCCGGTGGACCCGCTGGAACTGTGGGACCGCGATCCCTTCGACCCCGAGGTGCAGGACACCCCGAAGGGAAAGGTGATCCGCGCCCGCGGCGCCTCGGACGACAAGGGGCAGCTGATGACCTTCGTCGAGGCGATGCGGGCCTGGGTGGCGGTGCACGGCCGCCTGCCCTGCCGGATCACCGTGTTCCTGGAGGGCGAGGAGGAATCGGGCTCGCCCTCGCTGGTCCCCTTCATGCAGGCGAACGCGGCCGAGCTGACCGCCGATATCGCGATGATCTGCGACACCGGGCTGTTCGAGGATGCGGTGCCGGCGATCACCACCATGCTGCGCGGGCTGGCGAAGAGCGAGTTCACCATCCACGCCGCGGCGCGCGACCTGCATTCGGGCATGTACGGCGGGCTGGCGCGTAACCCGCTGCACCTGCTGGCCGCGATCCTGGGCCGGATGCATGACGAGCGCGGGCGGGTGACCATCCCGGGGTTCTACGACGGGGTGGAGGAATTGCCCGAGGCGATCTGCCAGCAATGGCAGGCGCTGGCCTTCGACCATGCGAAGTACCTGGGCGAGGTGGGCCTGTCGCACCCCGCGGGCGAGGCCGACCGCACGCCCCTGGAGATGATCTGGTCGCGGCCCACGGCCGAGGTGAACGGGATGTGGGGTGGCTATACCGGCGCGGGGTTCAAGACCGTGCTGCCCGGCCAGGCGCATGGCAAGGTGAGCTTCCGGCTGGTCTCGAAACAGGAGCCCGAGGCGGTGGTGCGCGCCTTCCGCGCCTGGGTGGAGGGGCAGCTGCCGCCCGACTGCCGGGTGGAATGGCACGACGAGATCGAGGGCAGCCCGGCCAGCGTGATGCCGGTCGACCGCCCCGCCTTCGAGGCCGCGCGGCAGGCGCTGAGCGAGGAATGGGGCCGCCCCGCCGCCTATGTCGGCAGCGGCGGCTCGATCCCCATCGCGGGCTATTTCAGCACGGTGCTGGGGATGGATTCGATGCTGATCGGCTTCGGCCGCGACGACGACCGGATCCACTCGCCGAACGAGAAATACGACCTGGACTGCTTCCACAAGGGCATCCGTTCCTGGGCGCGGGTGCTGGCGCGGCTGACCTGAGGCCGGGGGCCCTCCCGCCCCCCGTCGCCGTTGGCTCCGGGCGTTGGGCCGGGCAAGGGGGGCTGCCGCCCCCCTTGGACCCCCCGCCGGCCTATTCGTCAGGCGTGGCGCCGGCGGAGAGCCCCGGGGCGCTGCCCCGGACCCCGGGATATTTAAGACACCAAAGAAAGCAGGAAGGGCTGATGCACTTCCGGTCCGGAGCGGCGCGGCAGGGCTTCCCCCGCCGCCGCGCCGCACTATCTTTGCCGGATGCCCAGCGAGCCGCTCCTCACCTTCACCGACCGGGGCATCTATTGCCCCGCCGGGGGTTTCCATATCGACCCCTGGCGGCCGGTGGAGCGCGCCGTGATCACCCATGGCCATTCCGACCACGCCCGCCCCGGCCATGGCCGCTATCTTGCCACCCGCGCCGCGCTGCCGGTGATCCGCCACCGGCTGGGCGCCATCACCGCCCGCGGGCTCGACTATGGCGAGCGGCTGACGGTGGGCGAGGTCACCCTCTCGCTACATCCCGCGGGCCATGTGCCCGGCTCGGCGCAGGTGCGGGTGGAGCGGGGGGGCGAGGTCTGGGTGGTCTCGGGCGACTACAAGACCGAGGCCGACGGGCTGTCGGAACCCTTCGAGCCGCTCCGCGCCCATGCCTTCGTCAGCGAATGCACCTTCGGGCTGCCGCTGTTCCGCTGGCAGCCGCAGGCGCAGGTGATGGAGGAGATCGCCCGCTGGTGGCAGGCCGCGGCGGCCAATGGCCGGATCGCGCTCCTGGGCGCCTATGGCCTGGGCAAGGCGCAGCGGATCATGGCGGCGCTGCCCGCCCTGGGGCCGGTCTTCACCCATGGCGCGGTGGAGGCCACCACCGCGATCCTGCGGCAGCAGGGCTATCCCCTGCCGCCCACCACCTGGGCGCGGCCGGGCGAGGTGCCGCCGGGCGCGCTGGTGATCGCGCCGCCCTCGGCGCTGGGCAGCATCTGGGCCGGCCGGCTGGGCGCGCCGGTGGAGCCCGCCATGGCCTCGGGCTGGATGGCGCTGCGCGGCATCCGGCGCCGGCGGGGGCTGCCCGCCGGCTTCGTGCTCTCCGATCATGCCGACTGGCCGGGGCTCAACGCCGCCATCGCCGCCACCGGGGCGGAGAAGGTCTTCGTCACCCATGGCTACACCGCCCCCTTCCGCCGCTGGCTCGAGGAACAGGGCCATGACGCCGCGGTGGTCGCCACCGACTGGGGCGGCGAGGAGACGGACGACCCGCCGGTGGTCGAGGAGGGCCCGTGAGACGCTTCGCCGCGCTCTTCGCCGCGCTGGACGGCACCACCTCCACCGCCGCCCGCACCCGGGCCCTGGCCGACTATCTGCGCGAGGCGCCGGAGAGCGACCGGCTGTGGTGCGTGGCGCTCCTGACCGGGCGGCGGCCGAAGCGGGCGATCAATGCCACCGAACTGGCCGACTGGGCCGCGGCCGCCGCCGGGGTGCCGCCCTGGCTGTTCGGCGAGTGCTACGCGCTGGCGGGCGATCTGGCCGAGACCATCGCGCTGCTGCTGCCGCCTCCCACCGCACCTGAAGATCGCTCGCTGACCCATTGGATCGAAACGATCATCCGGCTGACCGGCCGGCCGCCGGAGGAGCGGCGGGCGATGCTGGCCGCGGCCTGGGCGGCGCTGGGCGGCACCGAAAGGTTCCTGTTCGTGAAGCTCTTGACCGGCGGGTTCCGCATGGGGGTCAGCCGCGGCCTCGTCACCCGCGCCGTGGCCTTGGCCACCGGGCAGGCGGAGGCGCAGATCGCCCACCGGCTGATGGGCGACTGGCAGCCCGGCGCAACGACCTGGGGCGACCTGATGGAGGCCAGCGAAACCAATGCCTTGCAGCCCTATCCTTTCGCGCTGGCGCATCCGCTGGACGGCCCGCCCGAGGCTTTGGGCGACCCCGCGCTGTGGCGGGCGGAATGGAAATGGGACGGGATCCGCGGCCAGCTGATCACCCGCCCCGGGGCCTTTGCGCTGTGGAGCCGGGGCGAGGAGCTGATCACCGACCGCTTTCCCGAATTCGCCATCCTGTCCAGGGCCTTGCCGCCTGGAACGGTGATGGATGCCGAGGTGCTGGCCTGGGATGTGGCCAACGACCGCCCCTTGCCCTTCGCCGCCCTGCAACGCCGGATCGGGCGCAAGACCCTGACCCGGCAGGTGCTGGCCGAGGCCCCGGCGCGGCTGCTGGCCTATGATCTGCTGGAGGACGGGGGCCATGACCTGCGCGGCGCCCCTTTCGACGACCGCCGGGCGCGGCTGGAGGCGCTGGTCGCCGCCCTGCCGCCGGGGGCGCCGCTGGCTGCCTCGCCGCTGGTCCCCATCGCCTCCTGGCAGGACCTCGCCGCGCTGCAGGCCGCCGCCCGCGACCATGCCGCCGAGGGGCTGATGCTGAAACGTGCGGCCTCGCCCTATCTGGGCGGCCGCCGCCGGGGCGACTGGTGGAAGTGGAAGATCGCGCCCCATACCATTGACGCGGTGATGATTTATGCCCAGGCCGGCCACGGCCGCCGCGCCGGGCTCTATACCGACTTCACCTTCGCGGTGCGCGACGGCCAAGACCTCGTGCCCTTCGCCAAGGCCTATTCCGGCCTGACCGACGCCGAATTCGCCGAGATCACCCGCTGGGTCCGCACCCATGCGGTGGAGAAGTTCGGCCCCGTGCGCCGGGTGCCGCCGGAACTGGTGTTCGAACTGGCCTTCGAGGGGATCCAGAAGAGCCCCCGCCACCGCTCCGGCATCGCGCTGCGCTTTCCCCGCATCCTGCGCTGGCGCCGCGACAAGCCGGTGGCCGAGATCGACACGCTCGACTCGCTGCGCGCGCTGCTGCCGGGTTGATCGGGCCGGCGTTTGCGGCAGAATGGGCCGCGGGAGGAAAGCCCATGCGCCTGATCGCCCTGCTGCTGACGCTCGCCTTCGCCGCGCTGCCCGCGCAGGCGTCGAAGGTGGCGCTGGTGATCGGCAACGGCAACTATACCCACGCCGGCCAGCTGCCCAATGCGGTCAACGACGCCACCGATGTGGCCAACCAGCTGATCCGCATGGGTTTCACCGTCTACGGCGGGCTGGACATGGACCGCGGGACGACGCTGCGGGCGCTGGACGACTTCTCCCGCGCGCTGAGGCCCGACACGCTGGCGGTGTTCTACTACGCCGGCCACGGGGTGCAGCTGGGGGCCGAGAACTATCTGATCCCGGTGGACGTGGATGCGGCCGACGAGGGGTCGCTGGCCGCGGCCTCGGTGCGGTTGCAGACGGTGCTGCGCACCATGGAACTGCGCGCCGACCGGCGGATCGTGATCCTCGACGCCTGCCGCAACAACCCGTTCCTGGAGGCGGCGACGGCCCGC
>JBBCJM010000035.1:0-9884 GCA_037190175.1 Paracoccaceae bacterium | reverse complement strand
TGACCCGCAAGCTCTTCGGCACCGACGGGGTGCGCGGCACCGCCAACAGCCATCCGATGACCGCCGAGATGGCGCTGCGTCTGGGGGCAGCCGCCGGCCGCCACTTCCGCGCCACCGGCGGCAAGGGCGCGCACCGGGTGGTGATCGGCAAGGACACCCGCCTGTCCGGCTACATGCTGGAGAACGCGCTGACCGCGGGGCTGACCTCGGCGGGGATGAGCGTGCTGCTCCTGGGCCCCGTGCCCACGCCCGCGGTGGGGTTCCTGACCCGCTCCATGCGCGCCGACCTGGGCGTGATGATCTCGGCCAGCCACAACCCGGCGCCCGACAACGGCATCAAGTTCTTCGGCCCCGACGGGTTCAAGCTGTCGGACGAGGTGGAGGCCGCCATCGAGCGGCTGGTGGAGAACGGGATGGATCTGGTGGCGCCCGGAGAGATCGGCCGCGCCAAAAGGATCGAGGACGGCCGCGGCCGCTATCAGGAATTCGTCAAGACCACCCTGCCGGCCGGCCTGACCTTCGAGGGGCTGAAGGTGGTGATCGACTGCGCCAACGGCGCGGCCTATCGCGCCGCGCCCGAGGTGCTGTGGGAACTGGGCGCCCATGTGGTGCCGGTGGGGGTCTCGCCCAACGGGCTGAACATCAACGACCGCTGCGGCTCGACCCATCCGCAGACCGCGGCCGAGGCGGTGGTGGCGCATGGCGCGGATGTGGGCATCTGCCTCGATGGCGACGCCGACCGGGTGATCCTGATCGACGAGCACGGGCAGGTGGCCGACGGCGACCAGATCATGGCGCTCTTCGCCGCGCGCTGGGGGGCCGAGGGGCGGCTGAAGGGCAACACGCTGGTGGCCAGCGTGATGTCGAACCTGGGGCTGGAGCGGTTCCTGGCCGGGCAGGGCCTGCGGCTGGAACGCGCGCCGGTGGGCGACCGCTATGTGGTCGAGCGGATGCGCGAGGGCGGCTTCAACCTGGGCGGCGAGCAGTCGGGCCATATCGTGATGACCGACTATGCCACCACCGGCGACGGGCTGGTGGCCGGGTTGCAGTTCCTGGCCGAGATGGCGCGCACCGGCAAGGCGGCGTCGGAGCTGGTGCGCCAGTTCGTCCCGGTACCGCAGATGCTGAAGAACGTGCGCTATACCGCCGGGGCGCGGCCGCTGGACGCCGCCCCCGTGCAGGCCCGCATCGCCGAGGCCGAGGCGCGGCTGGACGGCAAGGGCAGGCTGCTGATCCGCAAGTCGGGCACCGAGCCCTTGATCCGCGTCATGGCCGAATGCGAGGACGAGGCGCTGCTGGCGCAGGAGGTCGACGCCATCGTGGCCGCGGTGGCCGAGGCCGCGGGCGCGTGACCGCCACGCCCGAGGCCCTGTTCCAGGCCCAGCGCGCGCTGGTGGCGGCGCGGCGGGCGGGCTTCGGCCGGGGGGAGCGGCTGGCGGCGCTGGAACGGCTGCGCCGGGCGGTCTGGGATGCCCGAGCGCGGATCGTCGCGGCCTTGCAGGCCGACCTGGGCAAGCATCCGGTCGAGACCGCGCTGTCCGAGATCATGCCGGTGTTGCAGGAGATCGGCCAGGCGCGGCGCCACCTGCGCCGCTGGATGCGGGTGCGGCGGGTGATGCCGGGGCTGGCGGGCCTTGGCAGTTCCGCCCGGATCGTGCCGCAGCCCAAGGGGGTGGCGCTGATCGTGGCGCCCTGGAACTATCCGCTGGGGCTGGCGCTGGGGCCGCTGGTCTCGGCGCTGGCCGCGGGCTGTTCGGCGATCCTGAAGCCTTCCGAGATGGCGCCGGCGACCTCGGCCCTGCTGGCCGCGCTGGTGGCCGAGACCTTTCCCCCCGACCTGGTGGCGGTGGTCGAGGGCGGGCCGGAGGCCGCCACCCGCCTGCTGGATCTGCCCTTCGACCACATCTTCTTCACCGGCAGCCCCGAGGTGGGGCGGATCGTGATGGCCGCGGCGGCGCGGCACCTGGCCTCGGTCACGCTGGAACTGGGCGGCAAGTCGCCGGTGATCGTGGGGCCGGGGGCGGACATCGCCCGGGCCGCGCGCTGGATCGCCTGGGGCCGCGGCTTCAACGCCGGGCAGACCTGCGTGGCACCCGACCATGTGTACGTGCACGACAGCCTCGCCGCCCCCTTCGCCGCCGCGCTGAAGGCCGAGCTGGCGCGGATGTGGTCGCGCCCCGGCGACCTGGCGCGGATCGTGAACGACCGGCACTTCGGCCGGCTGAGCCGGTTGATCGAGGACGCGCGGGCCAGGGGCGCGGTGGTCACGGGCGGGCAGGGGGAAGGGCGGCTGCTGCACCCCGCGGTGCTGGAGGCCACCACGCCCGGAATGGAGATCTCGCGGCAGGAGATCTTCGGGCCCCTGCTGCCGCTGATCCCCTATGGCGACCCGGCCGAGGCCATCGGCCGCATCAACGCCGGCCCGCGGCCGCTGGCGCTCTATGTCTTCGGCGACAGGGGTTTGGCCGACCGGGTGACGGCCGAGACCTCCTCCGGCTCGGTGGGGGTGAACCTGACGCTGATGACCTTCGGCCACCCGCGCCTGCCCTTCGGCGGCATCGGCAATTCGGGGCTGGGCGCGGCGCACGGACGGGCGGGCTTCCTGGCCTTCAGCCACGAAAAGCCGGTGATGGCCAACCGCTTCCTCCCGGTGCCGCTGATCTTCCCGCCCTACGGCGCCAGGGCGCAGCGGCTGGCGGACTGGCTCCTGCGGCTGATGCGGTAGGGCCGGCGCGCCGGATTGTCCGAAAATACCGGCACGGCGTCATGCTCCTGCCACATGCGGGCGGTCCTGTGGGAGCATCATCGGGATGGCGGCATGGAACGGGACGGGAGCGGCGGGCAGAGGATTCTCTGGATCGACAGCCTGCGGGGCGTGACCATCGCGCTCGTGGTGCTGCTGCACGCCTCGATGGTCCTGCGCGTCTGGTTCCCCGAGGCGCAGACCACCGGGCCGGTCGCGCCGGTGATGAACCTGATCTCGGTGCTTTCGCTGGTGCGGATGCCGGCCTTCTTCTTCTGCGCGGGGCTGGTGTTCCGCTTCGCGATCGGCCGGGGCTGGCGGTGGTTCCTGAACCGGCGGCTGCGCTTCGCGGTCTGGGTCATCGGCCTCTGGACGCTGGTCTCGCTGGGGCTGGAGACGGCGGGGCTGCATCTCTACCCGTGGAAGCCGACGCCGTCCATCGGCGCATCTCAGCTGTTCTGGGTGCCCTACGGCAACCTGTGGTTCATGTATGCGCTGCTGGCCGTCTCGGCGCTGGCGCTGCTGCTGCGGCCCCTGCCGCGGCCGGCGCAGTGCCTGGCCGTCCTGGCGCTGGGGCTGGTGCTGACGATGGTGGACCGGCATGTGCCGCTGCCCGACGACCTGGCGCTGCTGGTGGGCGGGCTGGCCGAGGACGCGCTGGTCTTCTTCATGCTGGGGGTCTGGTGGGGGCCGGCCATCGTCCGCCTGCTGGACGACCGCCGCATCACCCGCGCCGCCGTGATCCTGCTTCCCACCCTGGGGATGGCGATCCTGATGGCCTTCGCGCCGCGGGGCATCTGGCTCTCGCTTCTCGTCATGCTGCCGACGACGCTGGGCTTTCTGGCGGTGGTCAGGGTGGCCTCGGCCTGGGAGCCGGGGGCACGGCTCTTCGCCCTGCTGGGCCGCCGCTCGCTGGAGATCTTCCTGCTGCACCAGATCTTCATCGCCGCGGTCCATGCCCTGCTGCTGCGCTTCGCGCCCGGGGCGGGCGCGGTCGAGGTGCTGGCGCTGCTGTGGCTGGTGCCGGTCGCCGGATCGCTGCTGGCGGCCCGGCTGCTGCGGCGGTTCACCGGCGCCGCCCTGTTCGACGCCCCGGCCTGGCCGGCCTGCCCCCGCCCGCGCACCCGCAAGGCGGGCATGGCGCAGGGCTGAACGCGAAGGGGCCGGAGGTCTCCCCCCGGCCCCGTAGGGTGCGTGCTCCGCACGCACCGCCCCCGTCAGTTCCGCGACTTGTCCACCATCTTGCCCTTGGCGATCCAGGGCATCATGGCGCGCAGCTTCTCGCCCACCTTCTCGATCTGGTGCTCGTCGTTCAGCCGGCGGGTGGCCTTGAAGAAGGGCTGGCCCACCGCGTTCTCCTGCATGAAGTCGCGCACGAACTTGCCGGTCTGGATATCGCGCAGCACCGCCTTCAGCCGGGCCTTGGTCTCGTCATAGGGCAGGATGCGCGGGCCCGAGACGTATTCCCCGTACTCGGCCGTATTGGAGATCGAGTAGTTCATGTTGGCGATGCCGCCCTCGTAGATCAGGTCCACGATCAGCTTCACCTCGTGCAGGCATTCGAAATAGGCCATCTCGGGCTCGTAGCCGGCCTCGACCAGCGTCTCGAAGCCCATGCGGATCAGCTCGACCAGGCCGCCGCACAGCACCGCCTGCTCGCCGAACAGGTCGGTCTCGCATTCCTGGCGGAAGTTGGTCTCGATGATCCCCGAGCGGCCGCCGCCGATGGCCGAGCAATAGCTGAGGCCGATGTCCAGCGCCTTGCCCGAGGCGTCGTTGTGCACCGCCACCAGGCAGGGCACCCCGCCGCCCTTGACATATTCGCTGCGCACGGTGTGGCCCGGCCCCTTGGGCGCCATCATGATCACGTCCACCCCGGGCTTGGGCTCGATCAGCCCGAAATGCACGTTCAGCCCGTGGGCGAAGGCGATGGCGGCGCCCTCGCGCAGGTGGTCGTGGACATGCGCCTTGTAGGTGGCGGCCTGCAATTCGTCGGGCATGGTGAACATGATCAGGTCGCACCAGGCCGCGGCCTCGGCGATGCCCATGACCTTCAGCCCCTCGGCCTCTGCCTTCTTCGCCGAGGGCGAGCCCGGGCGCAGGGCGACGACCAGGTTCTTGGCCCCCGAATCGCGCAGGTTCAGGGCATGGGCATGGCCTTGCGACCCATAGCCCAGGATCGCCACCTTCCTGTCCTTGATCAGGTTCACGTCGCAGTCGCGATCGTAGTAGACGCGCATCTCGGTCACTCCGCTTTGCTTGGATGGGCGGCAATCTAGGGATGGCGGCGCGTGCGGGTGATGCAATCTTTGCTGTCAGTTGTCCTGTTTGTGATTTATCATTCGAGACAAACAGGACATTCGAAAAATCCATGCTCGACGACACCGACCGCCGCATCCTGCGCCAGATGCTGGCCGAGCCCGGCCTGCCCACGGCCGAGCTGGCCGCCCGTGCCGGGGTGACGCCCGCCACCTGCTGGCGCCGCGTCGAGCGGATGGAGGAGGCGGGCGTGATCCGCTCCCGCCACGCGGTGATCGACTGGCGCGCCTTGGGGTGGGAGGTGGAGGTCTCGCTGCGCTTCACCCTGGACAAGACCGCGCCCCGCGCCTTCGACGAGTTCATCGCCGCCGCCCGCGAGGTGGCCGAGGTCATCGCCATCGAGACCTTCCTGGGCCGGGTGGACGTGCGGCTGAACGTCATCGCGCGCGACATGGCGCATTACCAGGAGGTCTACCGCCGCCGCATCCTGACGCTCCCGCATATCGCCGATATCGAGGCGCTTATGCTGGTGGCCACGATCAAGGACGACACGGCGCTGCCGGTATGATCGAGCTGGACGACACCGACCGCGCGCTCTTGCGCCTCCTGGCCGCCGAGGGCGGGCTTTCGGCCGGCGAGGCCGGGCGGCGGGTGGGGCTTTCCCAGCCCGCCGCCTGGCGCCGCATCCGCCGGCTGACCGAGGCGGGCGTGCTGGCCGGCACGCGGATCGAGGTCGACCGCGCGCGGCTGGGCTTCGGCGTCACCGTCTTCCTGGGGGTGAAGCTGGCCACCAAGGGGCGGGTCTCCCTGGAGGATTTCGAGCGCGCGGTGACCGCGATCCCCGAGGTGCAGGTGGTGCAGCACGTGCTGGGGTTGTTCGACTATCGCCTGCGGGTGGTGGCCCGCGACATCGCCGATTTCGAGCGCATCCTGCGGCGCCGGATCATGACCCTGCCCGGGGTGGGGCAGGTGGAGGCCAACGTGCTGATGACCGAGGAGCGCCGCCCCGGACCCATCGGGTGAGGCGGGGGTGGACTTCCCGCCGCGGGCCGGCATCTTGGACAGGCGGAATCAGGAGGGGGCGGCCATGCCGGCATTGCACGATCACGTCGACGAGGGCGGGCTGGACGAGTTCTCGGTGGTCTTCACCGACCGCTCGCTGAACCACATGTCGGCCCGGTTCCAGCAGGTGATGCGCGACCTTTCGGGGGGCTTGCGCGAGGTCTATGGCGCGGCCGAGGTGGCGGTGGTGCCCGGCGGCGGCACCTATGCGATGGAGGCGGTGGCCCGCCAGTTCGGTCGCGGCCGGGCGCTGGTCGTCCGCAACGGCTGGTTCAGCTATCGCTGGAGCCAGATCTTCGAGGCCGGCGGCTTCGCGCAGGAGGTGCAGGTGGCGATGGCCCGCCCCGCCGGCAACGCCCCCCGCGCGCCCTTCGCGCCCCCGCCGGTGGAGGAGGTTGCGGCGGCGATCCGCGCCCACCGGCCCGAGGCCGTCTTCGCCCCGCATGTGGAGACCGCCTCGGGCATCATCCTGCCCGACGATTATATCGCGCAGGTGGCGGCGGCGGCGCATGAGGTGGGCGCGCTGATCGTGCTGGACTGCATCGCCTCGGGCTGCGTCTGGGTCGACATGGGGGCGACCGGGGTGGACGTGCTGATCTCGGCCCCGCAGAAGGGCTGGAGTTCCTCGCCCGCCGCGGGGCTGGTGATGCTGTCCGCGGCAGCGGCCGAGCGGCTGGCGGCGACCGCCTCGGACAGTTTCGCGCTGGACCTGAAGAAATGGCGGTCGATCATGGCGGCCTATGAGGCCGGCGGCCACGCCTATCACGCCACCATGCCCACCGACGCCCTGCGCGGGCTGCGCGACGCGATGGAGGAGACCCGCGCGATGGGGTGGGAGGCCGCGCGGGCGGCGCAGTGGGAACTGGGCCGCGCGGTGCGGGCGATGCTGGAGGCGAAGGGGGTGCGCCCGGTCGCCGCCCCCGGGTTCCAGGCGCCCGGCGTGGTGGTGAGCTTCACCGACGACCCCGAGATCCAGACCGGCAAGCGTTTCCTCGCCGAGGGCGTGCAGATCGCCGCCGGGGTGCCGCTGCAGGTGGGCGAGGGGGCGGAGTTCCGCACCTTCCGCCTCGGCCTCTTCGGGCTGGACAAGCTGAAGGACATCCCCGGAACCTTGGCCCGGCTGCAGCGGGCGGTGGAGCGGGTGATCGGGTGACGGAATGGCGGGATGAATCCCGCCCGACGTAGGGCGGGATTCATCCCGCCGCCCGCCCCACCCCCATGCCCGCGTGCATCAGCGCCCGGCGCAGCGGGGGCAGGCCGTGCAGTATGTCGAGCCCCGCGGCCCGCAGCGCCTGCAAGGGCCGCGTCCCGGCGATGGAGGCCGCGTTCAGCGCCGCCACCCCGGCCACCCGGGCGGTCACCTCGGCGTGCCGGCGGCGGTGATAGGCGGCGAGCATGGCGGGCTCGCCCAGCGTCTCGGGCGTGGCCAGCTCGATCAGCGCGCCGAGATCGCCGAGGCTCATGTTCAGCCCCTGCGCCCCGATGGGGGGAACCACATGCGCGGCCTCGGCCATCAGCGCGACCCGCGGGCCGGTCATCCGCGCCGCCACCTGGCCGATGATCGGCCAGACCTGCCGGGGCGAGGCCAGCCGCAGCGGGCCGTAGAGCCCGGCCGAGCGTTCGGTCGCCGCGGCCTCGAAGGCGGGTTCGGGCAGGGCGGCGAGCCGCAGAACCTCGGGCCCCGCCTCCATCCAGACCACGGCCGAGGCGGGCCTGCCCTCGGCGTCGGGCAGGGGGACCAGGGTGAAGGGCCCGCCCGAGCGGTGGACCTCGGTCGAGACCCCGCCATGCGGGACCGTATGGGTGGCGGCGAAGACCACCGCCTTCTGGCCCGAGCGGAAGGTGGTCACCCCGATCCCCAGCGCCTGCCGCACCGGGCTGTCGCGCCCGTCGGCGGCCACCAGCAGCCGGGCGGAATGCAGGCTGCCGTCGGAGAGCGCGACCAGCGCCTCGGCCTCGCGCAGGGTGACGCGGGCTGTGCCCAGCCCGGGGCGGAAATCCACCCCCGGCAACTCGGCCAAGAGCGCCACCAGTTCGCGCCGGATCAGCCAGTTGGGCAGGTTCCACCCGAATGGGCGGTCCGAGATCTCGGCGGCGTCGAAGTCGCGGACCCTGGGGGGCGTGCGGGAGGCATCGACCAGCCGCATCACCTGCAAGGGCGCGGCATGGGGGGCGAGGCGGCGCCAGAGCCCGGCGCGGTCCAGCACCGCCATGCCGGGTTGCAGGATCGCGGTGGTGCGTAGGTCGGCGCCCGGGGCCGCGGCCTCGGTCACCGGGGGCGCGGGGTCCACCACCAGGGTGCGGAACCCGGCGGCGGCGAAGGCGGCGGCGGCCGAAAGCCCGGCCACCCCGCCGCCCGACACGATCACGTCCCACTGTTCGCGCATGGCCATCCCCTTTCATCGCCCCGTCCCGCCCCGCCGGCGAGGGGGCGCTTTGCCGCAGGCTCAGGCCAGCCGCGCCAGGAAGCCGGACAGGTCGTCGGTATGGTGGTGGATATGCGGCGCCGGCAGCGGCTCGGGCGCCACATGCACCGTGCGCATCCCCATCTCGTGCGGCGCGGCGAGGTTGCGCGGATCGTCCTCGAACATCGCGGCACGGGCGGGGTCCAGCCCGTCGGAGGCGAAGACCGCCTCATAGGCCGCGCGCTGCGGCTTGGGCCGGAAGCCCGCGTGTTCCACCCCGTAGACCGCATCGAAAAGGCCGTTCAGGCCCCGCGCCTCGACCACCCGGCGGGCATAGGGTTCGGTGCCGTTGGTATAGATCACCCGCCGGCCGGGCAGGGCGGCGATCCGCGCGGCCAGCGTGGCGTCCGCGGGGATCACGCTGAAGTCGATCTCGTGCACCTCGGCCAGATAGGGGCCGGGGTCGACCGCGTGTTCGGCGATCAGCCCGGCCAGCGTGGTGCCGTAGAGCCGCCAGTAATGCCCGCGCAGCCGGTCGGCCTCGACCCGCTCCACCCCCAGCGCGCGCATCACCCAGTCGGTCATCCTGACCTCGATCTGGTCGAAGAGCCGCACCGAGGGCGGGTAGAGCGTGTTGTCGAGGTCGAAGACCCAGGTGGTCACGCCCGCGAAGGCGGCGGAGAGGTCGGGCTTGGGCATGGGCCGCAGGCTAGGGCCGCGCGGGGCCGGGGGCAAGGCGGTTGAGGGCGGCGCGGGCGGGGGCTAGGCTGGGGCGCTGGAGACCGAGGAGGGGCCGTGCAGAAGGATGCCTATTCGCTGATCCTCGAGGCGATCGAGGGCGGGGTCTACAAGCCCGGCGACCGGCTGGTCGAATCGGAACTGGCCGAGCGGCTGGGGGTCAGCCGCACCCCGGTGCGCGAGGCGTTGCAGCGGCTGGAGACCCAGTCGATGCTGACCCGCGACGGGCGCAGCCTGATCGTGGCCTCGCTGGACCACAACCAGCTGGCCGAGCTTTACACCGTGCGGACGGAGCTGGAGGGGCTGGCGGCCCGCCTGGCCGCGCGGCACGCGACGGACGAGGAGCTGCGGGTGCTGCGCGGCATGGTGGAGGACGACATGCGGCTGGTGGGCGCCGATCCCCGCGCGCTGAGCCGGGCGAACAAGCGGTTCCACCGGCAGATCCACCTCGCCTCGCACAACCGCTTCCTGGTGCAGCAGCTGGACCTGGTGCAGCGTTCGATGGCGCTGATGGCCACGACCTCCTTCGCCGCCGAGGGGCGCGACGTGCAGGGGCTGGCCGAGCACGAGACCATCGTCGCCGCCATCGAGGCCCGCGACGGCGAGGCCGCGGGCCGGGCGCTGCGCGACCATATCTCGCGCGCCTACGAGACGCGGCTGCGGGTGGACGCCGGGGA
>JBBCJM010000034.1:0-31253 GCA_037190175.1 Paracoccaceae bacterium | reverse complement strand
GTGGCGCGCCAGTCGGAGCGCGCCATGATCGACTGCGCAAGACCCGGGTTTTCGTCGAAAACCCGCAATCTCCCGTCCCCCTGAGGTGACCCCATGACCGAACATTCCCCCAACGCCGCCTTCCGGGCCTCGTCCTTCCTCGACGGGGCGAATGCCGACTATGTGGACCAGTTGCAGGCCCGCTTTGCCGCGGATCCGGAGGCGGTCGACGGCCAGTGGGCGGAGTTCTTCCGCAGCTTGGCCGAGCCCGAGGTGGATGCCAAGCGCGCCGCCGCCGGGCCGTCCTGGGCGCGGGCCGACTGGCCGCCCAGCCCGGCCGACGACCTGACCGCGGCGCTGACCGGCGAATGGCCGGCGGCCCCGGCGAAGGAGGCCAGGGGCGCGGCGCAGAAGATCGCGGCCAAGGCGACTGAGGCGGGCGTCTCGCTGAACGACGACCAGATCAAGCGGGCGGTGCTGGACAGCATCCGCGCGCTGATGATCATCCGTGCCTACCGCATCCGCGGCCACCTGATCGCCGACCTCGACCCCCTGGGCCTGCGCGAGCAGACCCCGCACCCCGAACTCGACCCGAAGTCCTACGGCTTCACCGAGGCCGACATGGACCGGCCGATCTTCATCGACAACGTGCTGGGGCTGACCCATGCCTCGATGCGCCAGATCCTCGACATCGTGACGCGCACCTACTGCGGCACCTTCGCGCTGCAATACATGCACATCTCCGACCCCGAGCAATCCGCCTGGCTGAAGGAGCGGATCGAGGGCTACGGCAAGGAGATCGCCTTCACCCGCGAGGGGCGCCGGGCGATCCTGAACAAGCTGGTCGAGGCCGAGGGCTTCGAGAAGTTCTGCCATGTGAAGTTCATGGGCACCAAGCGCTTCGGGCTGGACGGGGGCGAGGCGCTGATCCCGGCCATGGAGCAGATCGTCAAGCGCGGCGGCAGCCTGGGGGTGAAGGACGTGGTGGTGGGGATGCCCCACCGCGGGCGCCTCTCGGTGCTGGCCAACGTGATGGCCAAGCCCTATCGCGCGATCTTCAACGAGTTCCAGGGCGGCAGCTTCAAGCCCGAGGACGTGGACGGTTCGGGCGACGTGAAATACCACCTCGGCGCCTCGTCCGACCGCACCTTCGACGGCAATACCGTGCACCTCAGCCTG
This sequence comes from Paracoccaceae bacterium, assembly GCA_037190175.1. Taxonomy (GTDB): domain Bacteria; phylum Pseudomonadota; class Alphaproteobacteria; order Rhodobacterales; family Rhodobacteraceae; genus JBBCJM01. Next base: position 30,095 of record JBBCJM010000034.1, on the reverse strand, counting down.
ACCGCCAACCCCAGCCACCTGGAGGCGGTGAACCCCGTGGTGCTGGGCAAGGTGCGCGCCAAGCAGGACCAGCTGCACGACGCCGAGCGTATCGCGGTGCTGCCGGTTCTGTTGCACGGCGACGCGGCCTTCGCGGGGCAGGGGGTGGTGGCGGAGTGCTTCGGCCTCTCCGGCCTGCGCGGGCACCGCACCGGGGGCACCATCCATATCGTGGTGAACAACCAGATCGGCTTCACCACCGCCCCGCACTTCAGCCGGTCCTCGCCCTATCCCACCGACATCGCGCTGATGGTCGAGGCGCCGATCTTCCACGTGAACGGCGACGACCCCGAGGCGGTGGTGCACGCCGCCCGGGTGGCGACCGAGTTCCGCCAGCGGTTCCACAAGGACGTGGTGATCGACATCTTCTGCTACCGCCGCTTCGGGCACAACGAAGGCGACGAGCCCATGTTCACCAACCCGGCGATGTACACCTCGATCAAGAAGCACAAGACCACCTTGCAGCTTTACACCGAGCGGCTGGTGGCCGACGGGCTGATCCCCGAGGGCGAGATCGAGGACATGAAGGCCGCCTTCCAGGCCCGGCTGAACGCCGAGTTCGAGACGGCCAAGGACTTCAAGCCCAACAAGGCCGACTGGCTGGACGGCAAGTGGTCCGGGCTGGACCGCGAGCGCGAGGACTATCAGCCCGGCGCCACCGCCATCGCGCCCGAGACGCTGGAGGAGGTGGGCGCGGCGCTGACCCGGGTGCCCGAGGGGTTCGACCTGCACAAGACCGTGGGCCGGCTGATCGAGGCGAAGCGGCAGATGTTCGCCACCGGCCGCGGCTTCGACTGGGCGACCGCCGAGGCGCTGGCCTTCGGCTCGCTGGTGGTCGAGGGGGTGCCGGTGCGGCTGTCGGGCCAGGACAGCACGCGCGGCACCTTCAGCCAGCGGCATTCGGCCTTCATCGACCAGTCGACCGAGGAGCGTTTCTATCCCCTGAACCACATCCGCGAGGGGCAGGCGCGCTTCGAGGTCATCGACTCGATGCTGTCGGAATATGCCGTGCTGGGCTTCGAATACGGCTATTCGCTGGCCGAGCCCAATGCGCTGACCCTGTGGGAGGCGCAGTTCGGCGACTTCGCCAACGGCGCGCAGATCATGTTCGACCAGTTCATCAACTCCGGCGAACGCAAGTGGCTGCGGATGTCGGGCCTGGTCTGCCTGCTGCCGCACGGGTTCGAGGGGCAGGGGCCGGAACATTCCTCGGCCCGGCTGGAGCGGTTCCTGCAGATGTCGGCCGAGGACAACTGGATCGTCGCCAACTGCACCACGCCGGCCAACTACTTCCACATCCTGCGCCGGCAGATCCGCCGCAACTTCCGCAAGCCCTTGATCCTGATGACGCCGAAGTCGCTGCTGCGGCATCCGATGTGCGTGTCCGAGGCCGAGGACTTCACCACCGGCTCCAGCTTCCACCGCGTGCTGTGGGACGATGCGCAGAAGGGCCATTCCGAGCTGCAGCTGCGCCCCGACGAGCAGATCCGCCGCGTGGTGATCTGTTCGGGCAAGGTCTATTACGACCTGCTGGCCGAGCGCGACAAGCGCGGCTGCGATGACGTGTACCTGCTGCGGCTGGAGCAGTTCTATCCCTTCCCGGCGCTGGCCATGGTGAAGGAGCTGGAGCGGTTCAAGACTGCCGAGATGGTCTGGTGCCAGGAGGAGCCCAAGAACCAGGGCGCCTGGAGCTTCGTCGAGCCCAACCTGGAATGGGTGCTGACCCGGATCGGCGCCACCCATTCCCGCGCCGTCTATGCCGGCCGCGCCGCCTCGGCCTCGCCCGCCACGGGCCTGGCCAGCCGGCACAAGTCCGAGCAGGAGGCGCTGGTGAACGAGGCGCTGGGCGGATGAGCACGGAGGTCCGGGTTCCGCCCCTGGGCGAGAGCGTCGCCGAGGCGACCGTCGCCCATTGGTACAAGCGCGCCGGCGACCGGGTGGCCACCGACGAGATGCTGTGCGAACTCGAGACCGACAAGGTGACGGTCGAGGTTCCGGCCCCGCGGGCCGGTGTGCTCGAGGAGATCGTGGTGCCCGAGGGGGCGACGGTGGGGGTCGGCGCGCTGCTGGCGCGGATCGCGCAGGCCGAGACCCCGGCCATGGATGAGCAAGACGCCCCGGCGGGCGCGGGAGAGGACGAGATGACGGATGTGATGGTGCCGAGCCTGGGCGAGAGCGTCAGCGAGGCCACGGTGTCGACCTGGTTCAAGAAGGTGGGCGATGCGGTCGCGCAGGACGAGATGCTGTGCGAGCTGGAGACCGACAAGGTCTCGGTCGAGGTGCCCTCGCCGGTGGCCGGGGTGCTGGCCGAGATCCTGGCGCCCGAGGGCTCCACGGTGGCCGCCAACGCCCGGCTGGCGGTGGTGACCGAGGGGGCGGCCGCACCCGCCCCGGCCAAGAAGGCCGATCCGAAGGCCGTGGCCTCGGCCATCGTGGGTTCCCCCGGCGCGGGGCCGGAGAAGCAGGTGCCCCGCAAGGACGTGGAGGATGCGCCCTCGGCGAAGAAGGCGATGGCGGAATCGGGCCTGACGCCGGACCAGGTGCAGGGCAGCGGCCGTGACGGCCGGGTGATGAAGGAAGACGTGGCCGCCGCCGCCCGCAGCGCCGCCCCGGCCCCCGCCGCTGCCCCGGCGGCCCCGGCCGCCATCCCCCGCGGCCCGGTCGCCACCGAGGACGCGGCGCGCGAGGAACGGGTGAAGATGACCCGCCTGCGCCAGACCATCGCCCGCCGCCTCAAGGACGCGCAGAACACCGCCGCGATGCTGACGACCTACAACGAGGCCGACATGAGCGGCATCATGGCGCTGCGCAACGAATACAAGGATGTGTTCGAGAAGAAGCACGGGGTGAAGCTGGGCTTCATGTCCTTCTTCGTGAAGGCCTGCTGCCATGCGCTGAAGGAAGTGCCCGAGGTCAATGCCGAGATCGACGGGACGGATGTGATCTACAAGAACTTCGTCCACATGGGCGTGGCGGTGGGCACGCCCTCGGGCCTGGTGGTGCCGGTGGTCCGCGACGCCGACCAGATGGGCTTCGCCGCCATCGAGAAGAAGATCGCCGAGCTGGGCGCCCGGGCGCGGGACGGGAAACTGTCGATGGCCGAGATGGCGGGCGGCTCCTTCACCATCTCGAACGGCGGGGTCTACGGCTCGCTGATGTCCTCGCCCATCCTGAACCCGCCGCAGTCGGGGATCCTCGGGATGCACAAGATCCAGGACCGCCCGGTGGTGGTCGGCGGCCAGATCGTGATCCGCCCGATGATGTACCTGGCGCTTTCGTATGACCACCGCATCGTGGACGGCAAGGGCGCGGTGACCTTCCTGGTGCGGGTGAAAGAGGCGCTGGAAGACCCGCGGCGGCTGTTGATGGATTTGTGAGGGTGGTGGCGGGGTTCACCCGCCGCTCTCCCTCCCCGCCAATCGGAAACGGAGACCGGGCATGGCACGACGCAGCAGGGCAGAACTTCTGGCCGAGCATGATCGCCTCCGGTCGTGCCTCGACGCGCTCGCCGCTGCCTTGGGTCCGGTGCTGGAGCCTGCCATCCCCGGTTATCTGACCGCAGGCCTCATCCCGGCCGACGACATGCGCGCCGCTGTCGAACGCGGCGAGGCGAGCGCTTCGGAGGTGATGGCCGGCGCCCGCGAGGCGCTGAACGACCTCACCGGCGCTGTCGCCGACCTTCAGCGGCGCGCACCCGAGCAGGCACAGCAGGTTCTGGAGGATTATCGCCGCCGCACGGGACGCGACCTCTGGTCGGATGCCGGGCACCCCAAGCGGATGCTCGCCGCCATCCTGCGCCGTGGCCGGCTGCGCGATGAGACCGAGGCGCGGCTGGTGACGGAGTATCTCGCCGATACCTCGCAGATCCTGCTGACTGCCGCCCAGATCGACAAGGCCAACCGGATGATGGCCGAGTTCCAGAGGTGCGGCCTGTGATGCGGCGACGGCCGATGGGTGTCTGGATCGTGGCCGGCTTTGCGATGCTGGTTGCCCTCGGGGCACTGTGGCAGATCGTGGCCGTTTCCGTTGGCGTACCGAACACCATGCATTTTGCCCTCCGGCCCGCTGCCTTGGTCGCCATATCCGGCGCTTTTGCAGCCGTCTCGGCGGGATGGGGATATCTGCTGTGGATACGAAGCCGATATGCCGTCCCCTTCGGATGGGCGACGCTCGGCGTCTATCTCGCGGTGGTCGCGGTCGCCCTCCTGGCGCCCGCCGTGCTGATCGAGCGGGCGTATGCCGACAGCTTCTCGATCATCCCGGAGCGGACGCTGCTTTTGGCCGCCCTGGTCGGCGGCTTTGCATTCTGGACCTCGCGACTGAACGCGAGGATACAATGATCACGATGTGCGTACCCCTCCGCCACTACGCCGGCTTGGTGGACAGATTGCCCACCCTACGGATCTGCGCGACCCTCGTAGGGTGGGCAATATTGCCCACCCGACCCGCCACCGGAGCCCGACCATGCAACTCCTGATCCAGACCGCCGCCCCCGACTATGACGCCTGGAAGGCCGCTTTCGACGCCGAGGCGGAGAACATCGCGGATGCGGGGCTGAACACGCTGCAGATCTGGCGGGGCGAGGGCGGCGAGGTGCTGGTGCTGTTCGAGGTGGCGAACCGGGCGAAGGCCGAGGCGTGGCTGGCCAAGCGCCGCGGCTTCGGCGACCAGATGACCGTGCAGTTCCTGCGGACGGCATGACGATGGCCCTCCAAGCATCCGCCGCCGTGCCCCCCTCCCCCCTCCCCTCCCCCCGAGGGGGAGGGGAGACCCTGCGATCCCCGCCGTCGCGCGGGACGGGGGAGGTTGAGGGGGGCCTGCTGACCGCTGCCCTTGCCCTGACTCTGGCCGCCGCGCCCGCGCTCGCGCAGGATCTCGACGCCCTGCTGGCAGGGGCGCTCGCCAGCCAGCGGGTGGCGCTGACCTGTTCGGCGCTGGACCCCGAGGCGCATCCCGCCGCGCTGGACATGTGGAACCAGACCGCGCTGCGGGTGATCGGGGCGCTGGTCGGGGCCGGCCGGCCCATGGCGGAGATCCAGGCCTTCACCGCCGCCGCCCGGCCGGAGGCGCTGATCCTGCCCGACGCCACCCCCTTCGCCGAGGTCCGCGCCTTCTGCGCCGCCCATCCCGACTGGGCGAAGGACATCTACACCTTCCGCATCTTCGGGCTGGGCGGCGAGGTGGAACGGATGCTGGCGCCATGACCCGCCTTTCCGCCCTGCTGGCGCTCGCCGCCGCCCCCGCCCTGGCCCAGACCGGCCGGCCGGCGGCCGATGCCCTGCTGGCCGAGGTGCTGGAGCATCAGCGCGCGGTGCTGAGCTGTTCGGTGCTGGATCCCGAGGTCCATCCCTTCGCGCTGTCCCACTGGGCCGAGGTCTCGGCCTGGATCGTCGAACTGCTGGCCGGCGCAGGGGTGGGGCCGGAGGCGATCGGATCCTTCGCCGCCGCCGCGCAGCCAGGGGCGCTGATGCTGCCCGAGACCATGCCCTTCCCCGAGATCCGCGCCTTCTGCGCCGGGCACCCGGACTGGTCGAAGGACTTCGCCACCTACCGCATCTTCGCCTTCCCGCGCGAACTGGAAAGGGCACTGGCCGAATGACCCCCGAGCTTTCCGCGCTGACCGCCGCCGCCTTCGTCCACTTCGCCACCATCATCGTGGCGCAGCGCGTGCTGACCCGCGACGTGGGGCCTGAGGGCAACATGGGCACCCGCGAGGGGATCGAAGACAGGCTGTCGCCCGAGGCGCAGAGGCTGCGCCGGGCCAGCGCCAACTTCGTCGAGAACATCGGCCCCTTCATCATCGCCATCGTGGTGCTGGTGCTGGCCGAGAAGACCTCGACCCTGACCGCGATCCTGGCCTGGGTCTATGTGGCCGCCCGCGCGCTCTACGTGCCGGCCTATGCGCAGGGCTGGGTGCCCTGGCGGTCGGCGATCTGGGGGGTGGGGGCCTTCGCCACCGTGGTGCTGCTGATCCTGGGGGTGGTGTGATGACGCCCGAGGTCACGGTGCTGGCGCTGGCCGGCCTGTTGCAGGGGGTGCAGTTCGTGCTGATGGCGGTGCCGGCCAATCTGGAGCTGGGGCCGCGGAAAACCATGTCCGCCCGCGACCCCGAGCGGCTGGGCCGGCCGCTGATGGAGCAGGTGAGCCCCGGCACCGGCCGCCTGCACCGGGCGCTGACCAACCATTTCGAGGGGCTGGTGCTGTTCACCCTGGCGGTGGTGGTCGTGCGGCTGTCCGAAAGCTCATCCCCCTTCACCGTCGCCTGCGCCTGGACCTATCTGGCCGCGCGCATCCTCTATGTCCCCGCCTACTGGCTGGGCCTCGTCCCCTGGCGGTCGGTGGTCTGGGCGGTGGGCTTTGCCGCCACCATGGCCATGATCCTGGCCACTCTGGTCTGATACCGAAGGAATCCATCATGCCTGACTTCGACCTGATCGTGATCGGCGCCGGCCCCGGCGGCTATGTCTGCGCGATCCGTGCGGCCCAGCTGGGGCTGAAGGTGGCCTGCGTCGAGGGGCGCGAGACGCTCGGCGGCACCTGCCTGAACGTGGGCTGCATCCCGTCGAAGGCGCTCCTGCACGCCACCCACCTGCTGCACGAGGCGGAAGAGAACTTCGCGAAGATGGGTCTGGTGGGCGCGGCCCCGCAGGTGGACTGGGCCAAGATGCAGGGCTACCGCGCCGAGGTCGTGGGGCAGAACACCAAGGGGATCGAATTCCTGTTCAAGAAGAACAAGGTGACCTGGCTGAAGGGCTGGGGCTCCATCCCCGAACCCGGCAAGGTGAAGGTGGGCGACGAGGTGCACGGGGCCAAGGCCATCGTGATCGCCACGGGGTCCGAGGCGTCCTCCCTGCCCGGGGTGGAGGTGGACGAGGAGGTGATCCTGACCTCCACCGGGGCCTTGGTGATGGGTGAGATCCCGAAGTCGCTGGTGGTGATCGGCGCCGGGGTGATCGGGCTGGAGCTGGGCTCGGTCTATGCCCGGCTGGGGGCCGCGGTGACGGTGGTGGAATACCTCGACCACATCACCCCCGGGATGGACGGGGAAGTGGCCAAGGGGCTGCAACGGATCCTCGCCAAGCAGGGGCTGAAGTTCGTGCTGGGCGCCGCGGTGCAGGGGGCCACGGTGCAGGACGGCAAGGCCACCGTCACCTGGAAGGCGCGCAAGGACGACAAGGAGGGCAGTGCGGTGGCCGACGCCGTGCTGGTGGCGACCGGCCGGCGGCCCTATACCGAGGGCCTCGGGCTGGAGGCGCTGGGGGTGGAACTGCTGCCCCGCGGCCAGGTGAAGGTGGACGATCACTGGCAGACCAGCGTGCCCGGCATCTACGCCATCGGCGACGCGGTGCCGGGCCCCATGCTGGCGCACAAGGCCGAGGACGAGGGAATGGCGGTGGCCGAGGTGATCGCCGGCAGGCATGGCCATGTGAACTACGGGGTGATCCCCGGCGTGATCTACACCACGCCCGAGGTGGCCACGGTCGGCAAGACCGAGGAGCAGCTGAAGGAGGAGGGCCGCGCCTACAAGGTGGGCAAGTTCCCCTTCATGGGCAACGCGCGGGCCAAGGCGGTGTTCCAGGGCGAGGGCTTCGTGAAGCTTCTGGCCGACAAGGAGACCGACCGCGTGCTGGGCGTGCACATCATCGGCCCGGGGGCGGGCGATCTGGTGCACGAGATCTGCGTGGCGATGGAATTCGGCGCCTCGGCCGAGGACGTGGCGCTGACCTGCCACGCGCATCCCACGTTCAGCGAGGCAGTGCGCGAGGCGGCGCTGGCCTGCGGCGACGGCGCGATCCATGCCTGACGGGGGGCGGCTACCGCCCCGGGGCCTGCCAGCGCAGCCCCTCTTCCGTCACGATGGCGTCCATGGGGATGTCGTGGGGCTGGGGGAAGATGGTGGGCAGCCGGGCCGCCTCGAACCCCACCCCGATGACGAAGGGGCGGGGGGTCAGCGCCGCCAGCGTGCGGTCGAAATAGCCGCCGCCGTAGCCCAGCCGGTAGCCCGCGCCGTCCCAGCCGACCAGCGGCGAGAGCGCCACCTGCGGCACCGCCGTGTCGCGCGTGGCCGGCACGGGGATGTTCCAGAACCCCCGCTCCATCGCCGCGCCCGGCGCCCAGGGGCGGAACACCAGCGGCGTGGCGCGGACCTCCACCACCGGCAGCGCCACCCGCGCCCCGGCCTGATGCAGGCGGGCCAGCATCCCCCGCAGGTCGGGCTCGGACTTGATGGGCCAGTAGCCCGAGACCGCCAGCCCCGGCAGCCTGAACCGCGCCGCGATCAGGTCGAACACCGCCGCCCCCAGCCGCCCGCCCGCCGCGCGCAGCCCCTCGACCCCCAGCGCCGCCCGCTCGGCCAGCAGCCGGGCGCGCTCGGCCTTGCGCCAGCGGGCCACGTCCACCGCCTGCTGCGGGTCCACCCCCAGCGGGTCGAAATAGTCGGGCGCCACCTCGCCGGCCAGGCAGGGGGGCGAGGCATGGCGGGTCAGGTCGTGGCTCACAGCCGTTCCTCCAGATAGTCGCGCAGCACCGCGGCATGGCTGGCCTCGAGGTCGCGTACCGCGGTCACCAGCACCAGCCGGCCGGTGCGCGCCTGTTCCAGCGCCGCCTCCACCGCCGGGCCGGCGGCGTCCAGCTCCGCCCGATAGCGCGCCTCGAACTCGGCCCGGCGCGTGCGGTCGGCGTGGAACCAGCGGCGCAACCCGGTACTGGGGGTCAGGTCCTTGGGCCAGCCGTCCAGCGGCAGCGCCGCCTTGCTCACCCCGCGCGGCCAGAGCCGGTCCACCAGCAGGCGGATCCCGCCGGAGGGCGGGTCATGGGCGCGGGCGAGGTGGATCACATGCATGGCGGTGCCGGGACAGCCTTCCCCCATCAATAGGTATCCTGCATACCGATTCAAGAGGCGATCGCGCCGGCGGCTCAAGGTGCTACCCTTGCCCGCCGGTCCCTGCTAGAACGCCCGGAAAAGACGGAACGAGGAGGCCCCCATGGCGCATGACGACATCGAAATCGACCTCGATGCCATCCAGCGGCGGATGGACGGCGCGATGAACGCGCTGCGCACCGAATTCGCCAGCCTGCGCACCGGGCGCGCCTCGGCCTCGATCCTGGAGCCGATCCAGGTCGATGCCTATGGCCAGATGACGCCGATCAACCAGCTGGGCACCGTCAACGTGCCCGAGCCGCGGATGGTGGTGATCAACGTCTGGGACAAGGGCATGATCGCCAAGGTGGAAAAGGCGATCCGCGAGTCCGGCCTCGGGATCAACCCGGTGACCGACGGCCCGCTGATCCGCCTGCCGATCCCCGAGCTGACTGAGGAACGCCGCCGTTCGCTGACCAAGGTCGCCGCGCAATATGCCGAGGCGGCCAAGGTGGCGATCCGCAACGTGCGCCGCGACGGGATGGACCAGATCAAGAAGGCCAAGACTGCCGGCATGTCCGAGGACGAGCAGAAGATGTACGCCGACGAGGTGCAGGAACTGACCGACAAGGCCATCGCCGCGGTGGACAAGGCGCTGGAGGGCAAGCAGGCCGAGATCATGCAGGTCTGACCGGCCGGTGCCGGAGGTTCCCCGATGCCCAGTTCCCCAGCGACCCCGCGCCCGCCCGACCATGTGGCGATCATCATGGACGGCAACGGCCGCTGGGCCACCTCGCGCGGCTGGCCGCGGCTGGTCGGCCACCGGCGGGGGGTGGAGCGGGTGCGCGAGATCGTGCGCGCGGCGCCGGGCCTGGGCATCCGCTGGCTGACCATCTATGCCTTCTCGACCGAGAACTGGAAGCGGTCGACCGAGGAAGTGCTGGGGCTGATGTCGATCTTCGGCCGCTACATCCAGCGCGAGGCCGAGGCGCTGTCGCGCGAGGGGGTGCGGCTGCGCTTCATCGGAGAGCGGGGGCGGCTCGACTCGCGGCTCCAGCAGCTGATGGCGGGGATCGAGGCGCGCACGGCGCATCTGTCGGTGCTGAACCTGACCGTGGCGATCAACTATGGCGGGCGCGACGAGATCACCCGCGCCGCCCGCAGCCTGGCCCGCGATGCGGCCGAGGGGCGGCTCGACCCCTGCGACCTGACCGAGGCCGCCTTCGGCGCGCGGCTGGACACCGCCGGGCTGCCCGACCCCGACCTGGTGATCCGCACCAGCGGAGAGACGCGGACCTCGAACTTCCTGCCCTGGCAGACCGCCTATGCCGAGTGGGAATTCACCGAGACGCTCTGGCCCGACTTCACCCCCGAGGAGCTGGCGGCGATCCTGCGCCGGTTCTCCAACCGCGAACGCCGCTTCGGCGCCGTGACCCCGGCATGAGCGCGCGCTGGGCCGACCTGGGCACGCGGGTGGCCTCGGCCGCGGTGATGGTGGCGGTGGGGGGGCTCTGCATCTGGCTGGGCGGTTGGGCCTTCGCCGCGCTGGTGGTGGTGCTGACCGGGCTGATGCTGTGGGAACTGGCGCGGATGACCGCGCCGGAGCGGCCGGGCGAGGGCTGGCCGATGGCCGCGCTGGGGGCAGGGTCGCTGACGCTGGCCCTCTGGCTGGACGGCTACGGGGCGGTGGCGCTGCTGCTGCCGGCGCTGGGCCTGGCGCTGACCCCGCGGCGCGATCCCTGGCTGGCGGCGGGCTGGGCGCTGGCGGCGCTGGTGGCGGGCTATGGGCTGGTCATGCTGCGGCTGGCGGGGGTGGGGGCGATCCTGTGGCTGCTGCTGGTGGTCGTCGCCTCGGACGTGCTGGGCTATTTCGTCGGCCGCATCATGGGCGGGCCGAAGTTCTGGCCCGCGGTCAGCCCCAAGAAGACCTGGTCGGGCACGGCGGCGGGCTGGGTCGGCGCGGCGCTGGTCGGGGCGGGGTTCTGGGCGGCGGGCCATGGCCCGGCTGCGCTGGTGATCCTGTAGGCGGTGGTGGCCTTCGCCGGGCAGATGGGCGACATCGCGGAAAGCTGGATCAAGCGGCGGGCGGGGGTCAAGGATGCCTCGAACCTGATCCCCGGCCATGGCGGGGTGATGGACCGTTTCGACGCGCTGACCGGGGCGGCGGTGGCGGTGATGCTGATCGGGCTCGTCGTGCAACTGCCGCTGCCCGCCTGATGCGCTCGGTCTCGATCTTCGGGGCCACGGGCTCCATCGGGGAAAGCACCTTCGACCTGCTGATGCGGGCCGGCGGGCCTTCGGCCTTCCGCACCGTGGCGCTGACCGGGGCGCGGAACGTGGCACGGCTGGCCGAGATGGCGCGCGCGCTGCGGGCCGAGATCGCGGTCACCGCCGACCCCGCCTGCCTGCCCGACCTGCGCGAGGCGCTGGCCGGCTCCGGCATCGCCGCGGCGGCGGGCCCGCAGGCGGTGGCCGAGGCCGCGGACCGCCCGGCCGACTGGGTGATGAGCGCCATCGTCGGCGCGGCGGGGCTGGAGCCGGGGCTGCGCGCGCTGGCGCATGGCCGCCGGCTGGCGCTGGCCAACAAGGAAAGCCTGGTGACCGCCGGCCCGCTGCTGATGGCCACCGCCCGGGCCCATGGCGCCACCATCCTGCCGGTGGACAGCGAGCATTCCGCGGTGTTCCAGGCCCTGACCGGCGAGCGGGCCGAGGCGGTGGAGCGGGTGATCATCACCGCCTCCGGCGGCCCCTTCCGCGACTGGCCGGCCGAAAGGCTGGCGACCGTCACCGTGGATCAGGCCGCGGCGCATCCGAACTGGTCGATGGGCCTGCGCATCTCGATCGACAGCGCCTCGATGTTCAACAAGGCGCTGGAGCTGATCGAGACCCGCGAATATTTTGGCTTCGCGCCCGAGGCCATCGAGGCGGTGGTCCACCCGCAATCCATCGTCCATGCGCTGGTGGGGTTCCGCGACGGGGGGATGATGGCGCATCTCGGGCCCGCCGACATGCGCCACGCCATCGGATACGCGCTGAACTGGCCCGACCGGGCGCATCTGCCGGTGCAGCGGCTGGATCTGGCCACGCTCGCCTCCCTGACCTTCGAGCCGCCCGACCCCGCGCGCTTTCCCGCGCTGCGGCTGGCGCGCGAGGTGATGGCGGCGGGGGGGCTTTACGGCGCGGTGTTCAATGCGGCCAAGGAGGTGGCGCTGGACGCCTTCATCGCCGGCCGGCTGCGCTTCACCGCGATGGCCGAGGCGGTCGAGGACACGCTTGCCGAGGTTTCGCGCGAAAGTGGCCTTGGAAAAGCCCCCGAAACCCTTGAGGACGTGCAGATTGCGGACCACATGGCACGGCAGGCGGCCGGCCGGGCCGTGCAGAGGCGACAGGAAGGCAGGTAGCGCGTGGACCAGATCATCGGGCTTCTCCCCTCGTTCGGCAGCCCGCTGCTGACCGTTGCCGCCTTCATCGTGGCGCTGTCGGTCATCGTCGCCATCCACGAATACGGCCACTACATCGTCGGCCGGTGGAGCGGCATCCACGCCGAGGTCTTCAGCATCGGCTTCGGCAAGGTGCTGTGGAGCCGGGTGGACCGGCGCGGAACGAAATGGCAGGTGGCCGCGCTGCCCTTCGGCGGCTTCGTGAAGTTCATGGGCGATGCCGACGCGGCCTCGGGCAAGGACGGCGACATGATCTCGGGCCTTTCCGAGACCGAGCGGCGGCGGACGATGCATGGCGCGCCGCTCTGGGCGCGCTCGGCCACCGTGGCGGCGGGGCCGGTGTTCAACTTCATCCTGTCGATCCTGATCTTCACCGGCTGGTTCATGTGGAACGGGGTGGCGACCGAGCAGCCGGTGGTGGGCAGCCTGAAGCACACCCCCTGGGACGGGCAGACGCTGCAGCCGGGCGACCGGATCCTGGCCCTGAACGGCACCGAGACGCCGGACTGGAAGCAACTGGTCGACGCCTCGCGCGCGCTGCCGGGCGACGTGGCGGCGGAATACCGGATCGAGCGCGACGGAAGGGTGCTGACCCTGCCCGGTCCGCACCCCTTCCCGCCGGTGGCCGATGCGGTCTCGCCGCGCTCGGCGGCGCTGGACGCGGGGATGCAGGCGGGCGACGTGATCGTCGCGGTGGACGGGGTGCCGATCCAGACCTTCGACCAGCTGCGCAACCTCGCCGGCGGCTCGGAGGGTCGCACGCTGGCGGTGACGATCTGGCGCGACGGCAGGACCTTCGACCTCAGCCTGACCCCGCGCCGCACCGACCTGCCGCGCGCCGACGGCGGGTTCGAGACCCGCTGGGCCATCGGCATGTCGGGCAGCCTGGTCTTCACCCCCGCCACCCGCCCGGCCGGGCCGATCGAGGGCGCCACGCTGGGGCTGGAGCGGATGTGGATGATCACCGAGACCTCGCTCTCGGCGCTGTGGCACATCGCGACCGGGCGGATTTCCACCTGCAACATGCAGGGCGCCATCGGCATCGCCCAGACCGCGGGCGCGGCGGCCGAGGCGGGGACCGAATCCTTCATCCTGTTCATCGCGCTGTTGTCCACCGCGGTGGGGCTCTTGAACCTCTTCCCCATCCCGGTGCTGGACGGCGGGCACCTGGTCTTCCACGCCTGGGAGGCGGTGGTGGGCCGGCCGCCCTCGGACCGCGCGCTGCGGGTGCTGATGGGGGCGGGGCTGACGCTGGTGCTGGCGGTGATGATCTTCGCTCTCGGCAACGATCTGTTCTGCTAGGCGCTACAATCCCGGCGTGTGCGCCTCAATGGCGCCGCAATCGTGGATTAGGCGATGGGGCGAACCCAGGAACGGGAGCTTGCCATGCGGACGGTGATGGACGGCTATCGCGGCCTTTCGCTGATCGTGAACCTCAACTTCGACCGGCTGTTCACGCTGGGCACCATCGTGGTGGGCCTTCTGGCCGGCGCCTTCCTCGGCCAGGCGCTGATGCATCCCTGAGGCCGCAGGGCCTCATCCCTCCAGCCGTTAACCCTTGGTGATGCCCGGCCTTTTGACAAGGCCGGGCATTCTCGCTAACCAGTCCACAACAGGCTGGCTGACGGGGCAGGGCGATGGATATTGCGGTTGGTCGGGAATTCGCACGCAAGATGTGGATAACTCGTGCGGCCCGGACCACTGTGCTGCCGGTTTTCCTTGGCGTTGCAGCGGCTTGCCCGCTGGCCTTCGTGCTGGCCCCCGCGCCGGCCCAGGCGCAGCAGTTTTCATTCTCGAACGTGGTGATCGAGGGGAACGAGCGGGTGGACGCCGCCACGATCCTGTCCTTCGCCGGAATCGCGCGGGGCGAGCGGCTCACGGCCGGCCAGCTGAACGACGCCTATCAGCGGATCATCGCCTCGGGCCTATTCGAGAGCGTCGATCTGGTGCCCAGCGGCAACACCCTGCGCATCGTGGTGCGCGAGTTCCCGACGATCAACGTGATCAACTTCGAGGGCAACCGCCGGCTGAAGGACGAACAGCTGGCCGAGATCGCCCGTTCGCGCTCGCGCCGGGTCTATTCGCCCGCCCAGGCCGAGGCCGACGCCGCCGCGATCACCGAGGCCTATTCGGTGCAGGGCCGGATCGCCGCCACGGTGGAGCCGCGGATCATCCGCCGCTCGGGCAACCGGGTGGACCTGGTGTTCGAGATCAACGAGGGCCGGGTGACCGAGATCGAGCGCATCAGCTTCGTCGGCAACCGCGCCTTCTCCGACCGCCGGCTGCGGCAGGTGCTGGACACCAAGCAGGCGGGGCTGCTGCGCACCTTCATCCAGCGCGACACCTTCGTGGCCGAGCGGCTGGAGTTCGACAAGCAGCTGCTGCGCGACTTCTACCTGTCGCGGGGCTATATCGACGTGCAGGTGCTGGACGCCACCGGCGAGATGACGCGCGAGCGCGACGCCTTCTTCGTCACCTACACGATCCGCGAGGGGCAGAGCTTCCGCATCGGCGGGGTCAACCTCGTCTCCGAGGTGCCCGAGGCCGAGGCCGAGGAATTCCGCCGCGAGCTGCGGCTGCGGCCGGGCGTGGTCTATTCGCCGACGGTGATCGAGACCAACATCGACCGGCTGGAGGCGCTGGCGCAGCGCAAGGGGATGAACTTCGTGCGCGTCGAGCCGCGGGTCGACCGCAACAACGCCGCCGGCACGCTGGACATCACCTTCGCCGTGGTGCGCGGGCCGCGCATCTTCGTCGAGCGCATCGACATCGAGGGCAACACCACCACGCTGGACCAGGTGATCCGCCGCCAGTTCCGCACGGTGGAGGGCGACCCCTTCAACCCGCGCGAGATCCGGCAGGCGGCCGAGCGCATCCGCGCGCTGGGCTATTTCTCGAACGCCGCCGTGAACGCCGAACAGGGCAGCGCCCCCGACCAGGTGGTGGTGAACGTGGATGTCGAGGAACAGCCCACCGGCTCCCTGGGCTTTGGCGTCAGCTACGGGGTGGACGCGGGCGTGGGGGCCACGATCTCGTTCTCGGAGACCAACTTCCTTGGCCGCGGCCAGACCCTGGCGCTGTCGATCCAGACCGGCACCGACAACGCCAACGCCACCTTCAGCTTCGTCGAGCCCGCCTTCCTGGGCCGCGACCTGCGCTTCGGGCTGGATGTCTACTACACCGAGACCGAACGGCAGAACGCCCGCTACAACACCCGCAACATCGGCATCCGTCCCTCGATCGGCTTCCCGCTGGGCGAGCGCAGCCGGATCGACCTGCGCTACCGGATCAGCGAGGACCGGATCACGGATGTGGTGCCCTTCGACCCCGGCCCGCCGGCCACCGGCAGCTCTCCCATCCTGGTGCGCGAGGCCGCGCGGGGCGCGCTGATCACCTCGGCGCTGGGCTATACCTACAGCTACGACACCCGCACCTCGGGCCTCGACCCGCGCGGCGGGATCCTCTTGCGCTTCAGCCAGGACTTCGCCGGGCTGGGCGGCGACACCACCTATGTGCAGACCACCGCGCTGGCGCTGGCCGAGCGGCGGGTGCTGAACGAGGAGGTCACCCTGCGGGCGATCTTCGAGGGGGGCGCGCTGGCCACCTCGGGCGGCAGCCCCAGCCGGGTGACGGAACGCTTCTTCGGCAACGGCAAGGTGCGCGGCTTCGAGGGCAACGGCTATGGCCCGCGCGACCTCGGCGCCCCGAACCAGGACGCGCTGGGCGGCAACTACTTCGCCTCGGCCCGGTTCGAGAGCGAGTTCCCGGTGGGCCTGCCCGAGGAATACGGCATCCGCGGCGGGCTGTTCTTCGACATGGGCTCGGTCTGGGGGCTGGACGATACCGCCGGCGCGGGCGGGCCGGTGGACGACGGGTTCAAGCTGCGCACCTCGGTCGGCTTCTCGGTGTTCTGGACCACGCCCATCGGGCCGCTGCGGCTGAACTTCTCCAAGGCGCTGAAGAAGCAGGACTACGACAAGGAACAGAACTTCGACCTGACGATCTCGACGCAGTTCTGATGCGCCGGGCGGTCCAGGCCCTGCTGGTGCTGGCCCTTGCCGGGCCGGCCGCGGCGCAGGAGGCCGCGCCGCCCCAGCCCCCGGCCCCGCCCGCCGTCACCCCGCCGCAGCGCCCCGCGCTGCCGGTGGTGGTGCTGCGGCAGGAGGCGCTGTTCGAGCGTTCGGCCTTCGGCCAGGCGGCGATGGCGCGGCGCGATGCCGCGAACCGGGCGCTGCTGGCCGAGAACCGCGAGATCGAGGCCGAGCTCGACGCCGAGGAGCGCGCGCTGACCGCCCGCCGCCCCGACCTGCCCGCCGAGGAGTTCCGCGCGCTGGCCGAGGCGTTCAACGTCAAGGTCGAGGGCATCCGCACCACGCAGGACGCCAAGTCCGACGCCATCCAGCGCGCGCTGGAGGAGGACCGCGCCCGTTTCCTGCGCGCCGCGGTGCCGGTGGTGGCCGAGCTGATGTTCGAGCTGGGCGCGGTGGCGGTGCTGGACCAGTCGGTGGTGATCCTCAGCGTCGACGTGGCCGACATCACCGACCTCGCCGTGACCCGGATCGACGCCCGCATCGGCGCGGGCGACCTGTCGCCGGAACCGGAGCCCGAGCCCGAGGCGCCGCCGGAGGCGGATCCGCCGGCAAGCCCCTGAGCCAGGGGGGCCGCTCAACAAGCCTGACGGCTTTCTTCGCTGGCATGGGGAGCGAAGAAAGCCGTCAGGCTTGATGAGCGGCCCCGGCCCCCGCCGGGAACACGGGCCCCGCCCCGCTGCTTGTCCTCGGGATGGCGAGTTGCTAGCAAGACGGCGGTGGCGGAACGATTGGCCAGGGAGAAAGGCATGAACGATACGGGCGTGGCCGGAGCGGCGGGCGGAACCGCCGACCTTGCGCTGATCCAGCGGATCATCCCGCATCGCTATCCCTTCCTGCTGGTCGACAAGGTGCGCGAGGTGGTGCCGCATGTCTCCTGCGTCGGCATCAAGAACCTGACCTTCAACGAGCCGCAGTTCCAGGGCCATTTCCCCGCCCTGCCGATCCTGCCGGGCGTGATGATCATCGAGGCGATGGCCCAGACCGCCGGGGTGCTGGTGGGCCTGTCGATGGACCTGGTGGACAAGGGCGCCGTGGTCTTCTTCATGGGGGTGGAGGGCGCCAAGTTCCGCCGCAAGGTGGTGCCGGGCGACGTGCTGGAGCTGCATGTGCGGGCGCTGCGCGGCGGCGGCAAGGTGTGGAAGTTCGAGGGCCAGGCCCGGGTGGAGGGCGAACTGGCCGCCGAGGCCACCTTCACCGCCATGTTCGACCTGCCGAAGGCCGCCTGATGATCGACGGCTCCGCCCGCATCCACCCCTCGGCCGTGGTCGAGGATGGCGCGGCCATCGGGCCGGGCTGCGTGGTGGGGCCCTTCTCGCTGGTCGGGGCCGAGGTCGTGCTGGGCGCGGGCGTCACCGTGAAGTCCCACGCCGTGGTCACCGGCTGGACCGAGGTGGGCGAGGGGAGCACGATCTGGCCCTTCGCCTGCGTGGGCGAGGTGCCGCAGGACCTGAAGTACAAGGGCGAGCGCACGCGGCTGGCGATCGGCCGCCGCTGCCGCATCCGCGAGGGCGCCACGCTGAACACCGGCACCGAGGGCGGCGGCGGGGTGACGCGCGTGGGCGACGACTGCCTGATCATGACCGGCGCCCATGTGGGGCACGACAGCCAGATCGGCGACCGGGTGATCCTGGTCAACAACGTGGCGATCGCCGGCCATTGCGTGCTGGGCGACGACGTGATCGTGGGCGGGCTTTCCGGCGTGCACCAGTGGGTGCGGATCGGCCGCGGCGCCATCATCGGCGCGGTCACCATGGTGACCAACGACGTGATCCCCTACGGCCTGGTGCAGGCGCCACGGGGCGAGCTGGACGGGCTGAACCTGGTGGGGCTGAAGCGGCGGGGGGTGGAACGCTCCGAGATCACCGCCCTGCGCGCCGCCTATCAGATGCTGGCGCAGGGGGAGGGGTCGTTCCTGGACCGCGCCCGCCGCCTGCATGACGAGACCGACAGCCGCCATGTGCGTGAGGTCACGGATTTCATCCTGTCGGCCAGCGACCGCAGCTTCCTGACCCCCAAATGAGCGCGGCCGCGCTGATCGCCGGGCAGGGCGCGCTGCCGGCGGCGCTGGTGGCGACGATGCCCGGGCGCCCGCTGGTTTGCGCGCTGGAGGGCTTTGCGCCCGAGGGGTTGAGCCCCGATGTGATGTTCCGGGTGGAGCGGCTGGTGCCCTTTCTCCACGATCTCCTGGACCGTGGGGTTGGAAGGGTGGTCTTCGCCGGCGCGGTGCGGCGGCCGCGGCTGGAGCCCTCGCTCTTCGACCCCGCCACCGCGCAGATGGTACCCCGGCTGCTGGCGGCGATGGGGCAGGGCGACGACGCCACCCTGCGCGAGGTCATCGCGATCTTCGAGGAGGCGGGGCTTTCGGTCGTGGGCGCGGCCGAGATCGCCCCCGCGCTGCTGCCGGGCGAGGGGGTACATGCCGGCGCCGTGACCCCGCAGGACGATGCCGACGCGGTGCGGGCGGCGGGGATCGTGGCGGCGCTGGGCCGGGTGGACGTGGGGCAGGGCTGCGTGGTGGCCCGGGGGCTCTGCCTGGCGGTGGAGGCGCTGCCCGGCACCGACGCCATGCTGGCGCAGGTGGCGGCGATGGGCGACCGGCCCGCGGGGGGCCTGCTCTACAAGGCCGCCAAGCCCGGGCAGGACCTGCGCATCGACCTGCCCACCCTGGGGCCCGAGACGGTGCGGCGGGCGGCCGCGGCCGGGCTCTCCGGCATCGCCTGGGCCGCCGGGCAGGTGATCTGCCTGGACCTGCCGGCGATGCGGAGGGAGGCCGAGGCGCGGGGCCTGTTCCTGTGGGCGCGGGCGTGAAGCTCTATCTTCTGGCCGGCGAGCCCTCGGGCGACCGGCTGGGCGCGGCGCTGATGGCGGGGCTGAAGGCGCTGGAGCCGGGGGTGGAATTCGCCGGCGTCGGCGGCCCGGCGATGCAGGCGGAGGGGCTGGAAAGCCTCTACCCCATGCAGGACCTGTCGGTCATGGGCATCGCCGAGGTGCTGCCGAAATACCTGCACCTGCGCCGCCGCCTGCACCAGACGGCCGCCGCGGTGCTGGCCGACCCGCCGGCGGCGCTGATCACCATCGACAGCCCTGATTTCAGCCTGCGGCTGGCCGGGCTGGTGCGGGCGGCCAACCCGGGCATCCGCACCATCCACTATGTCGCGCCCTCGGTCTGGGCCTGGCGGCCGGGGCGGGCGGCCAGGATGGCGCGGGTGATCGACCACGTTCTGGCGCTGCTGCCGTTCGAGCCGCCCTTCATGACCGCGGCCGGGATGACCTGCGACTTCGTGGGCCATCCGGTGGTGGCCGAGCCACGGGCCAGCGAGGCCGAGCGGCGGGCCTGGGCCGGCGAGGGGCCGCTGATCCTGGCGCTGCCGGGCTCGCGCCGGGGAGAGGTCGGCCGGCTGGCCCCGGTGATCGGAACCACGCTCAGCCTCCTGAAACCGCGCTTCCCCGACCTGCGGGTGGCGCTGCCGGTGGTGCCTTCGGTGCGCGATCTGGTGGTGCAGGCGGTGGAGCACTGGCCGGTGCGCCCCCGGCTGGTCGAGGAGCCCGGCCTGAAGCGCGGCGCCTTCGCGGCGGCGGACGTGGCGCTGGCGGCCTCGGGCACCGTGTCGCTGGAACTGGCCGCGGCGGGCTGCCCGATGGTGATCGCCTACGACATGCACCCCCTGACCCTGTGGCTGATGCGGCGGATGGCGCGGGTGGACACGGTGACGCTGGTCAACCTGGTCAGCGAGACCCGGGCGGTGCCGGAGTTCATCGGGCCGGAGTGCCGCGCGGCGCGGATCGCCCCCGCGCTGGCCCGCCTGCTGACCGATCCCGCGGCGCGGGCGAAGCAGGATAAGGCGATGGCGGTGACGATGGAGCGGCTGGGGCGGGGGGGCGAGGCCCCGGGGCTGCGCGCGGCGCGGTCGGTGATGGGGGTGTTATAGGGGCGGTGCGTGAAATCACGCACCCTACCGCCCCCGCCAGATCCACCCGCCGCCCAGCACCCGGGTGCCCTCCGGCGCGTAGAACACGCAGGCCTGCCCGGGGCTGACGCCTTCCTCGGGCGACAGCAGTTCGGCCTCGGCTTCGCCCCCCGGCAGGGCGCGCAGGATCGCGGGCTTCGGTTCGCGGGTGGAGCGGACGCGGGCCAGCACCTCCCATTCCGGGCGGCTGTCCAGGGCCGCGTCGCCCAGCCAGTTCACCTCGCGCAGGGGCACGCGGCGGGTGGCCAGCGCCTCCTTCGGCCCCACCACCACCCGGCGGGCGGCGGGATCCAGCCGCACCACGTAGAGCGGGTCGGAGAGCCCGCCGATCCCCAGCCCCTTCCTTTGCCCCACGGTGTAGTGGATCACCCCGCGGTGCTGCCCCAGCACCCGGCCGTCGAGGTCCACGATCTCGCCCGGATCCGCCGCGCCGGGGCGCAGCTTCTCGATCACCGCGGCGTAGTTGCCGTCGGGGACGAAGCAGATGTCCTGGCTGTCGGGCTTGTCGGCCACCGGCAGCCCGTATTTCGCGGCCAAGGCCCGGGTCTCGGCCTTGGACGCCAGCCCCCCCAGCGGGAAGCGCAGGAAGGCCAGCTGCTCCGGCGTGGTCGAGAACAGGAAATACGACTGGTCGCGCGCGGGGTCCGCCGCCCGGTGCAGTTCCGGCCCCGAAGGCCCGACCTCGCGGCGGATGTAGTGCCCCGTCGCCATGCAGTCGGCGTCGAGGTCCCGGGCGGTCGCCAACAGGTCCTTGAACTTCACCCGCTCGTTGCAGCGGATGCAGGGCACCGGGGTCGCGCCGGCCAGATAGGCGTCGGCGAATTCGTCGATCACCGCCTCGCGGAAGATGTTTTCATAGTCGAGCACATAATGCGGGAAGCCCATCGCCTCGGCCACCCGCCGCGCGTCGTGGATGTCGCGCCCCGCGCAGCAGGCGCCCTTCTTGGCCAGGGCCGCGCCGTGGTCGTAGAGTTGCAGCGTGACCCCCACCACGTCGTAGCCCTGGTCCTTCAGCATGGCCGCGACCACGGACGAATCCACGCCCCCCGACATCGCCACCACCACGCGCGTGTCGGCCGGGGCCTTTGGCAGGCCGAGCGAGTTGAGCGGCAAGTCGCGCATGGAACCTCTCCGGGAACGCGGAGAATATAGGAAAATGCTAGGTAGAGACAACCAGCAGTTTCATCGTTGCTTAAGCGTGACAGGTCAGGGTGAGCAGGATGGAGAGCGGCAGCCGGGGTCGTGCGATGTATCTCAAGCGTGTGGACGGGCCGCGCCAGGTCACCCTGCCGGACGGCAGCGTGCTGACCCGCGCCGACCTGCCGGCGGCCGACACCACCCGCTGGGTGGCCAGCCGCAAGGCGGTGGTGGTGCGGGCGGTGGTGCATGGGCTGATCTCCGAGGCCGAGGCGCTGGAGCGTTACGCGCTTTCGGCCGAGGAGTTCGGGCTGTGGCGCAGGGCGGTGGAGACGCACGGCGAGAAGGCGCTGAAAGTCACCGCGATCCAGAAATATCGACAACTTTAAGTTGTTTCCGCGGCAATCCTGGGCAGAATAACCCGGCGTTAACCTTTACACCCGCAAGTGTCGTTAACGGACAGACTGGCCCAAGCGGAGACGTCGGATGCGCATCCTTCTGGTCGAGGACGACCCCACCACCTCGCGCAGCATCGAACTGATGCTGACCCACGCCAACCTCAACGTCTATTGCACCGATCTGGGCGAGGACGGGATCGACCTGGCGAAGCTCTACGACTACGATCTGATCCTGCTGGACCTCAACCTGCCCGACATGTCCGGCCACGACGTGCTGCGGCAGCTGCGCCTGGCGCGGGTTGAGACGCCGATCCTGATTCTCTCCGGCTCCGACGACACCGACAGCAAGCTGAAGGGATTCGGCTTCGGCGCCGACGATTACCTGACCAAACCCTTCCACCGCGAGGAACTGGTCGCCCGCATCCACGCGATAATCCGCCGATCCAAGGGGCATTCGCAATCGGTCATCCGCACCGGCAAGATCGCGGTCAACCTGGACGCCAAGACGGTGGAGGCCGAGGGCAAGGCGGTGCATCTGACCGGCAAGGAATACCAGATGCTGGAGCTGCTCAGCCTGCGCAAGGGCACCACGCTGACCAAGGAGATGTTCCTGAACCACCTCTACGGCGGGATGGACGAGCCCGAGCTGAAGATCATCGACGTCTTCGTCTGCAAGCTGCGCAAGAAGCTGGCCGAGGCCACGGGGGGCGAGAACTACATCGAGACCGTCTGGGGCCGCGGCTATGTGCTGCGCGACCCGGCGCCGGTGCAGATGGCCGCGCCGGGCCGGATCGCGGCGGCGGGCTGAGGCTTTACCCCGGCTGGTGCTGCGCCTACACCTTGCCCGGTCAGCCGGCGGAGGGGGGGCGGATGCAGCGCGCGGTCGAGGAACTGGACGAGGCGGCGGCCGCGGCGGAGCTCGACCGTCTGATGGCCGAGATCGACCGGGCCAACCGCGCCTATCACACCGAGGACGCGCCGGAGATCTCCGACGCCGACTACGACGCGCTGAAGCTGCAGCTGGCGGAAATCGAGGCCCGCTTTCCGGCGCTGAAACGCGAGGACAGCCCCTCCGACCAGGTGGGCGCCCCGGTGGCCGAGGGCTTCGGCACCATCCGCCACGCGGTGCCGATGCTGAGCCTGGAGAACGCCTTCGACGAGGGCGCGGTGGGCGACTTCGTGGAGCGCGTGCGCCGGTTCCTGAACCTGGACGCCCCGCCCGCCTTCACCGCCGAGCCCAAGATCGACGGCCTCTCGCTGTCGCTGCGCTACGAGGGCGGCCGCCTGATCCATGCCGCCACCCGCGGCGACGGGGAAAAGGGCGAGGACGTGACCGCCAACGCCCGCACCATCGCCGATATCCCGCCGGTGCTGCTCGGCGCGCCCGCGGTGCTGGAGGTGCGGGGCGAGGTCTTCATGTCGCACGCCGATTTCGCGGCGCTGAACGAACGCCAGGCCGCCGCGGGAAGCCGCACCTTCGCCAACCCGCGCAACGCCGCCGCGGGCAGCCTGCGGCAGCTGGACGCCACCATCACCGCGTCCCGGCCGCTGCGGTTCTTCGCCTATGCCTGGGGCGAGATCTCCGAGCCGCTGGCCGCCACCCAGGCCGGGGCGGTGGCGCGGCTGGGCGCCTTGGGCTTCCACACCAACCCGCTGACCCGGCTCTGCGCCGGCCGCGAGGAGATGCTGGGGCAGTACCGCGCCATCGAGGCGCAGCGGGCGACGCTGGGCTATGACATCGACGGGGTGGTCTACAAGGTCGACGACCTGGCGCTGCAACGCCGCCTCGGCTTCCGCGCCGCCACTCCGCGCTGGGCCATCGCCCACAAGTTCCCCGCCGAGATCGCCTGGACCGAGCTGGTCGGCATCGACATCCAGGTCGGCCGCACCGGGGCGCTGTCGCCGGTGGCCCGGCTGCGCCCGGTCACCGTGGGCGGCGTGGTGGTGCAGAACGCCACCCTGCACAACGAGGATTACATCGCCGGCCGCGATTCCGCCGGCAGCCCGATCCGCGGCGGCAAGGACATCCGCGTGGGCGATTGGGTGCAGGTCTACCGCGCCGGCGACGTGATCCCCAAGGTGGCGGACGTGGACCTGGGCCGCCGGCCGGAGCACGCCGTGCCCTATCTCTTCCCCGACCGCTGTCCGCAATGCGGCAGCCCCGCGGTGCGCGAGGAGGGCGATTCGGTGCGCCGCTGCACCGGCGGGCTGATCTGTCCGGCGCAGGCGGTGGAGAAGCTGAAGCACTTCGTCAGCCGCGGCGCCTTCGATATCGAGGGGCTGGGGGCGAAGCAGATCGAGATGTTCTTTGCGGACGAACTGCTGCCGATCCGCGAGCCGGCCGACATCTTCACCTTGGCCGCGCGGGACGCCGCCAACCCCCTGCAGAAGCTGAAGCACCGCGACGGCTTCGGCGAGAAATCCACCGCCAACCTCTTCGCCGCCATCGAGGAGCGCCGGCGCATCCCGCTGGCGCGGCTGATCTTCGCCCTGGGCCTGCGGCATGTGGGCGAGGTGGCGGCGCAGGATCTGGCCCGGCATTTCGGCAGTTGGGATGCGCTGGCGCAGGCGCTGGACCTCGCCCGCCCCGCGGCGCTGGCCCATCGCGCCGCCGACCGCGCAGCCGAGGCCGAACGCGCCGCCGCGGCCGCCGAGGGCCGCCGGGCGAAGGTGAAGGAGGCCCGCGAGGCCGCCCGCGCCGCGGTGCCGGAGGAGGCGCAGGCGGCCTGGACCGATCTGGTCACCGCGGACGGCATCGGCCCGGTGCTGTCGCTGTCGCTGTCGGACGCCCTGGCCAACCCCGAGGAGCGCGCCTCGATCGACCGGCTGCTGGCCCACCTGACCGTGCTGCCGCCCGAGGCCCGTGCCGCCGCCTCGCCCGTCGCCGGGCTGACCGTGGTCTTCACCGGCAAGCTGGAGAAGATGACGCGCGACGAGGCCAAGGCGCGGGCCGAATCCCTGGGCGCCAAGGTGGCCGGCAGCGTCAGCGCGAAAACCGACATCCTGGTCGCCGGGCCCGGCGCGGGGTCGAAGGCCAAGGACGCCGAGCGGCTGGGGGTGCGCACCATCGGCGAGGACGACTGGCTTGCCCTGATCGGCGACGCATGAGCCGGCCGGAGATCCTGTTCCCCCTCTTCGCCGGGCTGGAGACGCTGCCCGGTATCGGCCCCCGCAGCGCCAAGGCCTTCGAGGCGCTGGGGGTGACCCGGCCGCGGGACCTCCTGTTCCTCTTGCCGCATTCCGGCATCGACCGCGCCCGCCGCGCCTCCTTGCGCGAGGTGGTGCCGCCCTGCGTGGCGACGGTGGAGGTCACGGTGGGCGGCCATACGCCCCCGCGCGGCAAGGGCCGGCCCTATCGGGTGTTCGTGCGCGACAGTGCGCTGGAGTTCCAACTGGTGTTCTTCCACGCCCGGACCGACTATCTGCAAAAGCTGCTGCCCACCGGGGCAAGGCGGCTGGTTTCCGGCAAGGTGGAACTCTTCGACGGTGTGGCGCAGATGGTGCACCCCGACCACGTGCTGCCGCCCGAGGAGGCCGCCGACCTGCCCGCCTTCGAGCCGGTCTATCCCCTGGCCGCGGGCCTGACCCAGCGCGTGGTGTCCCGGGCCGCCGCCGCGGCGCTGACCCGGGCGCCGGATCTGGCCGAATGGATCGACCCCGGGCTGCTGGCGCGGGAGGGCTGGCCGTCCTGGGCGCAGGCGGTCCATGCCGTCCATGCCCCCCGCTCCAACGCCGACCTCGCCCCCACCGCCCCGGCCCGGCTGCGGCTGGCCTATGACGAGCTTTTCGCGCATCAGGTGACGCTGGCGCTGGCCCGGGCGAAGGTGCGTCGGGCGCGGGGTGTCTCCACGCAGGGCGACGGCCGGCTGCGGTCCAAGGTGCTGAAGGCGCTCGACTACCGCCCCACCGCCGCCCAGGCCCGCGCGGTAGGGGAGATCGCGGCCGACATGGCCGGCCCGCTGAAGATGAACCGCCTGCTGCAGGGCGACGTGGGCTCCGGCAAGACCCTGGTCGCCTTGATGGCGCTGCTGGTGGCGGTGGAGGCCGGCGGGCAGGGGGTGCTGATGGCGCCGACCGAGGTCCTGGCCCGCCAGCATTTGCAGGGCCTTACCCCCCTGGCCGAGGCTGCCGGGGTCCGCCTCGCCCTGCTCACGGGGCGCGACAAGGGCGCCGAACGCGAGGACAAGCTGGCCGCGCTGGCCGCGGGCGGGATCGACCTCCTGATCGGCACCCATGCGGTCTTCCAGCGCGACGTGGCCTTCCGCGACCTGCGGCTGGCGGTGATCGACGAGCAGCACCGTTTCGGCGTGGCCCAGCGGATGGAACTGGGCGCCAAGGGGGCGGCCACCGACGTGCTGGTGATGACCGCGACGCCCATTCCCCGCTCGCTGGCGCTGGCCAGCTACGGCGACATGGACGTCTCGGTGCTGGACGAGAAACCCCCCGGCCGCACGCCCGTGAAGACCGCGCTGGTGGCGAACGACCGGCTGGACGAGGTGGTGGCGCATCTGGCCCGCGCCGTGGCCGAGGGGCGGCAGGCCTATTGGGTCTGCCCGCTGGTCGAGGACAGCGAGGTGGTGGACCTCGCCTCGGCCGAGGCGCGCTTCGTGGCGCTGCGCGCGGTGCTGGGCGAGGGGGTGGGGCTGGTGCACGGGCAACTGCCGCCGGCCGAGAAGGACGCCGCGATGGCCCGCTTCGCCGCCGGCGAGACCAAGGTGCTGGTCGCCACCACGGTGATCGAGGTGGGGGTGAACGTGCCCAACGCCTCGATCATGGTGATCGAGGGGGCCGAGAGCTTCGGGCTGGCGCAGCTGCATCAGCTGCGGGGCCGCGTGGGGCGGGGGGCGGCGGAGTCCACCTGCCTGATGCTCTACCAGCCCCCACTGGGCGAGACCGCCGGCCGCCGCCTGCGGGTGCTGCGCGACACCGAGGACGGGTTCAGGATCGCCGAGGAGGATCTGGCCCTGCGCGGGGCGGGCGACCTCTTGGGCACCGCGCAGTCCGGCCTGCCGCGGTTCCGCGTCGCCGACCTGGAGCGCAACGCCGCGCTGATGGCCGTGGCCCAGAGCGACGCCCGCGCGCTTCTCGCGTCCGACCCCGGGTTGTCCGGCCCCCGGGGACAGGCTACCCGAACGCTCCTGTGGCTGACTGAACAGGACCGCGCGCTGAGGCTGATGTCGGTAGGCTAGGCGCCGCCCCCGGATTGCCCCTTGTTCTCCGCCGCGTCCTGCTGATAGACGCGACGGCGGAGACGTGGCCGAGTGGTCGAAGGCACACCCCTGCTAAGGGTGCAGACGGGGAACCGTCTCGAGGGTTCGAATCCCTTCGTCTCCGCCATATGTTATTGATATAATTGTTAAAATCTTGAGCTATCTGAGATCGCCCGCCAAAAAACCCGCCTTATATTTCGCGCTTGCATGCTGCGGTGTACGACAGTTGTTGTGGCGCGCACTAAGCTCTGAAGTGTTTGACGCCAAGATCTGCAGTAAACGGTTTTTTACCGGACGGGTCATTTAAGGGCGATTGAAGCCCGTCTCGCGGTCCCCTGCCAAGGTGGTCGATGTCTCACCAAGGCAGAGCGGCAGCCCCGAGCCTATGAGCCCCACTTGCAAAAGGGGGCGTCAGCAAGAGAAGCGCATGCTGTGACCCCCGATGCTCATCCAGCTGAGGGTCTCGCGCAAGCTCATCTCCCGGCGCGAGGCATCGTCGAGCAGATTGTCGAGACGGTCGCGCAGCGCCGTCAGCTTCAGCCGCTCCAGCATGCCGATGAGCGGGTCGGGCAGGATGTCGTCAGCCATCGCCAGGCTCCTCCCAGCAGGCGCTCGTACTCGGCCAGCGGCCGCAGCAGCTCGGCAGTCAGCGCCGCGTCCGTCCGCGCCGTCCGGCCGCCGGCGCCGACGATGCCGTCGAGATGCTCGGGCCGGATCGCCCGCTCGCGGCGGCCGCGGCGCGCCTCATGACGGGCGGCCTCGGCGCCGCCGTGGCTGACGACGATTCCGTCCTCGCCGGCCAGCACCGTCACCGTCGCGCCGATCAGCCGCCAGGGGACGCTGGTGCGGTTGGTGTCGAGCTCGATGCAGGCGTCGGACTGCACCACCCGCACGAGCTCACGCAGGATGCGCAAGCGCTCTTCCCGGTGAAGGAAGTGCAGGGTCAGAAGGCAGGTCGCGCCATCGAAGCGGCCAGCGGGCGCGTCGTCGATATAGCCCTGATGGAAGGCGGCGCGCGGCGTCCCTGCCGAGAGTATTCCGCGCCTGCGCGATCATCTCTGACGTAGGGTCGACGCCGTCGAAGCGCCAGCCCGGATGTTCTCGGGCAAAGGCCCTCAACTCCAGCCCGAGGGCTGAGATGAAACCCGCCCTCACCACCGATCCCGGTGATGCCGCCAGCTATGCTGCGCGCATCGCCCGCCATGTGCCGGGCCTGCACGACCTGCACCGCATGGCCGGGCTTCTACTGGCCGAGCATGTGCCGGACAGCGACCGGGTTCTGGTCCTCGGCGCCGGCGGCGGGCCAGACGAGCGAGCGGTGCAGTTGCGCCCCGGCCCAGGCACCGTCGCCGGCCGCCAGCGAGACGGAATGGGGCGCCCGGGCCACATCCCCGCAGGCGAAGATGCCCGGGATGCTGGTTTCCTTGCTCTCGCTTGTCCTGATCTGACTCCCCATCGGGGTCTCGACCGGCGCGCAGCCGGCGGCCTCGGCCAGCGGGCTGGTCGGTTCGGTCGGGATCGGTGAAGAGGCCGGCGAAGGGCAGCACCCGGCCGTCGCGCAGTTCCACCTCGGCCTCGCCCGCGATCCGGGCTACCGGGGTTTCCTCGACCCTCACGCCACGGGTGTGCTCGACGAGAAGGGGATGCCGATTGCGCTCGCAATCCGCACCATCGGCGAAAAGACGCTGTGGCGCGACGGGCGGGGGCGGGAGACCATTCCCTATGTGCTGCCGCACGAATACTACGACAGGCACTTCGCCAGGTCGCACATCCCCACCCACTATCTCCGCGGGGTCAACTATGCCCTGCACAGCTTCGCGGTGGAATCCTTCATCGATGAGCTTGCGCATGCGGGCGGGCACAACCCACTAGATTTCCGCATCGCCCTGACCGAGCAGATGCCGGATCGCCAGCGCGTCCTGAAGGTGCTCAAGGAAGTGTCTGGCTACACGACCGACCTACCGCGCGGTGAAGGCATGGGCGTATGCCATCACAACGAGACTGAGACACCGGCCGCTGGCTGCGCGACCGTTTCGGTCAGCAAGCGCGGCCGGCTGCAGATCGAGAAGTTCACGGTCGTGCTCGATCCCGGACACCTGCTCGATCCGCGTATGGCCGAGCAGCAGATCAAGAGTGCGATCGCCTTCGAGTTGAGTTCAGTGCTGTACGGCGGGGCCGACATTCGCGATGGCCGTGTGCGAAACACCAATTTCGATAGCTATCCCATCGTTCGTATCGACGAGATGCCCGAGGTCGAAGTTCACTTCGCTCTCGAAGGAGGCAAGCGTTGGGGTGGCCTGGGCGAGATTGGTGCGGGCATCGTCGGGCCGACGATTGGCAACGCGATCTTCGCAGCCACTGGCATCCGCGTCCGATCGACGCCGATCAAGAACCACGACCTGAAGTGGTCCTGACCTGACGGCATACGGGGTCGGTGCCTGTCGTGGCGTCGGATCTGACGGCCATCCGAGCCGACCTCGTTTCCCTTCCCGGGTTGCAGTCATCGGGATCCCGGGCAGAATTCTGGCAAACGTCTGATGGCTTTGTTTGAACTTGAGGGGAGCGAGGGATGGTTCGGAGCCGATCGTCAGCGGCGTTGTTGTCGCCGGGGCTGATTATTGAGCAGGTGCGGATCGATGACGGCGGCGTGGGGGCGGTCGCGCGGTCCCGGGATGTCGGGTCGGCCTGCCCAGGCTGCGGCAAGCTCTCGCGATGGGTCCACAGCCGTTCGGTCCCTCTCCGATCTCCCGGCCCATGGCCGGCGCGTCAGGATCGCCCTCACAGTGCGGCGGTTCCGATGCGGCAACGATGTCTGCCCTCGGGAGATCTTTGCCGAGCGGTTCGGCGAGGACATCGTCGCCCCCTACGCCCGCCGCACGGCGCGGCTGCAGACCAGAGAGTGTCAGTTCTTCTGTGTATGAGAGTTTTTGGGGGGGGGGGGGGGTGGGGGGG
>JBBCJM010000033.1:0-6758 GCA_037190175.1 Paracoccaceae bacterium | reverse complement strand
GGGCCTGCTGCCCTTCCCGGCGATCAACGTCAACGACAGCGTGACGAAATCGAAGTTCGACAACAAGTACGGCTGCAAGGAATCGCTGGTGGACGGCATCCGGCGGGCCACCGACACGATGATGGCCGGCAAGGTCGCCGTGGTCTGCGGCTATGGCGACGTGGGCAAGGGCTCGGCCGCCAGCCTGCGCGGCGCCGGGGCGCGGGTGAAGGTGACCGAGGTCGATCCGATCTGCGCCCTGCAGGCCGCGATGGACGGCTATGAGGTGACGCTGCTGGAGGACGAGGTGGCGACCGCCGACATCTTCATCACCACCACCGGCAACCGCGACGTGATCCGCATCGAGCACATGCGCGAGATGAAGGACATGGCCATCGTCGGCAACATCGGCCATTTCGACAACGAGATCCAGGTGGCCAGCCTGCGCAACCACAAATGGACCAACATCAAGGACCAGGTGGACATGATCGAGATGCCCTCGGGCAACCGCATCATCCTCTTGTCCGAAGGCCGGCTGCTGAACCTGGGCAATGCCACCGGGCATCCGTCGTTCGTCATGTCGGCCAGCTTCACCAACCAGGTTCTGGCGCAGATCGAGCTGTGGACCAGGGGCAAGGACTATGCGCCCGGCGTCTATATCCTGCCCAAGGCGCTGGACGAAAAGGTGGCCCGCCTGCATCTGAAGAAGATCGGGGTGAAGCTGACCGAACTTCGCCCCGACCAGGCCGCCTATATCGGGGTGAAGCCCGAAGGCCCCTACAAGGCCGATCATTACCGCTATTGACCCCCTGCCCCTGTCATTCCGCCGCAGCCTGTCGCAGGCCGCGGCCCGGGCCCGGCCGACTTTTCGCTTTCCTTGCCCGCGTTCCTTCGCCTAGGCTCGCCCGGGCTTCCCGCCCGTGGCGGGCCTGTGGTGTTACGAATGACAAGGAGGACGAGAGGGACATGAGCAAGCGCGACGAAAAGATCGCCCGCTACGCCGACGATCTGCGCAACAAATGCGGCATCGAACCCGACATGGGGCTGCTGACCAAGGTGGTGATCGGCTGCGGCCCGGCGATCTACAATGCCGACAGCGAAACCGTGGCGGCCTCGGACCCCGAGGAACTGGCCCGGGTGAAGAACAACTTCCTGATCAAGAAGCTGGGGCTGGCCGACGGGCCGGCGCTGGACACCGCGATTTCCGCGGTGGTCGAGACCTACGGCAAGTCCGAGCGCAACAAGCACCGCGCGGTGATGTACTACATGCTGACCAAGCATTTCGGCAAGGAAGCCGTCTACGGCTGACGCCCTGCCTGCGGGGCCGCCGATCCGGCGCGCCCCGCATTGCCATTCCTGCGCCGGCGCGCGATGGTGCGCGCGCCATCCGTTGCCGCAGGTCCTTTTCCGTGTCCGCCCCACCCCAACCCGTTCCCGCCGTCGAATCCACGGTGGTGCCGATCATCCTGGCCATCTCGCTGGGCCATATGCTGAACGACCTGATGCAGTCGCTCATCATGGCCAGCTATCCGCTGCTGAAGGCGAACCTGGCGCTCAACTTCGCGCAGGTGGGCATGATCACCCTGGTGTTCCAGGGCACCGCCTCGATCCTGCAACCGCTGGTGGGCTTCCTGACCGACCGCCGCCCGCAGCCCTATGCGCTGTCGGCCGGCATGGCCTCGACCGGGATCGGGCTGGTCATGCTGGCCCATGCCGAGCATTACGGCACCGTGCTGGTCTCGGTGGCGCTGATCGGGCTGGGCTCCTCGATCTTCCACCCGGAATCCTCGCGCATCGCCCGGCTGGCGGCGGGGATGCGCCCGGGCTTCGCGCAGTCGCTGTTCCAGGTGGGCGGCAATTGCGGCACCGCGCTGGGCCCGCTGGCCGCGGCCTTCATCGTGCTGGAACGCGGGCAGGTCTCGATCGAATGGTTCGCGGGCGTGGCGCTGGTGGGGATGGTGCTCTTGTGGGGCGTGGGGCGGTGGTACGTGGCCGTCGGCGCCGGCCGCGCCGTGGCCCGCCGCGCCCGGGCGGTGGCCACCGAGCTGCCGCGGCAGGCGGTGCGGCTGGGGATGACGCTGCTCGTGATCCTGATGATCTCGAAGTTCCTCTATTCGGTCTCGTTCTCCAGCTACTACCACTTCTACCTGATGGAACGGTTCGGGCTGACCGCGGGGCAGGCGCAATTGTGCCTCTTCATCTTCCTGGCCGCGGTGGCGGCCGGCACGATCCTGGGCGGCCCCATCGGCGACCGGATCGGGCGGCGCAAGGTGATCCTGTGCTCGGTGCTGGGCATCCTGCCCTTGGCGCTGATGGTGCCGTACCTGCCGCTGGTGCCCAACGTGATCGCCAGCGCGATGGCCGGCATGGTGCTGGCCTCGGCCTTCCCGGCCATGGTGGTCTATGCGCAGGACCTGATGCCGCGCTACACCGGGATGGTGGCCGGGCTGATGTTCGGCTTCGCCTTCGGCGTGGCCGCCATCGGCGCCGCGGCGCTGGGCTTCCTGGCCGACGCGCGGGGCATCGAGTTCGTCTACAAGACCTGCGCCTTCCTGCCCTTCCTGGGCGCGGCCGCCTTCTTCCTGCCCAACCCGCGGGGATGACGGACAGCGCCGGGGGCTTCGCGCCCCGGGACCCCTGCGGAGTATTTCAGCCAAGATGAGGGACAGTTTGAGTCAGATTGTCCCCGCCCCCGCTTCTCTTTCGAGCTTCAAGTATCCCGCGGGGGGTCCGGGGGGCGCGAAGCCCCCCGGCGCGTTCCACCCGCGCAACGCCGGCGATCCGGCGACTTCGCCACAAATGCCCGGCATTCCGGCTTTGCGCGGGCAGGGCGATTCCGGTTATCCGCAAGGGCAGGGCAGCAGGCCCGGGATCCCGGTCATATCACGCGGTGCAAGGGGAGCGCGTGGGGTGGATGGAGGATCCCGTAGGGGTGCGGGGCCCTCCGTTTCCGTCAGAACAGCGTCAGCACCAGCCCGATCAGGCCGCAGCCGATGACGGCATAGGCGCCGTCGATCACCGTCAGCATGAAGGGCCGGCCGGGATAGGCGTTGTTGATCATGATCCAGGGCGCGATGAAGAAGGCCCCCACGCCCAGGCCCGACAGCAGCCCCTTGCCCACCGTCTCGATCCCCGACATCTCGAAGATGTGGCGCATGAAGCCCGCCACCAGCACCATCGCCACCCCCGACAGCACGAAGGGTAGCGCCGAGCCCCCGCCGCCGGCCGGCCGGCCGTCGGGCCCCATCGGGATGCCGGCCGCCTTCATCCAGGGCTTGGCCAGGGTCATGTAATGCGCCGCGCCATAGGCAAAGCCCGCCAGCGCGGCCACCAGAACGCTCACGATTTCCATCGGTCCCTCCCGCCGTTGCTGGGGGGAGTGTGCCGCAAGGGCAATCCGCTGTCGATGCTCAGGGCTCCACCCCGGCCAGCCGGCAGACGATGGCCCATTCCTCCGCGCTGACCGGCTGCACCGAGAGGCGCGAGTTGTTGACCAGCGCCATCTTTTCCAGCCCCGGGGTGGCCTTGCATTCCTCCAGCGTCACCGGGCGGGCCACCGGTTTCACCGCCTTGACCACCACACAGTCCCAGCGCGGATCGTCGGTGGTGCTGTCGGGCGCGCTCTCGCGGATCACCTCGACGATGCCCACCACCTCCTTGCCGATGTTGGAGTGATAGAAGAACCCGCGGTCGCCCACCTTCATCGCCCGCATGTTGTTGCGGGCCTGATAGTTGCGCACGCCGGTCCATTCCTCGCCCTTGGCGCCCCTGGCGACCTGCTGGTCCCAGCTCCAGGCGTCGGGCTCCGACTTGAACAGCCAGTGATTCATCCCAGCACCCGCTTCCATTCCAGGATCTCGACGCTCTCGAACAGCCCGGCCTTGCCGTAGGGGTCGCCGGCGGCCCAGGCCTCGGCCTCCTCCCGCGTCGCCACGTCCAGGATCGCCAGCGAGCCCGCCATCTGCCCCCCGGCCAGGATCGGCCCGCCCGGGTTCACCACGCTCGAGGCGCGGGCATATTCCAGATGCGCGTCGCGGTGGGCGAGCCGGGTTTCCAGCGCGCCGGGCCTGTCGCGGCAGATGAGGACGAAGGGCATGGGCTACTCCTGTTTCAGGGGGCGGGACATCAGCGCCTGCATGGCCTGCGGCACGGTGACCCTGCCGTCAAGCAGGGCCGCGACCATGGCGGTCACCGGCATCTCGATGCCGCGCTCGGCGGCCAGGCGGGTCATGGCGCGGGCGGTGGCGGCGCCTTCCACCGTGACGCCGGCGGGGAAGGCTTCGCCACGCCCCAGCGCCAGGCCGAAGCGCAGGTTGCGCGACTGTTGCGAAAAGCAGGTCAGCATCAGGTCGCCGAGGCCGGAAAGGCCGGTCAGCGTCTCGGCCCTCGCGCCCAGCGCCACGGCGGCGCGGGTCATCTCGGCGAAGCCGCGGGTCACCAGCGCGGCGCGGGCGGATTCGCCCAGGCCCGCGCCGGCCACCACCCCCGCGGCGATGGCGACCACGTTCTTCAGCGCCCCGCCCAGTTCGGCCCCCGCCACGTCGGTGGTGCGATAGAGCCGCAGCACGGGGGTGGAGAGCATCGCCTGCAACTCTGCCCCCAGGTCGTCGTCGGCGCAGGCCAGCGTCAGCGCGGTGGGCAGGCCGGCGGCGATGTCGGCGGCGAAGCTGGGGCCGGTCAGCACCGCCGGGGCGGCCTGCGGGCAGGCGGCCCGGATCACCTGCGCGGGGCCTTGCAGGGTCGCCAGATCCACGCCCTTGGAACAGGCGACCAGCCGCCGGCCGTCCAGCCTGTCCCCCTGTTCCGCCAGGAACCCCGCCAAAGCCTGCATCGGCAGCGCCAGCAGCACGGTGTCCTCGGCCACCCGCGCCAGATCGTCGGTCGGCGTCACCGCCTGTGGCAGGGTCACCCCGGGCAGGCGGGCCGGCTGGCGGCCGGAGAGCCCCCGGCCCCACAGCGTCACCGGCCCGTTGGCCGCCAGCGCCAGTGCCAGCGCGCTGCCGAAGGCCCCGGCGCCCAGGATCGCCACGCTCATGCCTTGGCTCCCTTCTTGCCGCCGCCGATCAGCGGCGCGGCCGCGGTGTCCAGCGGCCAGCGCGGGCGGGCGGAAAGGGTCAGGTCGTCGTGGTGCCCCAGCCGCAGCCGCTCGATCCCCGCCCAGGCGATCATCGCGGCGTTGTCGGTGCAAAGGGGCAGCGGCGGGGCGACGAAGGGCACATCCCCTGCCACCTGCTGCAAGGCCGCGCGGATGGTGCGGTTGGCGGCCACCCCGCCCGCCACCGCCAGCGCGGTGACCGGGCCCAGCGCCAGCGCCCGGGCGGTCTTTTCCGCCAGCACCTCCGCCACCGCGGCCTGGAACCCGGCGCAGAGGTCGCGGCGGTCCTGCACGGTGATCCCGCCCTTTTCGGCCACCAGCGCATCCCGCGCCCGCAGCACCGCGGTCTTCAATCCGCTGAACGACAGGTCGCAGCCCGGCCGGTCCAGCAGCGGGCGGGGAAGGGCGAACCGCCGGGGGTCGCCCTGCAAGGCCTCGGCCTCCACCGCTGGCCCGCCCGGCTGCGGCAGGCCCAGCACCTTGGCCACCTTGTCGAAGGCCTCGCCCGGCGCGTCGTCGATGGAACCGCCCAGGCGGCGGAAATCCTCCGGCCCCTCGACCCGCAGGAACTGGCAATGCCCGCCGGAAACCAGCAGCATCAGATAGGGGAAGCCCAGCCCGTCGGTCAGCCGCGGGGTCAGCGCATGGCCGGCCAGGTGGTTCACCCCCACCAGCGGCAGGCCGGTGGCGGCCGACAGCCCCTTGGCCGTCATCACCCCGGCCAGCACCCCGCCGATCAGCCCCGGCCCGGCGGTCACCGCCACCGCGTCCAGATCGGCAAGCCCGAGGCCCGCCTGCGCCAGCGCCGCCTCCACGCAATGGTCCAGCCGCTCGGCGTGCGCCCGCGCCGCGATCTCGGGCACCACGCCGCCGAAGGCCGCATGCAGGCCGGTCTGGCCTTCCACCACCGAGGACAGGATCTCCCCCCGCCCCGCCGGGCCAAGACGCACCACCGCCGCCGCGCTGTCGTCGCAGCTTGACTCGATGCCGAGGACGGTCAGGGTATCGGGCATGACACCGCCCGAGGTAGCATCGCCGTCATGCCCGCTCAACCCCGCCCGCCCCTGCGCGTCCTGCTGACCCGGCCCGCGGCGCAATCGGCGCGGTTCGCGGCCGAGGTGGCGGCGCGCTTTCCGGGGGCGGAGGTGACCGTCAGCCCGCTGCTGGCCCCCCGGCCGATCGCGCCCGACCTGCCGCCGGGGCCGCACGCCGCGGTCATCTTCACCTCGGAAACCGCGGTGGCGGCGGTGAAGGGGGTGAAGGGGCTGCCGCGGGTGGCCTGGTGCGTGGGCGGCCAGACCGCCCGGGTGGCCGAGGCCGCGGGGTTCCAGGCGGTGGCGGGCGACGGCAATGCGGCGCTGCTGGTGGCCGCGATGTTGCAGACCATGCGCGACGCCCCGCCCCCTGCCGGGCGGCTGCTGCACCTGCGCGGCCGGGATGCCCGCGGGCAGGTCGCCGCCCGGCTGTGGGAGGCCGGGATCCCCTGCGACGAGGCGGTGGTCTATGCGCAGGAGGCGCAGCCGCTTTCCCCCCGGGCGCAGCTGCTCTTGGAGGATGCCCTGCCGGTGGTGGTGCCGCTGTTCTCGCCCCGCACCGCGACGATCTTTGCCCGCGCGGCGAAGCGCGCCCGGGCGCCGCTGTGGGTGGCCGCCTTCAGCGAAGCGGTGGCCGAGGAGGCGCGGGC
>JBBCJM010000032.1:0-3689 GCA_037190175.1 Paracoccaceae bacterium | reverse complement strand
GCCCGGCCGCCCCCAGCGCGGCGGCCGCGCCGACCTCGCGCCAACGGCGCAGGGTGGCCAGCGCCTCGGGGCGCAGCGGGATCATGCCCAGTCCCCCAGGCTGGCCTGCCACAGCGCCAATGCGGCCACCGCGGCGGTGTCGGCGCGCAGGATGCGGGGGCCCAGCGACAGCGGCCGCACCTGCGGCATGGCGCGCAGGCGGCGGCGTTCGTCCTCGGAAAACCCGCCCTCGGGGCCGATCAGGATCGCCCAGGGGCCGGGCTCGGCCTTGGGCGGCGCGGAAGGCCCGGCCAGCGCCTCGTCGGCCCAGAGGATCAGCCGCCCGGCGGGCCAGCGGTCCAGCAGGCGGTCCAGCGGTTGCAGCGGCTCCACCGGGGGCACGTAGGTGCCGCCGCATTGCTCGGCCGCCTCCACCGCATGGGCCTGAAGGCGGTCGGCCCGCAGCCGCTCGGCATTGGTATGCCGGGTCTGCACCGGCAGGATGCGGGCGGCGCCCAGTTCCGCGGCCTTTTCCACGATGAAGTCGGTGCGCCCCTTCTTCAGCGGCGCGAAGACCAGCCAGAGGTCGGGGGGATCGCGCTGGGGCGCGGTCTGCGCCGTGCAGGCCAGCACCCCGCGCCGCCGCCCGGCCTCCGCCACGGTCGCCGCCCACTCCCCGGCATGTCCGTTGAAGACCAGCACCGCATCCCCCTTGGCCAATCGCATGACGGCGAAGAGGTAATGCGCCTGCGCCTCGGTCAGGGGCACGGCTTGCCCCGGTCCCAGCGGGTGATCTACAAAGAGCCGGACCTTGCCTTGCGCCATGGGGGCACCTTATGACCGCGCCGCCCGGGATGCCAGAGCCCGCCACCGGAGAGGTGGCCGATGCCGTGCGGGGCAACTGGGTGGACCGGCTGGCCCCCGCCCCCGCCCGCCCCTACCTGCGGCTGAGCCGGGCCGACCGGCCGATCGGCACCTGGCTTCTGTATATCCCCTGCCTCTGGGGGCTGGCGCTGGCGGCGCTCAACGGCAGCGGGTTCCGGCCCTGGGATCTGTGGATCGCGCTGGGCTGCGGCCTCGGCGCCTTCCTCATGCGGGGGGCGGGCTGCACCTGGAACGACATCACCGACCGCGAGTTCGACGCCAAGGTGGCGCGCACGCGGTCGCGACCCCTGCCCTCGGGGCAGGTCAGCGTGCGGCAGGCGGTGGTCTGGATGGTGGTGCAGGCGCTGGTGGCCGCAACGATCCTGTTCACCTACAACCGCGCGACCATCCTGCTGGGCATCGCCTCGCTGGCGCTGGTCGCGGCCTATCCCTTCGCCAAAAGGATCACCTGGTGGCCGCAGGTGGTGCTGGGGCTGGCCTTCAACTGGGGCGTGCTGCTGGCCTTCGCCGCCCATGCCGGCCATGCGGGCTGGGCGGCGGTCACGATGTGGGCCGCGGGCATCGCCTGGACGCTGTTCTACGACACGATCTATGCCCATCAGGACAAGGACGACGACGCGCTGATCGGGGTGAAGTCCACGGCGCGGCTGTTCGGCGATGCCGGCACGCGCAGGTGGCTGCGGGGGTTCCTGGTCGCCGCCGTGCTCTTGATGACCGCCGCGGTGCTGATGGTCACGGTGCCGCGCGGGGCCCCGCCGCTGGCGCTGGTGCTGGGGCTGGCCGGCGTCTGGGGCTTCGGCTGGCACCTGGCCTGGCAACTGGCGCGGCTGGACACCACCGACCCCGACCGCTGCCTGCATCTCTTCCGTTCCAACCGCGACGCGGGCCTCATCCCTGCGCTGTTTCTTGCCGGTGCGGCGCTGGTCTGATTGATCCGCGGGCGGAACCGGCCTAGAGGTCCTTCACCCTTTTGCCGGAGACCCGATGAAGTCCCGCCCCCTCGTCTTTGCCGCTTGCGCGCTGGTCGCGGCCGCGGGGCTCGCCTCGCTGGTCTCGGTCTGGGCCGTGCACGCCATCGAGCGGCGGACGGTGGCGGCGGTGAAATACCGCCTGCTCGACGCGGGGATCCACTGGGCCACGGTCTCGGCCGACGGGCTGCGGCTGCGGCTGGAGGGCACCGCGCCCAACGAGGCGATGCGGTTCCGCGCGCTGAACGTGGCCGGCAGCGTGATCGACGCCGGGCGCATCCGCGACGGGCTGGACGTGGCCGCGCTGCGCGCCCCCGAGCCGCCGCGCTTCTCGGTCGAGATCCTGCGCAACGAGGACGGGCTGTCGCTGATCGGCCTGCTGCCCGGCGAGGACGCCACCGCCCGCGGCTTTGCCGAGGCGGCGGGGAAGGCGGCCGGCGGCGCCCCGGTCTCGGACATGCTGGAGACCGCGAACTGGCCCTCGCCCGAGGGCTGGCAGGCCTCGCTGGACTTCGGGCTGGCGGCGCTGAAGCTCCTGCCGCGGTCCAAGGTCTCCATCGCCGCCGACCGGGTGCGGATCACCGCGATCTCGGACAGCGCGGCGCAGAAGCGGCGGCTGGAGGCCGACCTCGCCCGGATGGCGCCGGACGGGCTGGTGGTCGAGACCGAGATCTCGGCCCCCCGCCCGGTGCTGACCCCCTTCACCCTGCGCTTCGTGATGGACGAGGCCGGCGCGCGCTTCGACGCCTGTTCCGCCGATACCGACCGCGCGCGCGCGCGCATCCTGGCCGCCGGGGTCGGGGCGGGGGCGAAGGGCGCGCAGGTCTGCACCGTGGGGCTGGGCGTGCCCACCCCGCGCTGGGCCGAGGCGGTGGAGGCCGCCATCGGCGCGGTGGCGGCGATGGGATCGGGCACCGTGACCTTCTCGGACGCCGACGTGACGCTGCTGGCGGGGGCGGAGGTGCCGCAGGCGCGCTTCGACCACGAGGTGGGCGAGTTGCAGACCGCGCTGCCGGCGGTGTTCTCGCTGACCGCGACGCTGGAGCCCAGGGCCACCCCGGTGCCCGCCGGGCCGGCCGAGTTCACCGCGGCGCTGGCCGAGGGGGGCAGGGTCGAGCTGCGCGGCCGGCTGACCGACGACCGGCTGCGCGGCGCGGCCGACCGCTTCGCCCGCGCCCGCTTCGGCTCGCAGGCGGTGCACATGGCGGCGCGGCTGGACCCCGACCTGCCGGCGGGCTGGGCGGTGCGGGTGCTCTCGGGGCTCGAGTCGCTGGCGCTGCTGGACCACGGCAGCCTCTTGGTGCGCGAGGATACGGTCGAGGTCACCGGGGTGACCGGCCAGGCCGACGCCCGCGCCCGGATCGCGCAGATCCTCTCCGACCGGCTGGGCCCGGGCCAGACCTTCCGCGTCAGCGTGCGCTATGACGAGGCGCTGGACCCGATGGCCGCGCTGCCCGCGCCCGAGGTCTGCGTGGAGCGGCTGAACGCCACGCTGGCCACGGCCAAGATCGGCTTCGCCCCGGGATCCTCCGAGATCGAGGGCGGCTCGGCCGCCACCATCGGGGCGCTGGCCGAGGTGCTGAAGGACTGCCCGCCGCTGACGCTGGAGATCGCCGGCCATACCGACAGCCAGGGCAGCGAAAGCGGCAACGCCGCGCTGAGCCAGGCCCGGGCCGAGGCGGTGCTGACCGCGCTGGCGGGCCGGCGGGTGGCCACGGGGGGCTTCGTCGCCCGCGGCTATGGCGAGGCGCGGCCCATCGCCGACAACGCCACCGAGGCGGGGCGCGAGGCCAACCGCCGCATCGAATTCGCGCTGCTGGGGGCCCCGGCCCCGGCCGCGGCCCGGGGCGCCGCGCC
>JBBCJM010000031.1:0-1794 GCA_037190175.1 Paracoccaceae bacterium | reverse complement strand
GACCGAGACCGACAACCTGCTGTTCAGCACCCTGACCCATAACTCGGCCTGGCTGCATCTGGACGAGGAATATTCCAAGACCCAGATGTTCGGCACCCGCATCGTGAACAGCATGTTCACCCTGTCGCTGCTCTGCGGCATCCAGGTCGCCGATGTGACGCTGGGCACCACGCTGGCGAACCTCGGCTTCTCGGATATCAAGTTTCCCAAGCCGGTGTTCTTCGGCGACACGATCTATGTGGAAACCGAGGTTCTGGCCCGCCGCGAGTCGAAGTCGCGCCCCGATGCCGGGATCGTCGATTTCGAGCATCGCGGCATCAACCAGCGCGGCGAGGTGGTCGCCGTCCTGCGCCGTCAGGGCCTGATGTCCAAGCGCCCCGTAAAGGCGGCCTGACATGGACTACGTGGATATCCTCTACGAGGTGGAAAACGGCGCGGCTACCATCACCATCAACCGGCCCGAGGTGATGAACGCCTTCCGGGTGCAGACGGTCGAGGAGATGATACACGCCTTCACCCGCGCCGGGGCCGACCCGGCGGTGGGTGTGATCGTGCTGACCGGGGCGGGGAGCCGCGCCTTCTGCACCGGCGGCGATCAGGGCTCGCATTCCGAGGGGACCGGCGACAGCTACGGCGGGCGCGGCGCCATCGGCATCCCGGTGGAGGAGCTGCAATCGCTGATCCGCGACGTGCCGCAGCCGGTCATCGCCAAGGTGCGCGGCTATGCCATTGGCGGCGGCAACGTGCTGGCGACGCTCTGCGACATGACCATCGCGTCGGAGACCGCGCAGTTCGGGCAGGTCGGGCCGAAGGTCGGCTCGGTCGACCCCGGTTTCGGCACCGCCTATCTCGCCCGCGTGGTGGGCGAGAAGAAGGCGCGCGAGATCTGGTATATGTGCCGCCGCTACAAGGCGCAGGAGGCCCTCGCCATGGGTCTGGTCAACGCCGTCGTCCCCGACGACCAGTTGGACGCCGAGGTCCGCAAATGGTGCGACGAGCTGATGGAGCGCAGCCCGACCGCGCTGGCCATCGCCAAACGCAGCTTCAACGCCGACAGCGAGAACATCCGCGGGATCGGCGCGCTGGGGATGCAGGCCGTCAGCCTGTATTACCGGACCGACGAGTCCAAGGAGGGCGTCCGCGCCTTTCGCGAGAAGCGCAAGCCGAATTTCCGGGGGCGCTAGGTCGGTGAAGACGGCGGGCACACGGCTGCGATGAGCGAAGAACCGAGCCATCCCGGCACGCCGGGCAAGGGCAGCGGGCCGGTGGGCTTCGTGCTGACCTTGATGATTGGCGGCATGAACAACGCGCCGCTGATGACGGCGCGGCTGATCCTTCCGATGGTCGCCATCCAGGCGGGTGCCAGCCCCGGCTTTGTCGGGCTGATCGCCGGGTTGTTCACGGCGGTGAACATCGTCCTTGCGGTCGGGTTCGGCCGCTGGGTCGATCGCGCGGGCCCGCTGGTGCCGATGGCTTCCTCGTCGGTGCTGATCTGCGTGGCCAGTCTGCTGCTCATGCTGCATGCCTCGCCCGCATTGATGCTGGCGGCGGCTGCCATGATCGGCGCGGGAACGATGTCGGCCCATATCGCCGCGGCCCGGGCCATCGGCGACATTGGCCCGGCCGAACAGCGCACCCGCAATCTGGGGCTT
Source organism: Paracoccaceae bacterium (assembly GCA_037190175.1). GTDB lineage: Bacteria > Pseudomonadota > Alphaproteobacteria > Rhodobacterales > Rhodobacteraceae > JBBCJM01. The sequence goes on along the minus strand of JBBCJM010000031.1, from coordinate 142 downwards.
TTGATCGCGTCCTATTCGCTGTTTCAGTTCCTCGGTCCCATGATTGCGGGAACGGCGCTGGAGCATTTCGGCGATGCCGCCGCCTATTCGGTGATCGGCGGATTCAGCCTGCTCGCGCTGGGAACACTGGCCCTGCCCTGGC
>JBBCJM010000030.1:0-14083 GCA_037190175.1 Paracoccaceae bacterium | reverse complement strand
CCATGACAGCGACGTGCCGCTGCCCTCGGCCCAGCCGGCGCTGCGCCAGCTGCTGGCGGCGCTGGAGGCGATGCCCGAGGCGGCGCTGGAGATCGAGGGGCACACGGATGCCAGCGGGGCCGAGGACTACAACCTCGACCTCTCGGCCCGGCGGGCGGCGGCGGTGGTGCGCTGGCTGACCGAGGCGGGGATCGAGCCCGCCCGGCTGGGCTCCGCCGGCAGGGGCGAGGCCGAGCCGGTGGCCAGCAACGCCACCGCCGACGGAAGGGCGCTGAACCGGCGGGTGGAGGCACGGCTGCGGTAGGCGGTCGCCCCCGGGGTTTTCGAAAACCCCGGCCCGGAGCCTTTGAAGGCTCCGGACCCCTGCCGGCGATTCCTAACCCGCCGCCGCCACCGCGCGCTTGGTCATCACCTTGGCCAGATGCGCCCGATAGGCCGGGGTGCCGTGCAGGTCGGCGATCATGTCCTCGGCCGGCGGGGGCGACAATGGCTCCACCGCCGCGGGGGAGAAGTTGGCGCTCAAGGCCCCCTCGGCCGCCGTCCAGCGGAACACCCCGTCGTTGGAGGCGCCGGTGATCGCCACCCGCACGCCCTGCGTGGTCCTGGTCACGAAGGCCGCGGTCAGGGCGAAGCGGCTGGCGGGCTGGCCGAACTTGGCATAGGCCGCGCGCTCGGGGATCGGGAACTCCACCGCGGTGATGATCTCGCCCGGTTCCAGCGCGGTGGTGAACAGGCCCTGGAAGAAGTCGTCCGCCGCGATCCGCCGCCGGTCGGTCACCACCGTGGCCGCCGAGGCCAGCACGGCGGAAGGGTAGCAGGCCGAGGGGTCGTTGTTGGCGAGGCTCCCGCCGATGGTGCCGCGGTTCCTGACCGCCGGGTCGCCGATCCCCCCGGCCAACGCCGCCAGCGCCGGGTAATGCGCCGCCGCGTCGCGCGCCACCACCCCGTGGGGCGTGGCCCCGCCCACGGTCAGCACCCCGCCCGCGGCGCTGACCCCCCGCATCTCGGCGATGCGGCCGAGGCCCACCAGCACCGCCGGCATGGCCAGCCGCTGCTTCATGGTGGGGATCAGGGTCTGCCCGCCGCCCAGCGCCTGCGCGCCATCCGCGGCCAGCGCCGCCACCGCCTCGGCCACCGTCGAGGGCTTCACGAAGTCGAAGTTGTGCATCGCACCCTCCCTCAGGCGTTGATCGCGGCCCAGACGCGCGAAGGCGTCAGCGGCATGTCGATATGGCTCACGGCATGGCCGCCCCGGTGCAGCGCGTCGATCACCGCATTGACCACCGCGGGGGGCGAGCCGATGGCCCCGGCCTCGCCGCAGCCCTTCACCCCCAGGGGGTTATGGGTGCAGGGGGTGATGCAGGAATGATCGACCGTGTAGGACGGCAGGTCGTCGGCCCGCGGCATGGCATAGTCCATGAAGGAGCCGGACAGCAGCTGCCCGTTCTCGTCATAGACGCAGTTCTCCAGCAGCGCCTGCCCGATCCCCTGCGCCAGCCCGCCGTGCACCTGGCCCGAGACGATCATCGGGTTCACCACGTTGCCGAAGTCGTCGGCGGCGGCGAATGCGACGATCTCGACCTTGCCCGTTTCCGGGTCCACCTCCACCTCGCAGCCATAGGCGCCCGAGGGATAGGTGAAGTTCGAGGGGTCGTAGAACGCCGTCTCCTCCAGCCCCGGCTCCATCTCGGCCAGCGGATAGTTGTGCGGCACATAGGCGGCCAGCGTCACGTCCACCCAGGACTTCGACTTGTCGGTGCCCTTGACCGTGAACTTGCCTCCGGCCAGCTCGATGTCCTCGGGCGCGGCCTCCATCAGGTGGGCGGCGATCTTCTTCGCCTTGGCGATGATCTTGTTGGTGGCCTTGACCAGTGCCGAACCGCCCACCGCCAGCGAGCGGGACCCGTAGGTGCCCATGCCCATCGGCGTGTTGGCGGTATCGCCGTGCACGATCTCCACCTGGCTGGCGTCGCAGCCGACCAGTTCGGCCACCACCTGGGCGAAGGTGGTCTCGTGCCCCTGGCCGTGCGAATGCGAGCCGGTCATCACGGTGATCGAGCCGGTGGCGTTCACCCGCACGGTGGCGCTTTCGTAAAGCCCCGCCCGGGCGCCCAGCTGCCCGACCAGGTTGGACGGCGCGATGCCGCAAGCCTCGATGTAATGCGCCAGGCCGAAGCCGCGCAGCTTGCCCCGCGCCCTGCTCTCCGCCGCGCGCGCCTCGAACCCGGCATGGCCGGAGATTTCCAGCAATTTGTCGAGCGTGGCGTGGTAGTTGCCGGTATCGTAGACCACCGCGACCGGGGTCTGGTAGGGGAAGTCCTCGGCCCGGATGAAGTTCTTGCGCCGCAGTTCGATGGGCGAGACCCCCAGTTCCCGCGCCGCCTTGTCGATCAGCCGCTCTATCTGGAATGAGGCCTCCGGCCGGCCCGCGCCGCGATAGGCATCGACCGGCACGGTGTTGGTGAAGACCGCCTTGACGTTGGTGTAGATCAAGGGCGTGCGGTAGTTGCCGGCCAGCAGGGTGCCGTGCAGCCAGGTGGGGATGCAGGGGGCGAAGGTCGAGAGATACGCCCCCATGTTCGCCCAGGTGTCGCAGCGCAGCGCGGTGAAATTGTGCTCCGCGTCCAGCGCCAGTTCGACCCTGGTGATATGGTCGCGGCCCTGCGCGTCGGACAGGAAGGCCTCCGACCGCGAGCAGGTCCATTTCACCGGCCGCTTCAATGCCTTGGCGGCGAAGGTGACCGCGGCTTCCTCGGCGTAGTGATAGATCTTCGAGCCGAAGCCACCGCCCACGTCCGGCGCCACCACCCGCAGCTTGTGCTCGGGGATGCCCAGCACGAAGGCGCCCATCAGCAGGCGGATCACATGCGGGTTCTGCGAGGTGGTGTAGAGCGTGTGCATTCCGCCCCACTCGTCATAGTCGCCCACCGCCACCCGCGGCTCCATCGGGTTCGCGACCAGCCGGTTGTTGATCAGATCCAGGCTGACCACATGCGCGGCGTTGCGGAACGCCTCGTCCACCGCCGCGCGGTTCTCCTCCACGAAGCCCCACTCGTAGCAGAGGTTCGAGCCGATCTCGTCATGCACCAGCGGGCTGCCTGCCGCGACGGCGGCCTTCATGTCCACCACGGCCGGCAGTTCCTCGATGTCCACCGCCAGCATCTCGGCCGCGTCGCGCGCCTGTTCGGCGGTCTCGGCCACCACCATGGCGATCGGGTCGCCCACGTGGCGCACCTTGCCCTCGGCCAGCACGGGGTGCTTGGGCTCCAGCATCGGCTTGCCGTGCAGGTCGGTCACCTGCCAGCCGCAGGGCAGCCCGCCCACGCCGGCGAAGTCGGCGGCGGTGAACACCTTCCAGACCCCCGGCGCCGCCTCGGCCGCCGCGGTGTCGATGCCGTTGATGCGGCCGTGCGCGACCTCCGACCGCAGGAAATGCGCGTAAAGCTGGCCGCGGATGTTGATGTCGTCGGTATAGCGGCCCTTGCCGGTCAGGAACCGCAGATCCTCGCGCCGCTTGGTGCTGGCGCCGATGCCGTCGTCCTTGGGCATGAAATCCCTCCCGTGGGTGTGTTTTTCGGAGGTGGTGGGCAGATTGCCCACCCTACTCGGCGGCGACCGCCTGCACGTCCTGCCCGCTGGCCGCCAGCACCGCCTGGACGATGTTGTGATATCCGGTGCAGCGGCACATGTTGCCCTCCAAGTACGCCCGCACCTCGCCCTCGCTGGGCCGCGGGTTCTCGGCCAAGAGCGCGGCCGAGGCCATCACCATGCCCGGGGTGCAGAAGCCGCATTGCAGCCCGTGGTGGTCCTGGAACGCCTGCTGCAGGACGGAAAGCGAGCCGTCGGCATTGGCCATCCCCTCGATGGTGCGCACCTGCGCGCCCGCCACGTCCAGCGCGAAGACGTTGCAGGACTTCACCGCCTGCCCGTCCACATGCACGGTGCAGGCGCCGCATTGCCCGGTGTCGCAGCCGACATGGGTGCCGGTCAGCCCCAGCCCGTCGCGCAGGAACTGCACCAGCAGGGTGCGCCCCTCGACCTCGGCCGAGGCGGGCCTGCCGTTCACGGTCATGGTGACTTTCGTCATTCTGGTCCTCCCTGGGTCATTCCTCGGGTATGGGGCTCAGCCGACCAGGCGGCGGAACCAGCCCTTCTTCCTTTCCTCCGGCGCGGCCTCGGCGGTCTCGGCCTCCGGCTCCGGCGCCTCGACCGCGGCCTGGAACCGCTCGAAGAACTGGTCGGCGAGTTTCTTGGCGAAACCGTCGATGATCCGGCTGCCCAGTTGCGCCAGCTTGCCGCCGACGCTGGCCTCGACCTCGTAGCCCAGCCTTGTGCCCGCCTCGCAGGGCTCCAGCACCACCCGCGCGGCCCCCTTGGCAAAGCCCGCCGGCCCGCCCTTGCCCTCGCCCGAAATGCGCAGGGCGCGGCCTTCCTCGATGTCGGAAATCCGCACCACCCCGGTGAAGCGGGCGGAGACGGGGCCCACCTTCTGCACCACCACGGCCTGATAGCCCTCGTCCACGCTGCCCGTCAGGCTCTCGCAGCCCGGGATGCAGGCTTGCAGCACGTCCGGGTCCAGGATCGCGGCCCAGACCGTGGCGGGGTCGGCGGCGATCTCGCGCGTGTCGGCAAGCTGCATGTCCCCTCCCCCCGGAACCTGTGGCAGCCTGGAGCCTAGCGGAGCCCGGGCGCCCCCGGCCATAGGACCTTGATCGTAGTCCGCGCCCCTCAGGCGTCCAGCCCGGCCAGGAACTGGCCCAGGGCGCGCGCGTCCAGCGGCTTGGTCAGCACCCCGGCCCCCACCCGCGCCGCCTGTGCCCTGACCTCGGCCGAGCGGTTGGCGGTGACCAGGCGGGCGGCCACCGGCCCCCAGCGGCGGGTGAGGCGGGCCAGGAACTCCACCCCGTCGATCCCCTCGCCCAGGTGGTGGTCCACCAGGAACACGTCCGGCAGGATGCCGATCTCCTCGATCAGCGCCAATGCCTCCTCGCCGCTGGCCGCCTCCAGCACGGTCATCCCCCATTTCTCCAGCAGGAGCGTCAGCGCCCGGCGCAGGTCGGCGTCGTTCTCCACCAGGAAGGCGATGCGGTCGGGCTGCGGGGTGGGCTCGGGCCGGGGGGCGGGGTCGGGCACCGCGGCCTCGGCCAGCGGCACCTGCACCGCGAAGCACGAGCCGCGGCCGAGTTCCGACCGCAGGCCCAGCGGATGGCCCAGAAGGCCGCAGGCCCGCTCCACGATGGCCAGCCCCAGCCCCATCCCCTCCGAGGCCGAGGCGCGGGCGTTCAGCCGGTGGAACTCCTTGAAGATGTTGTCCTGCTCGGCCTCGGGGATGCCCGGCCCGGTGTCCCAGACCTCCAGCCGCACCATCCCGCGCCGGCGCCGGGCGCCCACCAGCACCCGGCCGCGGGCGGTATATCGCAGCGCGTTGCCGATCAGGTTTTGCAGGATGCGGCGCAGATAGGCGGGATCGCTCTGCACCACCACCGGGCAGGGCCTGACGGTCAGCCGCAGGCCGCGGGCAGCGGCGACCGGGGCAAATTCCTCGGCCAGCTGGCGCAAGAGGCCGTCCAGCCGCACCGGGCCGACGCTGACCGCCGCCTTGCCGCTTTCCAGTTTCGAGATGTCCAGCAGCGCCCCAAGGATCCCCTCGACCGAATCGAGCGCGTTCTGCGCCTTGTCCAGCACCTCGCGCGTGGCGCCCTCGGCATTGGCCGAGGCGATGAAGAGCTTGGCGGCCGACAGCGGCTGGAGCAGGTCGTGGCTGGCCGCGGCGACGAAGCGCGAGCGGGCCGCACTGGCCCGTTCGGCCTGCGCCAGCGCGTCCTCCAGCTCCAAGGTACGCTCGGTCACCCGGGCCTCCAGCGTCTCGTTGGCGCGGGACAGCGCGGCGATGGCGGCCTTTTCCGCGGTCACGTCGGTGAAGGACATCACGAAGCCGCCGTCCGGCATCTCCTGCGCGAAGGCGTCGAGGATCGGCCCGCCCTCGCCGCGGTGGACGGCGAAGGTCAGCGGCGCCCGCCCTGCCCCGCCCTCGACCCAGGCCCGAAGCCGCGCCGCCGTCATCCCCTCGCCGAACCGCGCCTCGCCGCGGAAGCGTTCCATCAGCGCGGCGAAACTGGTGCCCAGCCGCAGCCGCGGCATCGGGATCGCCAGCAGCACCCCCAGCCGGGCGTTCCAGCCCACCAGCCGCCCCTGCGCGTCGAAGATGCAGACCCCCTGGTCGATATGGTCCAGCGTCGCCCGGATCATCCGCGCCTGGTCGTCCAGGAGCTTGCCGCGCTCCTGCCGCTCCAAGCGGATGATGTCGGTCACGTCGGTCTGCAGGATCACCGTGCCGCCGTCCGCGGTGCGATGCTCGCTGACCTGCACCCAGCGGTCCCAGATCATGCGGACGTTGAAGATCACGTGCCGGTCGCGGTGCCGCCGGCGGCGGCGCAGCGCCCATTGCGCCGGCGTCTCGCCCTCGGGCAGCTCCAGATAGCGCGAGCGGCTGACGCGCTCGATATAGTCGCCGAAGCCGAGGCCGGGCTTCAGCGCCTCGCGGATGTCCACCATGTGCATCCCGAAGCGGGAATTGCACAGGACCAGCCGGTCCTCGGCATCGAAGAGCGCGAAGCCCTCCTGCACCGTCTCGATCGCATTGGCCAGGTTCTGCCGCGCGGCCTCGATGGCGCGGTTGGCCTCGGCGAGGCGCGCATTCGATTCGTTCAGCAGGTCCAGCGCGCGCTCCAGGTCGCGGGTGCGCTCGCGCACCTGGTCCTCCAGCATCGCGGCGCGCTGGAACTGGGCATAGGCGAGGCCCCCGTCGTCGGTCTCCTGCTCCACCCGCCGCATCAGCACCTGCACGATGTGGAGGAGCTTTTCCCGCTGCCGGTCGGGGCCGTCGGCGGGGTTCAAGAGGTCGGAGATCATCGCCGCCCCCCGGGGGGATAGAGCGCGACCCCGGTCATGGTCTGGTTCACATGCATCGCGTTCAGCTGCTCGCCATAGGTGGAAAACCCCACCACCCGGTGGGCCTTCAAGAGCCGGGACACCGCGCCATGGGCCTGTTTCTCCTGCGCCTCCAGCCGGCGCAGGATGCAGTCGCAGGCCAGGATGGCGGCGGGCTCGCCCAGCCCCCGCAGCGCGGCGTCCAGATGCGCGGCCATGTCCTGCGGCTCGGCCAGGGTCAGCACCAGCCCCTCGTCGATGGCCGAGAAGAAGATCAGGTCGCCGTTGTCGTCCACCCGCTGGATCGCCCGCACATGGTGCCGCCCGCCCAGCCGCACCACCACCGGATGCGCGGCGAAGGTGAAGGGGGTCAGCTGCCCCGGATCCTTGCCCAGCAGGCGGGCATATTCCCGCGCCGCGGGCTCGGCGTTGATCCGGCGGACGATGCGGCGGGCGGGATCGGCCTCGGTCACCACCATGCGCCGGTCGGTGGGGATCAGGTGGTCCAGGCTGAACACCCGCACCCCGCAGGCGGTGCGCACCAGCGCCAATACGGCCGCGTTGTGAAGGAGTTGGCCCCCGGCCAGCACATGGGTGGCCCCGAACCGCGTCCCGTCGCCGGCCGAGCCGCCGAACAGCGGCACCGGGCCGAGGCCGGTCGCCAGCACCGCGGCCAGCTCGTCCTCGCGCACCGAAAGCCCGTCCACCATCAGGAAGGCGAACTCGCCCTCCCACTCCGGGCGCTGCCGGGCCAGCGCGGCGCGGCCGCGGATCAGCCGGCCGGCCAGGTCCTGCGGGTCCAGCCGGCCGAGGTCGGGAATGACGATCAGCTCCACCGCGAAGCTGTCGGCCGGCAGGCCCACGGCGACCACCTGCCCCTCGGCATAGCCCTCCGCGCAGATCTCGCCCGCGGTGGTGCAGCCGATCACCGGGGCGGCGAAAGACGGCAGCCCGGCCGAAAGCGCGGCCAGGTCGGCCTCGGGCGAGACGAAGAGCACGACCAGCGCGAAGGGGCCGGGCCCCAGCGCCGCGGCCAGCCCCGCGAGGGGGGCGCAGGCCGGCACATGCGCCGAAGGCATGACGGGGGCGCCCGCCGCCGCGGCCATCCGGCGCGCCAGGTCGCTCGCGCTGCCCATCGCTGGCTTCCTCCCGCGGCCGAGGCTAGGCGAGCCCCGGCCCCCGATCAAGCGCACAGGCTTTCCCTCGGCCCGAGGCCGCGCTAGAACCCCGGCCGTTCTGGGAGTGCCGCCGATGCCGATGGAAAAGACCTTCGACGCCAAGACCGCCGAGCCGCGGATCACCGATCTCTGGAACCGCGCCGGGGCCTTCCGCGCCGGGGCGGGGGCACGGCCGGGGGCGCAGCCCTTCTGCATCATGATCCCGCCGCCCAACGTGACGGGCAGCCTGCACATGGGCCATGCCTTCAACAACACGCTGCAGGACGTGCTGACCCGCTGGCACCGGATGCGCGGCTTCGACACTCTGTGGCAGCCGGGGACCGACCACGCGGGCATCGCCACCCAGATGGTGGTGGAACGGGAACTGGCGAAGACCAACCGCCGCCGCACCGACTTCTCGCGCGAGGATTTCACCGCACTGGTCTGGGATCAGAAGAAAAAGTCCCGCGGCAACATCCGTTCGCAGTTGGACCGCCTGGGCGCCAGTTGCGACTGGAGCCGCGAGGCCTTCACCATGTCGGGCGCGCCGGGGGCGCCCGAGGGCGAAGAGGGCAATTTCCACGACGCGGTGATCCGGGTCTTCGTGGAGCTTTACAACAAGGGCCTGATCTTCCGCGGCAAGCGGCTGGTGAACTGGGACCCGCATTTCGAGACCGCGATCAGCGACCTGGAGGTGGAGCAGGTCGAAGTGAACGGCGCCATGCACCGGCTGCGCTATGCGCTGGCCGACGGCCTCAGCTATCGCCACCCGGTGGCCTTCGATGAGGAAGGCCGCGCAACCGACTGGGAAGACAGGGATTATCTGGTGGTCGCCACCACCCGGCCCGAGACCATGCTGGGCGACACCGGCGTGGCGGTGCATCCCGAGGACGAACGGTACAAGCACCTGATCGGGCGCGAGGTCGTCCTGCCGCTGGTGGGCCGCCGCATCCCCATCGTGGCCGACAGCTACGCCGACCCCGCCAAGGGCACCGGCGCGGTGAAGATCACGCCCGCGCACGACTTCAACGACTGGGACGTGGGCCAGCGCACCGGCCTGCGCGTCGTTAACGTGATGGATGCAAAGGCGGCGATAACCCTTGCTGAGAACAGCGATTTCCTGGAAGGCGCCGACCCGTCGCCGGAATGCATGGCGCTGCACGGCCTGGACCGCTATGAGGCCCGCAAGCGCATCCTCGCCCTGGCCGAGGATCAGGGCTGGCTGGACGGCATCGACCCCGACCGCCATCTGGTGCCGCACGGCGACCGCTCCAAGGTCGCCATCGAGCCCCTGCTGACCGACCAGTGGTTCGTGGATACCGCCAAGATCGTCGGCCCGGCCATCGAGGCGGTGCGCAACGGCGAGACGCAAATCCTGCCCGAGCGCGACGCCAAGGTCTATTTCCACTGGCTGGAGAACATCGAACCCTGGTGCATCTCGCGCCAGCTCTGGTGGGGCCACCAGATCCCGGTGTGGTACGGGCTGGACATCCGCGCCGCCGGTTTCCGCGACGACGAGGGCGACGGGGCGCTGGACGAGGTGGAGATCTTCCGCCTGCTGGAGGACGGCGGCTTCAACCGGGCCGAGCCGCTGCACCATGCCGCCATCGACATGGCCGGCGTGACCGCCCGCTTCGCCGACGACCTCGCCGCCCTGCCGCCGCCGCTGAACCACGCCCGGATCGTGGAATGCGCCAGCCGGACCGAGGCGGTGGAGGCGCTGGCCGCGAGCCTGGCCGACTACAACCTGACGCAGGACCCCACGCATCTGGTCTATCCGGTCTGGCGCGACGCGGATGTGCTCGACACCTGGTTCTCCTCCGGCCTCTGGCCCATCGGGACATTAGGGTGGCCCGAGAACACCCCGGAATTGCAGCGGTATTTCCCCACCTCGGTGCTGGTCACCGGCTTCGACATCATCTTCTTCTGGGTGGCCCGGATGATGATGATGCAGCTGGCCATCGTGGATCAGGTGCCGTTCCGCACCGTCTATGTCCATGCCCTGGTCAGCGACGAGAAGGGCAAGAAGATGTCCAAGTCGCTGGGCAACGTGCTCGACCCCCTCGACCTCATCGACAAGTACGGCGCCGATGCGGTGCGCTTCACCCTGACCGCGATGGCCGCCATGGGCCGCGACCTGAAGCTGGCCGAGGACCGCATCGCCGGCTACCGCAACTTCGGCACCAAGCTGTGGAACGCCTGCCGCTTCGCCGAGATGAACGGGGTGTGGGAGGGGCACGAGACCCGGGCCGAGCCGCCGCCGGCCACGGCCACCGCCAACCGCTGGATCATCGGCGAGACCGGCCGCGCCCGGGTGGCGGTGGATGCGGCGCTGGCCGCCTTCCGCTTCGACCAGGCGGCGGCGGCGCTTTACGATTTCGTCTGGGGCAAGGTCTGCGACTGGTACGTGGAATTCGCCAAGCCGCTGCTGGACGGGCCTTCGGCCGCCGAAACCCGGGCGACCATGGGCTGGGTGCTGGACCAGTGCATGATCCTCTTGCACCCGATCATGCCCTTCGTGACCGAGGACCTGTGGCAGACCACCCGCGGCAACCCCGGCACCCTGGCGCTGACCCCCTGGCCGCAGATCGGCGAGGAACTGATCGACCCCGCCGCCGACCGCGAGCTCAACTGGGCGATCCGGCTGATCGAGGACATCCGCTCGGCCCGCGCCCAGATGGGGGTGCCGGCGGGGGTGAAGCTCGACCTGGTGCAGGTGGAGCTCGACGCCGCCGGCCGCGCCGCCTGGGGGCGCAACGCGGCGCTGATCCGCCGGCTGGCGCGGATCGAGGCGCTGACCGAGGGGCCGGCGCCCAGGGGCTCGGTCACCCTGCCGGTCGAGGGCGGGCTCTTCGCCCTGCCGCTGGCCGGCGTGATCGACATCGCCGCGGAACAGGCCCGGCTGGGCAGGAAGCTGGCCGAGATCGAGAAGGACACGGCCAGCCTCAGGGCCCGGCTGGAGAACCCGAAGTTCCTGGCCTCGGCCAGGGAAGAGATCGTCGACGAGGCCCGCGCCCGGCTGGAGGCCAACGGCGAGGAGGCCGCCAAGCTCTCCGCCGCCCTGGCCCGGCTGGCAGAGATGGCCTGAGGCGTTCCGACAGCGGAAAGGCCGGGGGGCTTCGCGCCCCCCAGCCAGTGGTTCACTCGAACCAATGCCGTGAACCACTGGCAACCCCGCGGGATATTTGGAACACCAAAGAAAGCCGTTTGAGGTTTCTCATTCCCGACCTGCTTTCTTTGGTGTCTTAAATATCCCGGGGGTCCGGGGGCTGGCCCCCGGCGCTTGCCGCAATCCCTGCGCTCGCCTAAAGAGGCCGAAAGGGGGCAGGATGCGCATTCTCATCACCAACGACGACGGTATCAACGCCCCCGGGCTGGCGGTGCTGGCCGCCATCGCCGCCGAGGTCGCCGGGCCGGAGGGCGAGGTCTGGACCGTGGCCCCGGCCTTCGAGCAGTCGGGCGTGGCGCATTGCATCAGCTATACCCATCCGATGATGGTGGCGAAGCTGGGGCCGCGCGCCTATGCCGCGGAAGGAAGCCCGGCCGACTGCGTGATCGCGGCGCTTTACGACGTGTTGCAGGGGGCGCGGCCGGATCTGGTGCTGTCGGGCGTCAACCGGGGCAACAACTCGGGCGAGAACGTGCTCTATTCCGGCACCCTGGGCGGTGCGATGGAGGGCGCGCTTCAGGGCCTGCGCGCCATCGCGCTGTCGCAGTTCATGGGGCCGGAGACGGCGGAGCTGGACGACCCCTTCGAGGCGGCGCGCGAGCATGGCGTCGCGGTGGTGCGCGCGCTCTTGGAACGCGGGCTGTGGGACGAGGTGCCCTACCGGCTCTTCTACAACGTCAACTTCCCCCCCGTGGGCGCGGCCAGGGTTAAGGGGGTGCAGGTGGCGCCGCAGGGCTTCCGCCACGACGCGGCCTTTTCGGCGGTGGCGCATATCTCGCCCTCGGGGCGGCGGTTCCTGTGGATCAAGGGCGCGCCGCAGCAATTGCCCTCGGATCCGGGCACCGACAGCGACTTGAACCTGCAGGGCTATGTCTCGGTCACCCCCCTGCGCGCGGATCTGACCGCGCATGACGTGCTGGGCGAACTGCGGGCGCGGCTGGGATGAGCCAGGCGGGCGGGGAGGAACCGATCGACCCCGCGGCGCTGGCCGAGCGCAAGATGCGCTTCCTCTTCGCCCTGCGCTCGCATGGCGTGACCGACACCCGGGTGCTGACCGCGATGGAGCGGATCGACCGCGGCCGTTTCGTGCGCGGGCTTTTCGCGATGCGGGCCTATGAGGACATGCCGCTGCCCATCGCCTGCGGCCAGACCATCAGCCAGCCCTCGGTGGTCGGGCTGATGACGCAGGCGCTGGCCCCAGGGCCCCGCGACACGGTGCTGGAGGTGGGCACCGGCTCGGGCTATCAGGCCGCGGTGCTGAGCCTGCTCTGCCGGCGGGTCTATACCGTCGACCGCCACCGGAGGCTGGTGCGCGAGGCGCAGGCGGTCTTCGCCGAGCTGGGGCTGACCAACATCACCGCCATCGCCGCCGACGGCAGCCGGGGATTGCCCGAGCAGGGGCCCTTCGACCGGATCATCGTCACCGCCGCCGCCGAGGACCCGCCGGGACCGCTCTTGGCGCAACTGAAGATCGGCGGTATCATGGTGCTGCCGGTGGGCCAGTCCGACGCGGTGCAGAGCCTGATCAAGGTGACGCGCGGCGAGCGCGGCTTCGATTACGAGGAACTGCGCCCGGTGCGTTTCGTTCCCCTCGTCGAGGGCATGGCGAGCGACCAGGCCTGACGGCAAGACGCAAGCGCACCGGGGCCAACCCGGGCGGAACCGATGAGGCCAGAGCCGATGCATCCGCTTTCCCCTTCCCTCCGGCGCCTGGGCGCGCTCGGCCTCGTGGCGACGCTCGCGGGCTGCACGGACCAGGCCCCCTTCGACTGGGACCTGCGCCGGCCCGAGCAGGGTTCCACCGCCGCGGCGGCGCTGCGCGCCTCGGACGCGCCGCCGGTGCCGGATGCGCGCGGGGTGCTCTCCTACCCTGGCTATCAGGCGGCGCAGGCGCGGCGTGGGGATACCGTCGGCACGCTGGCCGCGCGGGTGGGGCTCGACGCCGGGGAACTGGCGCGGGCCAATGCCCTGCAGCCGGGCGACGGGCTGCGCGAGGGCGAGATCCTCGTGCTGCCGCGGCGGGTGGCGGCGGCCCCGGCGGCGTCCGGCGGCGGCGGGATCACCTCCGGCCCCATCGAGGTCACCGCCATCGCCGGCGCGGCCATCGACCGCGCCGCGGCCGGCGGGTCGGGCGCCGCGCCGCCCTTCGCCACCGCGCCCGAGCCGGTGCGCCACCGGGTCGCCCGCGGCGAGACCGCCTATTCCGTGGCCCGCACCTACGGGGTCAGCGCCCGGGCGCTGGCGGAGTGGAACGGGCTGGGCCCCGACCTGGCGCTGCGCGAGGGGCAGACGCTCCTGATCCCCACCGGCGCCTCCGGCCCGCTGCCCGAGGCGGTGACCGCCCCCGGCGCGGGCTCGCCCACCCCCACGCCGCCCTCGGCGGCCGCACCCCTGCCCGCGGAACGCACCCCCACGGCGGCCGAGGCCACGGCCGGCCGGCCGGCGGGAACGCCGCCCTCGCCCGGGCTGGGGGCCGAGCGCACCGGGGCCTCTGCCTCGCGGATGGGGATGCCGGCCGACGGCCGCATCATCCGCCCCTATGCCAAGGGCCGCAACGAGGGGATCGACATCGCAGCAAGCCCCGGCAGCCCGGTACGCGCGGCGGCCGACGGCACGGTGGCGGCGATCACCAAGGACACCGACCAGGTGCCGATCGTGGTGATCCGCCACGCCGACAACCTGCTGACGGTCTATGCCGGGATCGACAACGTGACCGTGGCCCGCGGCGCCACGGTGCGGCGCGGCCAGCAGTTCGCCGTGGTCCGCCGCGCCGACCCCGCCTTCCTGCATTTCGAGGTGCGCCGCGGGGTGGATTCGGTCGACCCGA
>JBBCJM010000029.1:0-3423 GCA_037190175.1 Paracoccaceae bacterium | reverse complement strand
CCCCCCCCCCCCCTCGGCCGATGCAGGGCGCCGTGCTCAGACGTTGCCGTTCAGCAGCGCGCGGGCGAGGTGGCGCAGGTCGCGGACCGCCTCTTCCCGGGCGGCGCCGTCCAGCGGCCCCAGTCCCACCCGCGCCGCCAGCAGCAGCCGCGCGCCGCGCACCGCGGCGCCGGCGCCCTGCCCGGCCTCGGCCAGCCCCTCGGCCACCAGCGCCGTCCAGGCGGCATCGAGGCGCCCCAGCACCTCCGCCGCAGCCCCGTCCTGCCGCGCCCAGCCGCGCAAGGCGCGCGCCGCCGACCCCTCGGGCTCCTGCGCCAGATCCATTACCCGGCGGCGAGCGGCATGGGGCAGTTCGGCGACATGCAGCGTCAGTTCCTCCTCCAGCGCCGCCAGCAGCGCCGCGTTGAGGTCGGCCGCATCGCGGAAATGCCAGTAGAACGAGCCCTTGGAGGCCTTGAGGTCGCGCGCCAGCGCCTCGACCCGCAACGCGCCCGGCCCCTGCGCCAGAAGCGCCGCCCGCGCCGCCGCGATCCATGCCGCCCTGTCCAGCCGCCCGCGTGCCTCGTCCATCCCCGCCTCCCCTGCTGCCCGCAGCATACGCAGACGTATGCGGGACGCAAGCTTGCGCAGCCCCGCCCGCCGGTCTAACGGGGGCGCCGTGTCCAGCCCGGAGCCTGCCCGATGATCCCCCGCTATTCCCGCCCGCAGATGGTGGCGATCTGGTCGCCCGAGACCCGCTTCCGCATCTGGTTCGAGATCGAGGCCCATGCCTGCGACGCCCAGGTCGCGCTGGGGGTGATCCCCAAGGAAAACGCCGAGGCGGTGTGGCGGGCGAAGGACGCCGAGTTCGACGTGGCCCGCATCGACGAGATCGAGGCGGTGACCAGGCACGACGTGATCGCCTTCCTGACCCATCTGGCCGAGATCGTGGGCGCAGAGGAGGCGCGCTTCGTCCACCAGGGGATGACCTCGAGCGACGTGCTGGACACCTGCCTGAACGTGCAGCTGACCCGCGCCGCCGACCTGCTGGTCGCGGGGGTAGACCGGGTGCTGGCGGCGCTGAAGGCCCGCGCCCTCGAGCACAAGGACACGCTGCGCATCGGCCGCAGCCACGGCATCCACGCCGAGCCCACCACCCTGGGCCTGACCTTCGCCCGCTTCCACGCCGAGTTCCAGCGGGCGCGGGCGCGGCTGGTGAATGCGCGCGCCGAGGTCGCCACCGGCGCGATCTCCGGCGCCGTGGGCACCTTCGCCAACATCGACCCGGCGGTGGAGGAACACGTGTGCCGGATGATGGGCCTGACGCCGGAGCCCGTCAGCACCCAGGTCATCCCCCGCGACCGCCATGCGATGTTCTTCGCCACGCTGGGGGTCGTCGCCAGCAGCATCGAGAACCTGGCGATCGAAATCCGCCACATGCAGCGCACCGAGGTGCTGGAGGCCGAGGAATATTTCGCGCCCGGCCAGAAGGGCAGCAGCGCCATGCCGCACAAGCGCAATCCGGTGCTGTCCGAGAACCTGACCGGACTGGCGCGTCTGGTGCGCTCGGCCGTCACCCCGGCACTGGAGAACGTGGCCCTCTGGCACGAGCGCGACATCTCGCATTCCTCGGTCGAGCGGATGATCGGCCCCGACGCCACGGTGACGCTGGACTTCGCGCTGCACCGGCTGGCGGGGCTGGTGGAGAGGCTGGTGGTCTACCCGGACAACATGCTGGCGAACCTGAACAAGTTCAAGGGGTTGGTGATGAGCCAGCGGGTGCTGCTGGCGCTGACCCAGGCCGGGGTTTCCCGCGAGGACGCCTATCGGCTGGTGCAAAGGAACGCGATGAAGGTCTGGGAGCAGGGGGCGGACTTCAAGGCCGAACTGCTGGCCGACCCCGAGGTCACCGCCGCGCTGACCCCCGCCGAGATCGAGGAGAAGTTCGACCTGGGCTATCATACCAGGCACGTGGACACGATCTTCGCCCGGGTCTTCGGGGCGGACACGCAGGCGTGAAGGCCGGCGCGGGGGCGAACCGTGCTACCCTTCCCTCCTCATTGAGGAAAGGAGGCCCCCGATGAAGCTGAAACTCACCCTCGCCGCGGTGGTGCTGGCGGTCACGCCCGGCCTTGCGCTGGCCTGCGGCGCCAAGCGGCACGACACCTCGGCCAGCCTCTGCCCGCCGGCGCAGGAATGGAACGCGGCCACCGCGACCTGCGTGGCCAAGCCCGGGGTCTGAGCCCGTTCAGCCCCCGTTAACCCGCCCCGCCCCAGGGTGGCGGAAACGGGAATCGGGGGCAGCATGGCGCAGGCGCTCGCACGCATCACGCCGGAACGGATAGCCGTTCCGGTCTCTCCGGCTGCGAGCCGCAGGCTGACCGCGCGGGAAAAGGCGGCGGTCATCGTGCGGCTGTTGCTGGCCGAGGGGGCCACGCTGCCGCTGGCCTCGCTACCCGAGCATCTTCAATCCGCGCTGGCCGAGCAGATGGGCCAGATGCGGCTGATCGACCGCGCCACCATGACCGCGGTGGTGCAGGAATTCCTGTCCGAACTGGAGCAGGTGGGGCTGACCTTCCCCGGCGGGATCGAGGGCGCGCTGGGGATGATGACCGGGCATATCTCGCCGCAGGCGGCCGACCGGCTGCGGCGGTTGGCCGGCGCCTCGTCCCGCGCCGATCCGTGGGACCGGGTGGCGGCGCTGCCGGCCGACCGGCTGCTGCCGCTGTTGCAGGCCGAGAGCGTGGAGGTGGCGGCGGTGGCGCTGTCGAAGCTGCCGGTGCCGCGGGCGGCGGAGCTGCTGGCGCAGATGCCGGGCGAGCGCGCCCGCAGGGTGGCCCACGCGGTCTCGCTGACCGCCGGGGTGGACCCCGAGGCGGTGCGGCGGATCGGCCAGGCGCTGGTGGCGCAGATCGACGCCCAGCCGCGCCGCGCCTTCGATAGCGGCCCGGTGGAGCGGGTGGGGGCGATCCTGAACGTCTCGCCGGCGGCCACGCGCGAGGCGGTGTTGCAGGGGCTGGACGCCGAGGACGCGGGCTTCGCCGCAGAGGTGCGCCGGGCGATCTTCACCTTCCAGCACATCCCCCAGCGGCTGGCGGCGCGCGACGTTCCGCGCGTGGTGCGGCTGGTCGAGATGCCGGCGATGATCACCGCCATCGCCGGCGCGGCCGCCGACCCCGCCAATGCCGCGGCGACGGAGTTCCTGCTGGCCAACATGTCGCAGCGCATGGCGCAGTCCTTGCAGGAAGAGGCCGCCGGCCGCGGCAAGGTGCGCGAGAAGGAGGCCGAGGCCGCCATGGCCGCGGTGGTCCAGGCGGTGCGGCAGCTGGAGGCCGCGGGCGAGATCACCCTGATCCAGCCGGAGGGGTGAGCGGTTCGACCCGCTCCTCCGTCCTGACGGACAGTCGTCGCTTGTCCCCGCGCCCGGATCAGCGACGACTGTCC
>JBBCJM010000028.1:0-17058 GCA_037190175.1 Paracoccaceae bacterium | reverse complement strand
GGCGCGGGACCGTCCCGCGCCGCCCTCTCGCGTCAGTTGGAGGCCAGCCAGGCGTTGAACCGCTCGCCCAGTTCGGTGTCGCGGTCCACCCAGAAGTCGATCGAGGAGGCTAGCGCGTTGGTCAGGTTGTCGGGCGCGGTGGGCAGGTTCGGCGACATCGGCTGGTCCTTGCCGCTGATGTTGCCGACCAGCGCGGCCGAGGACTTCCGCGGCGGGCCGTAGCTGATGTACTCGGCCGCCTTGGCCGCGGGCTCGCTGGAGGTGGCGAACTTCACGAATTCCAGCGCCGCGGCCTCGTTGGGCGCGCCCTTGGGGATCGACAGCCCTTCCCATTCGTAGACCTGCCCGTCCCAGAGGATGGCGAAGGGCTTGCCCTCCTGCTGCACGGCGTTGAAGATCCGGCCGTTGTAGGCCATGGTCATCACCACCTCGCCGTCGGCCAGCAGCTGCGGCGGCTGCGAGCCCGCCTCCCAGAACACCGCGTCGCGCTTGATCGTGTCCAGCTTGGCGAAGGCGCGGTCCAGCCCCTCGGCGGTCTGCAGCGTGTCGTAGACCTCGTCGATCGGCACGCCATCGGCAATCAGCGCCATCTCCAGCGTGACCTTGGGGCTCTTGCGGATGCCGCGCTTGCCCGGGAACTTCTCGGTGTCGAAGAAGTCGGCGATGGTGGTGGGCGGCGTGGTCAGTTTCGAGCTGTCATAGGCGATGATGGTCGAGAAGATGTCGGCCGGCACCATGCATTCGGTGACCGTTCCGGGCAGAAAGTCCTCGGACGCCGGGGTGCCGTCGACGCCGGCGGGCAGGTCGTCCACGTCGATGGGGATGATCAGCCCCTCGTCGCAGAGCCGCACCGCATCGGCGATCTCCAGCACCGCCACGTCGATGGTGACGTTGCCGGCCTCGACCTGCGCCTTGAGCGGCGTGGCCGGGTTGTCGCTGTCGACCGAGACCACGGTGGTGCCGGTCGCGGCGGCGAAGGGCTTGTGATAGGCCTCGACCTGGCTCGCCGTATAGGCGCCGCCCCAGCCCATGACCGTGATCTGGTCGGCCGCGGCGGGCAAGCCCATGGCCCCCAGCGCCGTGGTCAGGATCAGAAGCTTCTTCATTGTCCGTCTCCCATGTTGGTTTTCGTTTCGCGGCCCGCAGGGGGGGCCGCCTGCCTGTCACCGGCCGGCGCTGGGGTCAGACGACATCCAGCGCCCGGGCGTCCTGCGGCGCCCAGCCGATCCTTATCCTCTCGCCCGGGACCAGCCGCCGCTGGCCCTGCGAGTTGCGCGACTTGACGACGAAATCCTCGGATCCCGCCACGCGCAGCCGGGTGCGGAAGATGTCGCCCATGTAGATGAACTCCAGCACCTCGGCCTCGATGGTATGGGCGCCGGGGGGCAGGAACTCGGCCCGCCACTCCACCCGCTCGGGCCGGATCGAGACCAGCGTGCGCTGCCCCTTCTGCCGCACGTTCACCGGGGTGGCGTCGATCACCTCGCCGGTGGCCAGCCGCACCAGCGCCCGGCCGCCGGCGATGTCCTCGACCGTGCCGGGCAGCTTGTTGTTCTCGCCGATGAACTGGGCGACGAAGCTGTTCTGCGGCGCCTCGTAAAGCTCGGCCGGGGCGGCCAGCTGCTGGATCACCCCGTCGTTGAACACCGCCACCCGGTCGGACATGGTCAGCGCCTCGCCCTGGTCGTGGGTGACGTAGACCACGGTGATCCCCAGGCTTTCGTGCAGGTGCTTGATCTCGAACTGCATGTGCTCGCGCAGCTGCTTGTCCAGCGCGCCCAGCGGCTCGTCCATCAGCACCAGCTCGGGCTCGAAGACCAGCGCGCGGGCCAGCGCGATGCGCTGCTGCTGGCCGCCCGACAGCTGCGCCGGCCGGCGGTTGGCGAAGGCGCCCATCTTCACCATGTCCAGCGCGCGCCTGATCTTGGTCTCGCGGATGGATTTGCCCATGCCGCGCACCTCCAGCGGAAAGGCCAGGTTCTCGGCCACCGTCATGTGCGGGAAAAGCGCGTAGTTCTGGAAAACCATGCCGATCCCGCGGCGTTCCGGCGGCACCTGGTTGATCGGCCGGCCGTCCAGCCGGATCTCGCCATGCGTGGCGGTCTCGAACCCGGCCAGCATCATCAGGCAGGTGGTCTTGCCCGAACCGGAGGGCCCCAGCATGGTCAGGAACTCGCCCTTGGCGATGGTCAGGTTCAGGTCCTTCACGACCAGCGTTTCGCCGTCGTAGCTTTTCTGCACATGCTCGAAAACGACGAAAGCGTCGTTCCGCAGGTCCTTCGGCAAATGCAACTCCCCGTATCCGGCGGCTTCCACCCGCCCTTGTTGCCCCGACTAAAACGAAAGGACCAGAGAAAGGCAACAGGCTCGTGGTCGCGGGCGGGAAAGCTGCCGAATTCGTGAGCGGATGCCCGGTGCGCGGGCGCCGGGGGCACCGGAACGACAAGGGGCGCGGCCCCTGCGGAACGCGCCCCCTTTCGGTCAGCCGGTGTTGGTGCGGATGAAAAGACTCGAACTTTCACTCCGGTTAAGGAACAGCGACCTCAACGCTGCGCGTCTACCAATTCCGCCACATCCGCGCCGGTCCGGCTGGGCGGTATCTAGCGGAGGCTCGGGCGGAAGTGAAGGGGTCTCGCGCCCCCGCCCGCGCGGAAAATCGCCCCGGCTCAGGGCGCCTTGGAGCCGAAGATCGGCAGGTTCAGGCTGGGCAGCTTGATGCCCCCCGGCGCCTTGGCCGGAGCGGCCGGCGGGGCCGCCCCGGGCACGCTGCCGCCCGGCATGGGCTTGCCCGCCACGCCATAGGCCGCCATGCGGATCAGCCCGGCGCGGTCGGCCATGCCCGGGGCGAAGACCGCCGGCGTCTCGGCGCCCGCCGGCCCGATCGCCTCCTCGAACCAGGCCAGCGCCAGGTCGGCGCGCTGCGCGGTGCCGATGCCCGAGGCCAGGTGATGGCCCGCCAGCTCGCCATAGGCCGCCTCGCCCAGCACCGAGAGCAAGAGCGCCGAGCCCACCGCCACGTCCATGTTGTCGGCGGTATAGCCCACGCCCAGGCAGATCTTGGCGGTGCCGGCCAGCTGCGCCGGGGCCATGCCCGAGTTCAGCACGAAGCTCGACACCCCCGCCGCGACCTCGGCCCGCGGCTTCAGCGACAGCGCCGCGACGTGTTCCTTCAGCACCGGGCCGAAGGCCTCGCACTGCTGGGCGATCTGCTGGGGCGTGAAGCCGGCGATGGCCGCGATCATCTCCTCGGACTGCGCGATGGCATAGGTGCGCGCCAGGCAGAACTGCTCGGACAGCGCGAAGGAGGGGTCGGTCATGTTCAGCTGGGTGACATAGCCGCCGTTCGAGTTGGTGACCACCGCCACCTTCGAGCAATGCGACGACAGCGACACCGCCGCGGCGCCCCCGCCCTTGACGGTGGGCTGGCCGGTCGACGGCGGCTCGGGCGCGGCGGGGGCGGCGGCGAAGGTGGGCATCGCCGGGGCCTCGGGCGCGGCCGGGGCCGCGGTGGGCATCACCGGCGCGGCCGGGACCGTGGCGAAGGGCGAGGGCGCGCCGGCCACCGGCATGGCGCCCGCGCCGGCCATGGTGCCCGGCGCGGCGAAGGGATTGCCGGGCGCGCCGGCCGGCATGGCGCTGCCGCCGGGGATCCCCATCGCCTCGTCGCGGTAGGTCAGCAGGAGGCCCCGCACCCCCATCGGATGCGCCGCGATCTGCTGCGCGGTGACCACACCGCCGGCCTGCGCGCGGTGGTAGGATCCGACCAGGTGGTCGCGCTCGAAGGTGGTCAGCTCGCCGGTGGGCGCATAGCCCATGGTCGCCTGATAGTCGCGGATCGCCGCGCGCGAACGCTGGCCCAGCACCCCGTCGGCCGTCCCCACCGGGAAGCCGAAGTAGTTCAGCGCCACCTGCACCTGCCGGTTGGTCTCCCGCTGCGCCGCCGGGATGCCCGAGGAGGAGCGCGTGGTGGTCTGCGGCTTGCTGGCGCGGCGGTTCTTGCCCGCCTCGTGCACGATGATGCCGCCGATGATCCCCCCCACGATGCCGCCCACCAGCGCATCGCCGTCGGCGGCCGCCCGGGTCGCCGGAACCGCGGCGAGCGACAATATCAGCGCCGAGGTTGAAATCCGCTTGAAAGTCATTTCATCACTCCGTCGTCAAAAGAATGCGAGTCCCTGGCGTGGACCATAGCACCAAGTCAAGCGCGAACGAAACGGGTTTCGCTGCCGACGCTGCGTCTGCCGGCGTGGAATGGCGCGTGTTTCCCGGGCTTTCGCCCTATGTCGAGACCCTGGCGGCCATGGAGGCGCGCGCCGCGGCCATCGCGGCGGGCGAGGCGGCCGAGGCGGTCTGGCTGGTCGAGCACCCGCCGCTCTACACCGCCGGCACCTCCTCGCGGCCCGAGGATCTGACCGATCCGGGCCGGTTTCCGGTGCATGTCGCGGGGCGCGGCGGGCAGTACACCTATCACGGGCCGGGCCAGCGGGTGGTCTACCTGATGCTGGACGTGGGCAGGCGGGGCCGCGACGTGCGCTGCTTCGTGCGCGACATCGAGGCCTGGGTGATCCTGACCCTGGCCGAGTTCGGCATCCAGGGCGAGATCCGCGCGGGCCGGGTCGGCGTCTGGGTCGCCCGCCCCGACCGCCCCCCTGCCCCGGACGGCGGCCCGGCCGAGGACAAGATCGCCGCCATCGGCATCCGCCTGCGCCGCTGGGTCAGCTTTCACGGGCTCTCGATCAACGTGGAGCCGGATCTCGGGCATTTCGCCGGCATCGTGCCCTGCGGCATCCGCGACCGCGGAGTGACCAGCCTCGTGGACCTCGGCCTGCCGGTGACGATGGCCGACCTCGACGCCGCGCTGGCCGCCACCTTCCCCCGTGTCTTCGCGGCCCCGCCGGCGCCATGCACATTGCGGTGACACAGGTGTGAACGGCGCTTGCCCCGCCTATATGGGGGGTGCGACCTTTGCGCTATTGCATGTCGGACGATTCTGGCTTGCCTTGCGCCGGTCCCTGCCAACGCGCGCGCCCGACGCCGGGCTGCGCGGCAATCCGGGAGCGAATGGGAGATCGAGAACGTGACCACCACACCGAAACTGGCGCTCGGCGCCGCACTGATGACCGCCGCGCTGGCCCTGCCCGGCTTCGCGCAGGACGCCGAGAAGGGCGCCAAGGACTTCGCCAAGTGCAAGGCCTGCCACATGATCGTCGCCGCCGACGGCACCGAGATCCAGAAGGGCGGCAAGACCGGCCCGAACCTCTGGGGCATCGTGGGCCGCGAGATCGGCTCGGTCGAGGGCTTCGCCTACGGCACCGGCCTTGCCGCGCTGGCGGGCACCGGCCAGGTCTGGGACGAGCCCACGCTGGTCGAATACATGAAGGACCCCGCCAAGTGGGTGAAGGACGCCACCGGCGACGCCGGGGCCAAGTCCAAGATGACCTTCAAGCTGGCCCGGGGCGGCGAGGACGTGGCCGCCTATCTGGCCACCGTCAGCCCCGAGGCCGAGGCCGCCGCAGCGCCCGCCACCAACTGAGCCTTCCCCCCTTTCCGGGGATCCGGCGCGCCCCTTCGCGGGCGCGCCTTTTCACGCCCGGAACCCTCGAAAGGCCCCACGCCCATCCCCGGACCCGGCCGGGAATCGGATCAGGGTGAAGAAGATACGGGGTCCCGTACCCCCCCTCTCTTTCGAGCCAAAAATATCCCGCGGGGGTTGCCAGTGGTTTACGCCATTGGTTCGAGTGAACCACTGGCTGGGGGGGCGCGAAGCCCCCCGGCGCTCTCCGCCGAGGCGACGCCCGACGGGATATCCCGCGGGGGGTCCAAGGGGGGCGGCAGCCCCCCTTGCCCGGCCCAACGCCCGGAGCCGGCGGCGACGGGGGGCGGGAGCGCCCCGGCCCCCTTCCTGCCGCAGGGGTCCCGGGACAGCGCGCCTTTCCGTCGCAGGGGTCTTGCGCGGGTGCGGTGGTCGGGGGTCCGGGGAAGGACTGAACCGGACCGAGAACGGCCGGGCGGAGCCATCCCGGGCCCCGGACCCGCCGCAGCAAGAATGACCATCGCGGGAGTGTTCCCATGGCGGACGCAGCAATCCATGGCCACGGCCATCACGACAGCCGCGGGTTCTTCACCCGCTGGTTCATGTCCACGAACCACAAGGACATCGGCATCCTCTACCTCTTCACCGGGGGCGCCGTCGGCCTGATCTCGGTCCTCTTCACGCTCTACATGCGGCTGGAGCTGATGGAACCGGGCGTGCAGTACATGTGCATGGAGGGCGCGCGCTATCTCAGCGCGGCCGACATCAGCGAATGTACCCCCAACGGCCACCTGTGGAACGTGCTCATCACCGCCCACGGCATCCTGATGATGTTCTTCGTGGTCATCCCGGCGCTCTTCGGCGGCTTCGGCAACTATTTCATGCCGCTGCAGATCGGCGCGCCGGACATGGCCTTCCCGCGCATGAACAACCTCTCCTACTGGCTCTATGTCGCCGGCACCTCGCTGGCCGTGGCCTCGGTCTTCTCGCCGGGCGGCAACGACCAGCTGGGCTCGGGCGTGGGCTGGGTGCTCTATCCGCCGCTCTCCACCCTGGAAGGCGGCTATTCGATGGATCTGGCGATCTTCGCCGTCCACCTGTCGGGGGCCTCCTCGATCCTGGGCGCGATCAACATGATCACCACCTTCCTGAACATGCGCGCCCCCGGCATGACGCTGCACAAGGTGCCGCTCTTCGCCTGGTCGATCTTCGTCACCGCCTGGATGATCCTGCTGGCCCTGCCCGTGCTGGCCGGCGCCATCACCATGCTCTTGACCGACCGCAACTTCGGCACCACCTTCTTCGACCCCTCGGGGGGCGGCGACCCCATCCTCTACCAGCACATCCTGTGGTTCTTCGGCCACCCCGAGGTCTACATCATCATCGTGCCGGCCTTCGGCATCATCAGCCAGGTGATCGCCACCTTCGCCAGGAAGCCGATCTTCGGCTACCTGCCGATGGTCTATGCCATGGTGGCCATCGCGGTGCTGGGCTTCGTGGTCTGGGCGCACCACATGTACACGGTGGGGATGAGCTTGACGCAGCAGAGCTACTTCATGCTGGCGACCATGGTCATCGCGGTGCCGACCGGCATCAAGGTGTTCAGCTGGATCGCCACGATGTGGGGCGGCTCGGTCAGCTTCGAGACGCCGATGCTCTGGGCCTTCGGCTTCCTGTTCCTGTTCACCACCGGGGGCGTGACCGGCATCGTGCTGAGCCAGGCCGGGCTCGACCGCGCCTATCACGACACCTATTATGTGGTGGCGCATTTTCACTACGTGATGAGCCTGGGCGCGGTGTTCGGCATCTTCGCGGGCATCTACTTCTGGCTGGGCAAGATGTCGGGCCGGCAGTATCCGGAATGGGCGGGCAAGCTGCACTTCTGGGCGATGTTCATCGGCGCCAACCTGACCTTCTTCCCGCAGCACTTCCTGGGCCGCCAGGGGATGCCGCGCCGCTACATCGACTATCCCGAGGCCTTCGCCTACTGGAACTGGGTCTCCTCGATCGGCGCCATCATCTCGGTCGCCTCCTTCGTGTTCTTCATCGGGGTGATGTTCTACACCCTGACCCGCGGCGCGCGGATCACCCAGAACAACTACTGGAATCCCCACGCCGACACGCTGGAATGGACCCTGCCCTCGCCGCCGCCCGAACACACGTTCGAGACGCTGCCCAAGCAGAGCGACTGGGACAGGGGCCACGCCCACTGAGGCCGGGCCGGACGGAAAGCAAAGGCCCCGGGGCATGTACCCCGGGGCCTTTTCGCATGGCGGGGCTTCAGGCAGTTTGCCGCAGCAGCCAGTCGCGCAGACCCTCGATGCCATAGGCGATGCGCCAGGTGCCGCGGTGGTCGACGGCGCCGCCGGTCTGGCCCGGCAGCGCCACGCTGTCGGCGGCGAAGGCGGTGTAGTTGACGCGGGCCCCCTCGGCCTCCTGCGCCGCCACCGCGGCGGCGAACTCGGCGGGCGACCAGCGGCCGTCCCAGACCGCGCGGGCCACTCGGGTACCCTGCGCCTCGATCACCTCCATGATCGCGTTCTGGCCGGGATAGGCCTTGGTATCGCCCTGCGCCACCACCACCCACAGCTTCTTGCCCGCCAGCGGCGCCACCACCGCCGGATCCCACTGGCAGGCCACCAGCAGGCTGGCGGCGAAGACGTCGGGATACCTCACGTTCATCGCGATCGCCGTCATCCCGCCGCCCGACTGGCCGGTGGCGTAGATCCGCGCCGGGTCCAGCCGGTACTGCGCCACCAGCGCGCGCACGAGGTTCAGCGTGGCCTCCAGATGCGCCGTGGTCTCGGAGGCGTCGTTGGCGATCTGCATGTCGTATTGCGGCGCCAGCACGAAGGCCGGATGGCGGGCCTGGTCCTCGGGGCCGGCAAAGGCCACCGCCCCCAGCCCCTGCACCAGCGTGCTGTCCACCACCGGCCCGGTGACGCCGGCGTCGTGCATGAAAAGCACCAGCGGATAGGACCGGCCGGGGTCGTAGTCCGCGGGGATGTACAGGTTGTAGCCCAGCGCGATCCCGGTCTCGGCATCCTCGAACAGCCCCTGCCGGAAGTCGTCGACCACCAGGTTGCGCAGGATGGTGGTGGCCACCGGCGCGGCCATCGGCGGCACCTCGCTGCCCTCGACCGCCATCAGCGTGCCGGTGACCTGCACCCGGGCCTGCGGCAGCAGCCGGCTCACGTCGCGGCCCTGCGAGACCTGCATCAGCGCCGTGGGGTCGTCGGGCGAAAGTTCCACGATGACGAAATTGCCGTCGCGCCCGGCCGCGGCGGGCTCGGCGGCGATATTGGCATAGGCACGGGTGACCCTCCGCCCCTCCACCGTCACCGCCCCGGCAGAGACCGAGGCGGTGGCGATCGGCCGGTCATAGGCCAGGGCGACCGCGACCAGCCGCTGCCCGTCGCCGAAGACCCGGGTCACCGCGATCGCCCCGGACAGGACCGCATTGGGCGGCGGCGGGGGCGGGCCGCCGGGGCTGCCCTGCGCCCAAAGCCCGCCTGCCCCGCCCAGGGCGGCGGCAAGGGCGAGGCTCGATACCATCAACCGGCGGCGGGAAATCATGGAGGCGCTCCTGTTCGATTCCAGGCTGGAACGCCGCCGCCGCGCAGTTCCGTCGGCTATGGCTCGTCCTTGTGTTCCGGCAGGCCCTGGTGCTCGGTCGAGGCGAGCTTCTCCAACTCCTCGGCGTTCATCGAGCGGTACATCTCCTTCGAGGCACCGCGCAGTTCCCGCACCGGGGTGTCCCCGCGCTTGGCGGACAGCGCCGCCCCTGCGGCCTTCTGCTGGGCTTTCGACTTGGCGGGCATGGCAACCTCCTGCTGTGACCCTGCCCTGCCAACCGCCGGCCGGCCCCGCGGGTTCCAGCCCGGCCTGTCCTTCCCCCGGCCTGGGAGGCTATGATCCGCCCATGCCCTACGAATGGCTGCCCCCCTCCGACGCGCGGGGCCAGAGGCTGCACCTCTGGCCGCACCGCTCGCTGCCGCGGCGGGGGTTCGTGATCTTCGTCGGCGCCACCGCGGCGCTCTTGTCGCTGCCGCTCATCGCGGTGCTGGGCACCCCGGTGCTCTGGGCGCTGCTGCCCTTCCTCGCCGCGGCGCTGGCGGCGCTGTGGTGGGCGATCCATCGCTCCTGGCGCGACGGCGAGATCGTGGAGGATCTGACCCTGACCCCCGAGCGCACCCGGCTCATCCGCCACGGCCCCCGCGGCCGCCGGCAGGAGTGGGAGGCGAACACCCACTGGGTGCGCGCCGTCCTGCATCCCTCGGCCGGGCCGGTGCCCAACTACATCACCCTGCAGGGCGGCCCGCGCGAGGTGGAGCTGGGCGCGTTCCTGTCCGAGGACGAAAGGCTGGCGCTGCACGCCGAGCTGCAGGCGGCGTTGGCCCGGCTGCGGTAGGGTGGGCGATCCGCCCACCACACGATGGCGCAGGCATGGTGGGCAGATTGCCCACCCTACGGCAGTTCTAGCCCGCCGCCGCCGGCGCCCGGCGCCAGCCGCGTTCGCCGATCCAGGCCACGGCGAACAGCGGCAGGGTGCTGGCATAGAGGATCAGGTTGCGCCAGCCCTCGGGGATCTCCTGCACCTCCACCCCCCAGAGCGCCACCGACAGCGCATAGACCAGCACCACATGCGCCGAGAACACCGCCAGCGAATGCCGGCCCAGGAGCACCAGCGGCCCCCGCGTCATCGCCCAGCCCAGCCCCCGCGACACCGCCCGCGCCAGCCGCCCGCCCGAGACCGGCGCGGCGATCACCAGCCAGGCGGCGAGGTAGAGCGCATTGGCCGCGGCGACCAGGTAGAGCATCTCCAAGTTGCCGCGGTCGATGCGCGAGAACACCCAGTCGTTGTAGCGGTCGGGCATCACCCGGGTATAGGCCAGCACATCGAAGACGCCGAGGATCAGCCACAGCGCCACCATCACCGCGAAGACCCGGCCGGCCTCCGGCGTCTTCAGCCAGGACAGGTCCAGCCGCCCGGCGGCCGAGAGCCAGCCGAACCACAGCCCGGCCAGGAACAGCACCTGCCAGGCCAGCACGTTGAAGTAGATGCCGATGTTGATCGGCGCCCCGGCGGCGGCCAGCGCCGCCTCCAGCGGCAGCTGCAGCTGGTCGGGCAGCGAGGTCTGGGCCAGGAACCACAGCGTGGCCGAGACCGCCGCCACCGTCGCCGCATGGCCGGCCCGGAAGGCGCGCAGCACCCACGGCGTGGCCAGCATGAACCAGATGTACATCGGCAGGATGCCCATGTGGATGGTCCCGGTCAGCAGGGCCAGCGAGGCCGCCGCGAAGACCAGCGGATGCTCGGCCATCGGGCGCAGGTAGTCCGACCACAGCCCCAGCGCCGGCAGCACCGCCAGCATGGCCAGCGCCATCAGCACCAGGGCCGCGTGGTGGCGCCAGATCAGCCCCACCCGCGCCCGGATCGCCGCCGCCATCGCCGCCTCGCCCCGGCCGATCAGCCGCCGGCCATAGACCATGCCCACCACGAGGCCCGACAGGAACACGAAGCCCTGCGCATCCTCGACCCAGCCGAAGTGATGGTGGTTGAACACGCCCCAGGGCGCATGGACCAGCCCCTGCACGTGGGTGACCATCATGAAGAACAGGAAGAACCCGCGGAATCCGTCGACGATCTCCAGCCGCATCGCACCTCCCGCTTGCACATCGCGGCGCCAGGCCTGCTGATGTCACGCCGGCGCGGCGGGGGAAAGCCCGGCGTCCGCGGCGCGCGGGCGATGGCCGGATCCCTGCCGATCCGGGGGCCCGCGGTCGGCAGGCGGGCGCCGGATCACCCTATTCCCGAATCGCGAACCACCCCGCAGTCTGGGGGCGACGCGCCAGGGGGGCAGGCCGATGATCCGTTTCCTCTTCCGCCTGCTCCTGCTTCTGGCCCTGCTGGCCGGGGTGCTGGCGGCGGCCCATCTCGTCACCCCCTGGCCCGGGGCGATGGCGCTGCGCTGGGCGCTGGACCGCGAGGCGCAGGCGGCGATGGCGGCGCTGGCGCCGCGGGTGCCGGCCGGGCTGGTCGAGACGCGGGGGGTCGCGGACCCCGCCGATCCCGACACCGGCTTCGACCTGATCCTGCCGCCGGGCGAGCCGCCGGTGGGCGGCTGGCCGGTGGTGGTCTGGGTGCATGGCGGCGCCTGGGTCTCGGGCTCGCCGCGGAACGTGGGCAACTACGTGCGCCTGCTGGCGGCGGGGGCCGAGGCGGCGGCGATGGTCGTCTCCTACACCCCGGCGCCCGAGGCGCGGCACCCGGTGCCGGCCCGGCAGGTCAACGCCGCGCTGGGCTGGCTGGCGCGCGAGGGGCCGGCGCGCGGGCTGGCCATCGACCGGGTGGTGCTGGCCGGCGACGGGGCCGGGGCGCAGATCGCGGCGCAGACCGCCATCGCGCTGGTCGACCCCGCCTATGCCGCCCGGCTGCGGCTGGCCCCGGCGCTGCCGGCCTACGGGCTGCGGGGGCTGGTGCTGTTCTGCGGCAGCTATGACGCCGCCACCCTGCCCGAGGGCGGGCTGGCCGGGCAGGTCATGGATCTGGCGATGCGGGCCCATTTCGGCCGCAACGACTGGCGCGCGGCCCCGGATCTGGCCGAGTTCTCGATCCCCGCCAACCTGCCCGACGGCCTGCCGCCCGCCTTCGTCTCGGCCGGCAACGCCGATCCGCTCCTGCCGCAGTCGCAGGCGCTGGTGCGGGCGATGGAGGCGAAGGGGCTGGCGGTCGAGACCCTGTTCTTCGCCGAGAACCACCGCCCGCCGCTGATCCACGAATACCAGATGGACCTGAGCCATGCCGCCGGCGAACAGGCACTGGCCCGCGCCGTGGGCTTCCTGCGGCGCGCCTTCGGGGCTTTCTAGGGCCGCTCATCGAGCCTTTCGGCTCTCTTTCGCTGGGCGTCCCCCGGGGCATCCGAGCGAAGAGAGCCGGCAGGCTCGATGAGCGCCCCCGGCCTGCCTCAGGCCAGCCGCGCCTTCACCATCGGGCCCACGGCGCCGAAGTCCATCTGCCCCGCGTGGCGCGCCTTCAGCGCCGCCATCACCCGGCCCATGTCGCGGATGCCGGTGGCGCCCAGTTCCGCGATGGCGGCGGCGACGGCGGCCTCGACCTCGGCGGGCGACAGCTGCCGGGGCAGGAATTCCTCGATCACCCGGATCTCGGCCAGTTCCTTCTCGGCCAGGTCGATCCGCCCGCCCTCCTCATAGGCGCGCGCCGATTCCTGGCGCTGCTTCACCAGCTTGGCCAGGATGCCGGTGATCTCGGCCTCGCCCAGGTCGCCCTCGGCGCCGTCGCCGCGCAGCGCGATCTCGCGGTCCTTGATCGCGGCGTTGATCAGCCGCAGGGTGGAGAGCCGGTCGGCCTCGCGCGCCTTCATCGCCTCCTTCAGCGCCTGTTGCAGCCGTGTGCGCAGATCCATCGCCGTCTCCCCCTTCACGGGCCGATCCTACCCCAGGGCGGGCCCGAACGAAAAGACGGCATTCGTCCGCCCGCCGGATCGCCCCGTGTCCGAGAAGTCCGGCCCGGGGTACTCGGCCAGCCGCCGCAGCCGCGGGCGGGGCAGATATTCGCGCCCGGGGTCGCCCACCAGAACCCCGATGCCGGCGGCGAGGCAGCGGTCGAGAAACCCCGTGACCCGCAGCGCGAGATCGCGGTCGTAGAACAGATCGCCCACCAGCACGATGTCGACCTCCGGCGGCGCCCCCGCCGTCATGTCCCCCGGCAACGGCAGGATCGTCACCGCGTTGGCCGCGGCGTTCAGCCCCGCCGCCGCCAGCGCATAGGGGTCGGTGTCGGCGGCCATGACCATCGCGGCACCCGCCTTCGCCGCCGCGATGCCGACGAGGCCCGAACCGCAGCCCAGATCCAGCACCCGGCGGCCGGCCACCGTCTGGGGATGGTCGAGGACATGCCGCGCCAGCGCCAGCCCGCCGCCCCACCAATGCGCCCAGTAGGGGGCGCCGAAGCCGCCGTCCCGTTCGGCCAGCCGCCAGAGCCCGCTCCTCGGGCCGGCCTTGTGCAGGCGGATCTCCGGCACGGTCGGGACCGGGACGAGCGGAAAGTTCGCCCGGATGAAGTCCAGCACCTGCGGCAGCGACCCTGCGTCCATCACCCTCGCCCCCCGCCTTCGCCGCTTTACCCCGGCGCCCGGGCCGGGTCGAGGGCGGACGGCGCGCCCTTGACCCCATCCGCCCGCCTCTCTAGGTTCCGCACGCCCGCCGACAGGGAGTCGCCCCATGCCGTCCCACCCCGCCCGACCGACCGCCTGCCTCGCGCTGGCGGACGGAACCGTCTTCTACGGCCAGGGCTTCGGCGCCACCGGCGAGACGGTGGCGGAGCTGGTCTTCAACACCGCGATGACCGGCTATCAGGAGATCATGACCGACCCCTCCTATGCCGGGCAGATCGTGACCTTCACCTTTCCCCATGTCGGCAATACCGGCACCAACCCCGAGGACGACGAGACCGCCGATCCCTTCGCCGCCGGCATGGTGGTGAAATGGGACCCGACCGAGGCGTCGAACTGGCGCGCCGCCGCGCGGCTGGACGAGTGGCTGGCGCGCAAGGGCCGGATCGGGATCGGGGGCCTGGACACCCGGCGGCTGACCCGCGCGATCCGCCGGCAGGGCGCGCCCCATGCCGCGCTGGCCCATGACCCCGAGGGGCGGTTCGACATCGCCGCACTGGTGGCCCGCGCCCGGGCCTGGCGGGGGCTGGTGGGGCTGGATCTGGCCAAGGAAGTCTCCTGCCGCCAGTCCTACCGCTGGGATGAAACCCGCTGGGCCTGGCCCGCGGGCTATGGCCGGCGCGAGGGGCCGGGGCTGCGGGTGGTGGCCGTGGACTATGGCGCCAAGCGCAACATCCTGCGCTCGCTGGCCTCGGCGGGCTGCGAGGTCACCGTGCTGCCCGCCACGGCCTCGGCCGAGGACGTGCTGGCGCTGAACCCCGAGGGCGTGTTCCTCTCGAACGGCCCCGGCGACCCCGCGGCGACCGGCGAATACGCGGTGCCGATGATCAGGGGCGTGCTGGAGGCCGGGCTGCCGGTCTTCGGCATCTGCCTCGGCCACCAGATGCTGGCGCTGGCGGTGGGCGCGCGCACGGTCAAGATGAACCACGGCCACCACGGCGCCAACCACCCCGTGAAGGACCTGGAGACCGGCAAGGTCGAGATCACCTCGATGAACCACGGCTTCACCGTGGACAGCCAGACCCTGCCCCCGGGGGTGAAGGAGACGCATGTGAGCCTGTTCGACGGCTCGAACTGCGGGCTGCGGATCGAGGGCAAGCCGGTCTTCTCGGTGCAGTACCATCCCGAGGCCAGCCCCGGGCCGCAGGACAGCTATTACCTCTTCGACCGCTTCGCCGCGGCGATGCGCGAGAGGCGCGCCTCTTAACCGGATATTAACCATCGGGCGGCGAGGCTCCGGGCGTCTGCCTTGCCTGAGCCGCCCCATGCCCGCGTTCCTGCCGTGACCCTGCACGTCGCGCCCCTTTCCCCGGCGCCCGATGCGGCGCAGGCATTCGCCGCCCGGCTGCGGGCCGAGGGGCTGGTGGGCCACGACGCGCTTCTGCACGCGATGGACATCCGCCGCCGGCACGGCGGGCGGCTGGCCGGGATCCTGCTCGACCGGGGGCTGGTGGGGGAGGAGGTGCTCTACGCCGCCATGGCCCGGCACTGGGGCGCCCGGCAGGCCGACCCGCTGGCGCTGCCGCCCGAGCCCGGCCTGCTTTCCGCCTGGGGCGGGCCGCGGGCGCTGCGCGAGGGGCTCTTGCCCTGGCGGCGGGCGGGCGGGGCCACGGTGGTGCTGGCCGCCCACCCCGAGGATTTCGCCCGCTGCGAGGCCGAGTTGCGCGAGGTCTTCGGGCCAGTGGCCATGGGCCTCGCCCCCGCCGCCCGGATCGAGGCCGCGGTGCTGGCGCAGGAAGGGCCGGCCATGGCACGCGCCGCCGAGCTTTCGGTGCCCGCGCGGGAAAGCAGCCGCGGCTGGGGCGGCGGCAATGCCGGGCTCTGGGTGGTGGCCGGGCTCGCGCTGCTGGGGCTGGGGGTCTGGGCCGCGCCCTGGGCCATGGGCGCGCTCTTCGCCGGCTGGGCGGTGCTGACGCTGGCCGCCACCAACGGGCTGAAGGCGCTGGCGCTGCTGGCCGCCCCCCGCACCGCCCCCGACCCCGGCCCCGCCCCGGTGGTGGCGCGGCTGCCGGTGGTCTCGGTCATGGTCGCGCTCTACCGCGAGGCCAATATCGCCCCCCGGCTGGTCCGCCGGCTGGAGCGGCTGGACTATCCCCGCGACCGGCTCGACATCGTGCTGGCGGTCGAGTCCGAGGACCACATGACCCGGGCCGCGCTGGCCGGCGCCGGCCTGCCGCCCTGGATGCAGGTGGTGGTGGTGCCGCCCGGCCGGGTGAAGACCAAGCCGCGGGCGCTGAACTATGCCCTCGGCCTCTGCCGCGGCACGATCATCGGGGTCTACGACGCCGAGGACGCGCCGGCCCCCGACCAGATCCGCCGCGTGGTGCAAAGGTTCCACGAACGCGGGCCGCAGGTCGCCTGCCTGCAAGGGGTGCTCGACTTCTACAACCCGCGGGCCAACTGGCTGGCGCGCTGCTTCACCATGGACTATGCGGCCTGGTTCCGGGTGGTGCTGCCCGGGCTGGCGCGCCTTGGCCTGCCGGTGCCGCTGGGGGGCACGACCCTGTTCTTCCGCCGCGAGGCGCTGGAGGGTCTGGGCGCCTGGGACGCCTGGAACGTGACCGAGGACGCCGACCTGGGCATCCGCCTCTGCCGCCACGGCTACCGCACCGAGCTCATCGACACCGTGACGGAAGAGGAAGCCAACTGCCGCCCCTGGCCCTGGGTGCGCCAGCGGTCGCGCTGGCTGAAGGGCTACATGATGACCTGGGCCGTGCACATGCGCGACCCGCGGCTGCTGTGGCGACAGCTGGGGCCGCGGGGGTTCTGGGGCTTCCAGGTGCTGTTCCTGGGCACGCTGTCGCAGTTCCTGCTGGCGCCGGTCCT
This sequence comes from Paracoccaceae bacterium, assembly GCA_037190175.1. Taxonomy (GTDB): domain Bacteria; phylum Pseudomonadota; class Alphaproteobacteria; order Rhodobacterales; family Rhodobacteraceae; genus JBBCJM01. The sequence goes on along the minus strand of JBBCJM010000028.1, from coordinate 504 downwards.
GTGGTCGTTCTGGCTGGTGGCCTTCGGGCTCTGGCACCCGGTGGCGGCGGCGCTGCCGGCCGGCGCGATGCTGGGGCTGACCGGGCTCTTCGTGGCCAGCGAGGTGGTCACCCTGCTGGCCGCCTGGGTCGGGATGCGGCGGACGGCGCATCGCATGTCCTGGGTATGGCTGCCGGCGCTGCACCTCTATTTCCCGATGGGAGCGCTGGCCGGCTACAAGGCGCTGTGGGAACTGGTGGCCTGCCCCTTCTACTGGGACAAGACCGCCCACGGGCTGGCGCAGCAGGCGCCGGCCCCCCCGGCGGCGATCCCGCGGCCGCCCCTCTTCGCGCCCCCGCCCGCCAGCCGCGCCCGGGCGCTGGCCATCGCGCGCGAACTGCACCCGCTGTTGCTGCCCCCGACCTCGCCCTTCGCCCGGATCGCGGCGCGGCCGCCGCTGGCCAAGGGCCCCGGCCCGCCGCCCGCGGTGCACTGAGGGTTCCGGCGATTTCCGCGCGGAAATCG